>JAGGZE010000100.1 GCA_021162205.1 bacterium
AAACTATAATTATTAAATTGTCAAGTAAAATATAATCGATGGCAAAAATTTTGCTAATGAGATTTTTCCATTTTTGCAATTTTCGGTTGTGTAAAATTTGTTTATGTCATCGATAAATTTAACATTTAACTGAATCAAATTTTTTGTATTTATTCGATAGATTCAATAAAAAAATCAAATTATTTAATTTATTTTATTGACATACATAATCTTATATATATTATTATAAAGTAATTTATTAAGTGTAGTTTTTTTAGCATTTTAAAACAACTATGTTTGACTTATGTGGTTTTAATTCTATAATAATAGTTGGTTATATTTAGGAGGTATATTTATGAATTCGCGAAAAATTATTGTAATCGGTTTTGTATTTCTTTTAATTTCTATCCTGACAATATTTTGGGGCTGTCAACAGGGAACAAGCCCGACTCCACCGTTTTTCAATGTGTGGAGTATCGATTCGATTTATGCGATTACTATCGACAATCCCGACGATGTTATCGCGGGGCAGACAAATACTGTATGCGCCTATATCACAGGACAGGATGAAAAAGGGAATATTGTCCCGCTTCCAACAACCGAACTCGTCTATTTTACAATCGTCGCCGATACGATTAGTGCCACAAGCACAACCGATAAAGATACACTTTGGCGAGCATCGCAGGGTGGTGTAAGTCCCAGCACACCGGGAACGGCATGTATGGATTTCTTTCTCCCATCGAACTCTGTCGGACTGACCGTAGTTGTTACCGTTGTTGGATACGATGAATACTCGAAATACAGAACATTCACGGTGATAACAGGCACGGAATATAATATTTTACTAATGCAATTAGATTCCAATTCTGTAACTGTCGGCAGTGGACAGGTCGGTATTACTGTCTGGGTGAAAGATGTTTTTGGACAACCCGTTCAAAATGAATTCGTATGTTTCACATCGTTGAATCCCACTCTTGGAGTAATGGCTGATTCCTGCCTTTTCAGCGATAATGCAGGGATGTGCACAACATCTTTTATCATCGGGACAAAATCTGGTATCGACACGATTTGTGCAACCGACCACGCAGGAATATCGGTGTGCGGGCATATTATCCTCAATCCCGCTGTGGCTAACACTGAAAGCTTATTTGCAGATGCTTATCACATCTATCGCTGCGGCTCGGGACTTTACGACCAAACCGATATTATCGCTCAAATATACGATAGATACTGGAATCCTGTCAGAAATGGAACATCCGTGATTTTTTCAATCGATACTTTTACTTTTATGGATTCATGTTCAAATAATCCATCGGATAGTTGTTATCCCTGTCCGGGTCTTGAACCCGAGCATCCCACTCTCGGAAGATTATATTCCGATACAGTCTATACGACGACAGATTCCACAGGTTCTTATGCAACCGTTAAACTTAAAGCTGGTTATCTTTCTGGTGTGGTTAGACTGCGCTGCGATGTTTTAGATGGTTCTGGAACTGTTGCATGGTCTTCACTTTTAAATATTTCATCGGGACAACCGCATTATATATCGCTTTCAGCTCGTCCACCGGGGTCGTCTATTTGGGAAGCTGGCGACCCGATGCAAAATTATTATTCCTCTCCAATCGACTATGCTATGTGGGGAGCTTGCACACAGGACAGTATGCCACTCGAAATTATGGCAGTAGTTTCAGATGAATTCAATAACCCGATACCGAGCACATCTGTTTGGTTCACTGCGACATCGGGAGTTGTCGGCGGCTGGCCTGGAAGTCCATCTATCGCTATCAACACGGATTCGACAGGCATCGGCACTACTTATTGGTTCTCATCGGATAGACGAGAACTCGATTCCTGTTTCGTTATGATTAAAGCTTATTCTGCGGAGACATCGGTGGCGGATAGTCTATTTTTCTATCTTAGATATTTAGATGGCACACTTTGCTGCAATCCCTGCGATTTAGTGAACATAATTTCCGCTACCGCTATTCCCGATACTATCGAGGGCAGTGGCACCGATTCATCTACAATCGCTGTCCAACTTGTCTATAGTTCACTTCCACTGACAAATTATCAGGTTCAATTCAGAACGAGGCACGGATGGCTGTCGTCGAATATCGATACGACGAATGAAAGTGGTATTGCCACAGTCTATTATTCTGCGATAAATCCATCGCCGAGCACTTTTGCCGATACTATTACCGCTATCGCCGGCGACAGTTGCGCTATTGCTTATATACCCGTTTATGTGAGTCCTGCGGCAGTTGCATTGAATATAACTCTTATTGCAGACGATTACAATCCCACAGTAGGCGGGCAAGAGGTTGAACTCACGGGAATGATAAGAGATATTGGCGGTGTTCCTATTACTATTCCACTTCCGATAAGCTGGTCTATAATGACCGATACTCTTATTGCTCCTCCCGAAGTGGGTGATTTTGTAAGTTATTCTGTTTATTCGGATACACTCGGATTGTTCTCGGCAGTTTTCGAAACAGGCAATCTTGCGGGAGTGATTACGATAAATGCCATCGTTGCAGGTTCGGGAACAGCATCGGTGAATTTGAATATTTTACCCGCAACCGTTATATTAGCGGCAGATAATTACAACCCAGAGGTCGGCGGAGTAGTTGTTCACTTAAATGGCTCGATAACAGATTATCTTGGCGACCCTGTGCGAACTCCCGCACCGGTGAACTGGAGTCTTATTTTACCCGATAGTTCCATAGCACCTATCGAAATGGGTCATCTCGACAGTTTATCGATGGCATCCGATACCAATGGAACATTTAAGGGTGTCTATATTTCTGGAACGACTAATGGCGAGGTTGGAGTTGTTGCCGAGGTCGCAGGAATCGGCTCTGATACAGTTTGGCTTAATGTGCAAAGCGGTCCACCGGCGGGAATTACCCTGAATATTTCTCCCGATACCGATACTGTCGGCGGACTCGTGCCGGATACTATTTCAGGCTGCGTTGTCGATGGCTATGGTAATCCTGTCGAATTTTCTGGCGTAGTAAATTTATGGCTCGCATACGATGCAGCGGGTGATTCTGTTTGCTATCCATGTTCGTATGGCTCGATAGAACCGACAGGTGTTATTCCCGACAGCACAGGTTGTTTCACAGCATTATTCAGCCCGGGAGTGACATCGGGACTTATATGGATTCACGCTCTCGCCGATAGCGCTCATGGAGTTACATCTATAACTCTTATTCCTCAATTGGCTCGAACTGAAAGTCTCGCGGTAAGTCTAAACCATATCCGCACTTGCGGAAACGCTCCATACCAAAGTGAAGTGACAACCTATGTATTCGACCAGTTCGGCAATGCTGTTGCGGATTTGACACCGATTATATTCGCTATCGATACATTTTCATATATGGATGCCTGCACGACCTGGGATGATAGTTGTCTTTCGCCCTGTCCGAGATTGATACCATCGAGTTCTGTGCTGGGTCCGCTTTTCTCGGATACTATATATACAATCGATGGACTTGCACGAGCCACATTGAAAGCAGGTTCGGTTTCGGGTGTTGTGCGAGTTGCTGCCTATGTTATGGATGGTTCTGGCGAGGTTGCATATTCGCAGATGATAAATATCTCATCGGGAGATGTGCAGGAAATTTCTATCTCGGCTCGAAAAAGGTCGCCTATCGATACTTTAACTGGCCATTTATGCATAAGTGTTCCGCCATATACTTGCGAATATTGCAGTTGGACTTACGACTGGTGGTCTGGCGACCCCGACATCGATGGCTATGCTCCACAATTGAATATGCCAAGCGGATGGGTTCTCGATGGCGATACTTGTAATTCCCTGTGGATTCAGGTGCGAATTTCGGTGTCCGATACATTCGGCAACCCGATACCGAGTGCGACTATTCATTTATCTTGCGATGAGGGAGTTATCGGCGGTTATCCTTATGGCCCTGTCGATTCTGTGGCATTGACCGATACAAACGGTCTCGCATATACATACTGGTATGCCGCAGACCCGAGAGTCGATGGTCAAGTGTGGATTAAGGCACATTCATCGGATATAAGTGTGGGTGATAGTTTATGGTTCTATCTTTTGGATACTCTCGGTATTCCTCCGTATGATACTGTCGAGCAAGAGGTTATATATGTCGTTCCCGATACCGTTTTCGGCGATGGTCTTTCGACTGTCGATATTTTGTGCAGAGTGATGCGAAATGGCAATCCTCTGCCGAATTATCCCGTATATTTCTATGCGGATACAGGTATGATTGGCTCACCTGTTTTCAGCGATTCGATAGGTTATGCACGAACAACTTATTATTCGGGATTGAATCATAATCCAGGAGTCATAACGACAGATAGCATAACTATGATTGCTGGAATAGATACAGCATATTTCCCGATATTTTTGTTGCCCATCGACCCTGTGCGACCCTATGTTGCATATATATTGTTCGATTTGCAACCCGATAATATTTCGGTCGGCGATTCGGCTGTGCTTTCGGGACTTATTCTCGATGGTCTCGGCTACCCTGTGCGGTTACCCGTGCCTGTCTATTTCGCACTTCATCAGGATAGTTTTCCAGCTCCGTTGAATATGGGTATAATTTCACCGGGATATACATATACCAGTTCTGACGCTGCAACTTATGGACAGTTCAGCACGCTTTTCCGAAGCGGTTCACAGGCCGGAAATTTATGGCTACTTATGACCGCTATTCAGGGAGCCGATACTGTTATAGACTCGGTTATGATTCATATTACGGGGTCGTCGCCGCAAACTATTTCGGTTGTCCCTACATCGGCATATCTCGAAGCTGATGGCAGAAGCAATATGCAGGTTGTCGCTACTGTGCAGGATATGTATGGCAATCCTGTCGAGGGTGTTACTGTCGATTTCAGCACGACACTTGGACAGATGAATCCTGCGACTGCAATCACCAATGAAAATGGTCAAGCATCGACTATTTTGATAAGCGGCACAGAAACTGGAACCGCAGTAATCACTGCTACTTGCGAGGGCAGAGTTGGAACCGCCGAGGTCGAATTCGTTTCTGCTACAGTTCATTTTATAATTCTCGATGTCGAGCCATCGAGACTTCCAGCCGATGGAATAAGTTCAGCAGCAGTTACCGCCGATATTAGAGACCAGTATGGTCAGCCGATTTCCGATGGCACAATCGTATCGTATCGATGTTTGACACCCACTCATATACCGATTGGGAATATCGATACGATAGGCGTAACATCCACTGGAATATCCACAGTTAATCTGACAGCACCGACTACCGCGACATCCGCATGGGTTTTTGCCACTGCGATGAGTCATATCGAAAGCGTATATGTTGAATTCACCGCAGGCGATGTATATTCATTAGAGATTTCATCATTACCCGATACCATTCCCGCCGATGGTTTATCGCAATCGGATATATCGGTTCGAGCTTACGACCAGTATGGCAATCCTGTGGAAAGCGGAAATAGAATAGATTATGCTGCGACTTTGGGCGAATTGCTTTTCGACCACTCGTTCACAGATGATACTGGATTTACGCAAACGGTTCTCACGAGTGCAAGAACGACAGGTTCCTCTCAAATAACAGCATCATCGGGCGATGTCGAAGCAATCACTGTTGTCTATTTTTCGCCGATAACCGCTCAATCGATTGTAGTGATGTCCGATTCGGTTCATCTTTGCGCCGATGGTATTTCATCGACAAATATACGAGCATTAGTTTTCGATTCACTCGGTGGTGCTGTCCCCGATGGCACACCCGTTAGTTTCTCCACCGACTTGGGAATTTTAATTCCAGGATACGCCTACACCGATAGCGGCGAGGTGGTAGTATTACTGCGAGCTCCGACCACTCCGGGCATAGCGACTATTATTGCCGATGCCGGTGATGGAATTATCGGCACGACTTATGTCGAATTCATCGCAGGTTCACCGGCAAGTATTTCTATGTCTGTATCGCCGAATATTCTTCCAGCCGATGGCGATACGACCGCAATCATTTCTGGAACTGTATATGATGAAAATGCCAATCCAATAGGTGCAGGTTTCGAGGTGCAATTCCAAACGACACTCGGCAGCGTGGATTTACTCACCTATACCGATTCTGTTGGAAGTTTTTCGATTATATATCATGCTGGCATCACTCCTGGAACCGCTATTATCGGTGCCACCTGTGAATCCGCTCACGGGCAGGCATATATAGATATTATCCCGACAGATGCCGAGGAATTGTATATCACAATCGACCCGAACGAACTGACTGCAGACAGCCGAAGCACCGCTGTGGTTTCTGGACGAGTTACAAATACGCTTGGAAATCCTGTCGCCGATGGCACACCTGTTAGATTGGAAATCCATTGTGCCGATACTCTCGGCTGCGATGCTTTCGGCGAGGTTATGCCTATTACTGTTCCCACCGACAGCGGAGATTTCAATGCTACATTTATCGCAGGCACAAGAGTCGGAAGAGTTTGGATTATCGCATCGGTCGGGACTGTTATCGATTCTGCATTTGTCAATCTGAAACCCGGCGAGGTAGATTCTATCGCTGTCGATGCGAACCCGAATATTATTTCTGCCGATAGTTTCAGTTATTCGCTAATCGCCGCTAATCTTTTCGATGTATATGGAAATGCAGTGGGAAGCGGTGTCGATGTTAATTTCTCCACTACTAATGGAACGATTTTACCCGAACATACAACGACTAATTCATCGGGATATGCCAGCGCACTTCTCATAAGTAGCAGAATGCCCGGTGTGGCGAGAGTTCAGGTTTCATCCGGAAGTGCAATCGGTGAAGATACTGTCGTTTTCTCTGAATCGGGTGCAGGACTCGTCATAGTAACAATTAGCCCATCGCAGATTATTGCCGATGGTGTATCCTTTGCTATTGTAACTGCGCAAATTACCGATACGCTCGGAAATCCGATATCCGATGGTATACCTGTTATGTTCTCGGAAATCGTCGATACGGCTACCGGTGCAGATACACTCGGTGTTCTCGTGCCATCGATTGCCTATACTTCCGATGGCGAGGCGACCGTGCAGTTCAGAGCGAGAACACAAAAGGGTATCGCTACAGTTCGCGCCTGCATAGATTCACTTCACTGTGGCGAGGGTATAGTCGAATTTATTGCAGGTAATGGCGATTCAATCGAAATTTATTCTGCTGATTCGATGCTTCCCGCCGATGGTGTCAGTTTCACGGAAATCACGGCGATAGTCTATGATAGATACGGCAATTTGGTCGAAGGTGGAAGAAGTGTTTTATTTGCAACGACTTCTGGCGGAGTTGCACCTGCAACCGCTCCAACAAATTCCGCAGGTCAAGCTAAGGCGATTCTCACATCGTCGGACAATCCTGGAATCGCATGGGTTACCTCTCAATGCGAGGATGGATATGCTACGATTCCCGTCGAATTTGGACTGGCGGAACCTGTATTTCTTGCGGTCAATGCAAATCCACGCAGAATCGCTGCCGATGGCATTTCGACAAGCGCGATTACTGCCCGATTGATAAATGCTGTGGGTGAGCCGGTAGTCGAAGGCACGATGATTATTTTCCACGCATTCGATTCGCTTGGAAATCCATTCGGCGATATAGATACACTCGCCACAACATCTGCTGGACAGGCTCAGGTAACTTTAACTGCTCCCACTCAGATTGGTGTGGCTTATGTTACTGCGGCATATTATGGCGATATCGACACCTTAATAGATACGACAACGGTTACATATACACCGGGTCCGCCTGCGGGTATCGATATATTTGTCGCTCCTGAAACACTTTATGCAAACGATACTGTTACAGCGGATATTAGAATTGTGGTTGTCGATTTATATGGCAATCCTGTCGAGCCGGGGCAAAATATCTCGATATCGAGCGACAATGGAACGATTTTTCCGACTACTGCATACACGGGCGATACTGTCGTCTGCACATATTATCCCGGTTCGGTTGCAGGCAGAGCGACAATAAATGTATCTTGTGGCTCGATTGTCAACAGCGCGGTTATCGAGCTTTTGACACCGTCAATCGCTTATCTCGTTGTGTTTGCGGATTCATCATCGCTTGTGGCTAATGGCTCGAGCGTTAGTGAAATTCATATCATCGCTCAGGATGCACTCGGTCATCCTGTCGCTGACAATACACCTGTTTATCTAACCACCACAGCGGGATTAGTGTTCCCCGGAATTGCATATACGAACGGTGGCGAGGCTGTCGTGAGTCTTCGCAGTGGCACGGTTGCACCGGATACCGCTGTAATAATAGTTTCCGCTGGAGTCGAGGCTGAAACGGTTTATGTGCCATTGATTCCTGGACCGCCTGCGATGATAGACATTATTCCAAATTCGACATCGCTTTTCGCAGATGGCGAAGACACTACTACGGTTCGAGCTTATGTTACCGATGCTCACGGTAATTGGGTGAATGAAGGAACAAATGTTAGATTTTCGACGAGTCTCGGCACAATAGATTCGCTTACTTTAACCACTGCGGTCGCCGAGACAACAGGTTTTGCATCGGCGAGATTCAGAGCCGGTATTATTCCGGGTTCAGCATTGATAACTGTTACATCGGGAACTGCTATTTCACAAACTATAATCGGTTTGATTCCAACCGATGTTGGCAATATATATCTGACAGTCGACCCGAACGAACTTATTGCAGATAGCCGAAGCACTGCTGTTGTTTCGGGACGAGTTACGAATACATTGGGCAATCCTATTACAGATGGAACACCTGTCGGTCTCGAGGTTCACTGCGCAGATACACTCGGCTGCAATGGTTTCGGTGAAATTGTTCCTATCACAGTTCATACAGACAGCGGAAATTTCGATGCGGAATTTATTGCTGGCACGAGAGTCGGCAGAATTTGGGTAGTCGCCAGCGTCGATACTATCGCAGATTCGGCATTTGTCGATTTGATTCCAGGCGAACCGGATTCTGTTGCATTGACTATCGTTCCGAATACACTTCCTGCGGATAGTTTCAGCAATGCGACTGTTACAGCAAATCTTTATGATAGATTTGGAAATCCTGTTGAAAGTGGTGTTACTGTGAATTTCAGCACGAGTCTCGGTGAAATCGACCCGACTAATACCACTACAAATTCATCGGGACGAGCTACTACTCATCTTACCAGCGGAAGAACACCGGGAATAGCTCTTGTTCGTGCTTCATCTGGTTCTGCTGCTGGCGAGGATACCGCTATATTCACTCAGACAGGTGCACAATTGGTTGTCGTTACAATCGACCCCGCTCAGATTGTCGCCGATGGTATAAATTCCGCGATAGTGTCGGCTCAAATATCCGATTCTCTCGGGAATCCTGTATCCGATGGTATGCCTGTGATGTTTGTCCAGATAGTCGATACCGCCGCCGGTGAGGATACACTCGGTCTGCTTGTGCCATCGATTGGATTTACGGATAGCGGTGTCGCGACGATTCATTTCAGAGCTGGAACAGAAACTGGACGAGCGACTATTCAAGCCTGTGTGGATACTGCTCACTGCGGTATCGGTTTCATCGATTTAATCGCAGGCACAGCAGATTCTATAATTCTTGTCTCCGCAGATACGGTTCTTCCCGCCGATGGTGTTAGTATGACTACTATGTCCGCAGATATTTACGATAGATATGGCAATTCTGTCGAGGGCGGACGCTCGGTAGCGTTCAATACTACACTCGGGCAAATATATCCTTCGACTGCACCGACAAGTTCGGGCGGACAAGCGAATGCAATTCTAACATCGTCGGCTGACCCTGGCTTAGCTTGGATTACTGCACAGTGCGAGGATGCCTACGCATCGGTAATGGTGGATTTTGGAATGATGCCACCGGTTTTCCTTTCTATAAATGCTTCGCCGAGAAGAATAACCGCCGATGGTATCTCGACATCAACAATCACTGCTCATTTGATAAATTCTGTCGGAGCTCCTGTCCCCGATGGCACTATGATATTTTTCCACTCGGTCGATAGCACTGGTGCACCATTCGGCGATATCGATACTATCGCAACCACTATAAATGGCGATGCCAGTGTTATATTAACAGCGGAAACGCAAATAGGTGTGGCTTATGTTTCAGCAATCTGGTATAATGCTACGGATACACTGACAGATACGGTAACGGTAACATTTACTCCGGGTGCTGTCGCTATGGTTCAGGTTACCGCCGACAGAGAAACACTTTATGCCAACGACACATTAACCGCAAGAGTCACGATTGTCGTAACCGATGTATTCGGCAATATGGTCGAACCCGGGCAAGCTGTTGCAATTTCTGTGGACAATGGCGATATTTTCCCGACAACAGGATATACCGGCGATACGATTATATGCACATATTATCCAGGTTCTGTCGCTGGAAGAGCTGTTATCACTGCAGAATGCGGTGGATTTGTCGGAAGTGAGGTTATCGAATTATTGACTCAGATTATTGCAAATCTCGTTATATATTCGGATTCTGCATTTTTGATAGCAAATGGCACAAGCACAACGGGCATTCATATCGTAGCACAGGATTCACTGGGACATCCCGTAGCGGATAATACTCCTGTTTATGTTACAACGACTACTGGAATTACTTTTCCCGGTGTAACATATACATCCGGTGGTGAAGCGGCAGTAACTTTGCGAAGTAGCACGCATTCGCCCGACACTGCGATAGTTATTGGAACTGCTGGCTCTGCTTCGGATACTATTTCTATTGTGTTCATAGCGGGTCCACCTGCTCTTATAAATCTCGTTCCTGCGAGAAATGTTCTCTGGGCTGATGGCGAGGATACCACTATGGTTCGGGCATATATCACCGATATTCATGGCAACTGGGTCGATGAGGGCGAAATTGTCGGTTTCAGCACGAATCTCGGAATAGTGGATAGTTTCGATGTAACTCACGCTGTTGTCGGGACGACCGGATATGCTCAAACTATGTTCAGGTCTGGAATCGAACCTGGAGCAGCACTCGTAACTGCTAATTGTGGTGATGCTACTGGAATAACTCGAATCACACTCGACCCGACTAATGTCGGCGAAATCGGTATATTTGCAAGTCCAGATATAATAGTTGCCGATGGTCATCAAACATCCGATATCACGGGTTTTGTGCGAAATAGTTTGGGAAATCCAATCAGCGATGGCACTCAAGTCAGACTTAGAGTTTCACCTGATTCACTCGGTAATATATCCCCCGTATCTGTATATACCGATAGCGGCAATTTTTCTGCAACATTTACCGCTGCAACAGTTGTCGGTTCGGTATGGGTTGTTATGAATGTCGGTGGAGATACCGATTCGGTCGCAATAGAACTCGCACCGGGACAACCTCATATAATAACGATGAACCCTATTATCGGCACAATTTATGCTGATTCATCATCGGTAGATACTATCGCTGTCGTAGTGACAGATAGATATAGCAATCGTGTTCATGGTGGTGTTTCGATAAATTTCACCACTACACTCGGCGAGATATTCCCGGTGAGTAACGAAACGAATTCCGCTGGAAGCACCTATGTATTCATTCGCTCGGGATATAATGTCGGAGTTGCACGAGTTGTCGGCAGAATCGATTCTGCGAGAGGTGAATGCTCTGTGATTATTCAGACTACGCAGCCGAATATTATCGCGCTATCTGTGGACCCGCATACGCTTATGGCTGATGGATTCTCCACTACATTGCTTACTGCAACCGTATTGGATACATTCGGACATCCTATATCCGATGGCACACCTGTAACTTTCTCGGTCGATGATAGCACTTATGGATTGATATTCCCCGGTATAGCTTACACAACGAGCGGACAGGCTACCAGCACATTTAGAGCTGCGGTTCAAAAAGGACATCCTGTATTGAAAGCTGAAACCAGTCCGACAAATTATGATAGTGTAGTTATAACTCTTACTGCTGGTAATCCCGCTTCGGTTGTAATGACCGCCATTCCAGGCACGCTTTCGGCGAATGGAATGGACCAGAGCGATATCGATGTTCAGGTATTCGATGAGTGGCTAAATCCTGTAGATGCTGGACAATCCGTTAGTTTCAATTCGACGCTTGGACAAATTTTATTCCCGACACTGCTAACCGATGACAGTGGTCATACCAACACTGTTTTACAAGCGGGAAGTGTTCCTGGAAATTGTCAGGTTTCCGCGCAATGCAGTGGTGTTTATGATGTTATCAATGTTACATTTTCGCGAAGTGGTGTGAATACAATAATTCTAACTGCAAATCCACCCGAACTTGTTGTGGATGGGATTTCGAGTTCTGCTATTACGGCTCAGATTTTCGATGCTAATGGTTCACCCGTAACAGATAATACGAAAATTTATTTCTGGTCATCCGACCCATTAGCAGGAACAGTTATTTCACCGAGATTCACAAGCGGGGGACAGGTTGTAACCGAATTTATTGCGGGAACTAGTATCGGAACAGGGCAGGTATGGATTTTCTCGAGTGATACGGATACGGTTGTTGCGGCTCATCCAATCGATTCTGTGAGAATCGGACTTAAACCAGGACAACCTGCATATATAAATGTCTGGACCGATACGAGTCATACACCTCACGATACTCTCTATGCCGATGGCAACGATGGTATATGGGTTTTTGCACAAGTTTTCGATGCCTATGGAAATCATATCAATGGTGGGCAAAATGTCGGTTTCCAAACTACAATGGGAAGATTTAGCCCGATTTCTGCGATGACCGATACCACTGGCACTGCGAGAGCATATATTCAATCGGGACTCGATATTGGAACAGCGACTATAACTATCACCTGCGGTTCGGCTATGGGATTTCTCGGTGTCGAGATGATACAGACAACGGTTGCAGGACTTCTTCTAACTCCAGATAAACTGGTTCTTGTCGCAGATGGCACCGATGTTGCGACTATTACTGCAACCGTATTTGCACCGGGCGGCACTCGTGTTTCCAATAATACTATCGTTCATTTTTATGCCGATACCGATTGGGTGCATCTACTTCCAGAGAATACATACACCGACAGCGGTGAAGCCAGTATCACTGTTCGAGCCGATACGGTTGCCACGAGTTCGATTAGAATTCATGCCTATGCGACGACTACAGCGGGTGATACATCCGATACCGCATCGCTGAATTTTAGAATCGACCCGGGTCCTGCGGCAAGAATGAATATTACCGTTTCAGATTCTGCTATTCCCGCCGATGGTGCGACAGGTTCGCTTATCGATGTCTTTGTTTATGATAGATATTCAAATCCGATTATCGCGGGTTCTACGGTTAGGTTTAATACGACACTGGGAGTTATAACCACGGTTAGTTTCACCGATACTCTCGGGCATTCATCCGCACTGCTGACATCGGGAACAGAAACCGGAAATGCCGTTGTTACTATAACAGCGGGAGATATAACAGGATTTACTCAGGTTAGTTTTTATGAATTAACAACCGATGAACTTATAATGACAATTAATCCGATACAGTTGCCCGCCGATGGTGTCAGTTCTGCGACTATAACAGTTCACGCTTACGATTCGCTCGGTTTTCCATCGTCGGATGGCAGCAGAGTAGCATTCTACCAGCACGATACGACAAGCGGTTTCATTAAGGGAATTATTGCTCCGCATATCGCCTATACTGTCGATGGAATAGTTACAGTTACATTGACAGCTCCTGTCAAAAAGGGTTGGGGGAGAATCTACGCCTATGCGGATACTGTGGGTTCCGCTGTCGTCGATTCTTTCGATGTTCAATATCTCGCGGGAGAACCTGCGATAATACAATTCGATACCACTAATTTCAGTAATTTCGAGGCGAGTGGAATGTATTTCGATGTGCCTGTTATTATTGAAGATGCTTATGGAAACCCAGTCGATGTTGGAACCGAGGTTACATTCACAACTACACGCGGGGATATTCAAACACCAGCGGTTGTATCGAATGACACAGGTGGAACTGTAACATATATTTCCAGCCACGAGACAGGACCTGCTGTTATAACAGCTCATTCTGGAAGTGCTGTCGCTACGGCTCACTGCAATTTCAATGAAATCGAGGGCGATTGGATGATGATTATCGCCAATCCATATATTATCACAGCGGATGGCGCATCTCATTCGACTATCACGGCAACTCTTATGGATACGAGTGGCGGAATATTTATTCCTGTATCCGATGGTGTTCCTGTTCAATTTATGGTTATTGGACCCGGTATTTTATCTTCTTCCATTGCATTCACATCTGGAGGACAGGCATCGGTTACATTAACCGCTGGAACGATTGCCGATACTACACAAATTTTCGCATTAGCAATATCGGCATCGGGAGATACACTTTCAGATACAGTGAATGTATTTTTACAGCCCGGTCCTGCATCGATTGTGGAATTTATAGATTCATTCTTTCATCCTCTTCCCGCAAATGGTGCCGACACCGAACAGGTATGGATAAAAGTTATGGATGCTTTTGGAAATGGTGTGATTCGTGGGACACCTGTTTCATTCAGCACAAATCTCGGGGATATTACACCCAATAGCGCCACCGACGACAGTGGTTTTGCTTGGGCGATATTGACTGCGAGTTCTACTCCCGGTGTTGCCACTATTTCAGCGAGTTGTGGGGGTGCAGCAGGTTATGCGACAATCGCTATGCAGGAATTGACCGCCGATTCGATTATTTTAGCTGTGTATCCTCGCGAAATAATCGCCGATGGCGTATCGACAAGTGAACTGACCTCGGTTGTATTTCATGGCGACTTGCCTGTTTCCGATGGCACAATCGTTAGATTTTCGGCATCGCGAGGAATTACTCGTCCAGCTATCGCTTACACATCGTCCGGTGTTGCCACCTCGCAACTCGTATCATCTGTTAGTCCGGATACTGTATTTATAGCTGCTATCAGTGGAACGGTTGCAGATACCGATACTGTTTACTTAGTCCCTGGACCTCCTACAAGGATGACTATCGAATCCACACCCGATTCTGTTCTTGTCGCAAATGGAAACGATACACTTCGAGTAAATGTGCAGGTTTTCGACGATTATAGTAACCCTGTGGGTTCGGGTCAATTAGTTACATTCGGTTCTACAATCGGGATAATTACGCCGAATGCTTATACCGATTCAGTCGGACAGGCATCGGTGATTCTTTCGAGCGAATATGAAGCTGGATGGGCACAGATAACGGGGACTTGCGGAAGTGCTACTGCAAGTATGCTAATTCAATTTATTCCCGATTCGATTGGACAGGTTATTTTGGCTGTCAATCCAATCGAACTTACCGCCGATGGAGGTTCCACTGCCGATGTAACTGTAACTGTGCTCGATATAAACGACCATCCAATTGCGGATGGCACACCCGTTCTATTCAGTGGATTAAATCTCGGGCTTATAAGCCCACCTGTTGTAACGACAACCGATGGCTCGGCATCGGCTACTCTTACAAGTTTCACGCTTATCGGTATGGATACTATTATAGCGAGTTGTGGTTCGGTAGTGGACTCGGTGAATTTATCGTTTGTGGCTGGACCACCTGCGAATATTGTGTTAATTCCCAATAATAACTTTCTTATTTCCGATGGCACGGATACAACGACTGTTACCGCTACTGTTACCGATGCAGCGGGCAATCCTGTCGAGGATGGCACTGTGGTGCATTTCAGCGTCGACCCATCGGATATGGGAGTCGTTTGGTCGGTAGCTGTTACCGCCGATACAGGAAGATGTAAAACGCTATTCCAGGCCGGAACACAACCTGGAATTGTAGCGATTCACGCGACCGCTGGCGGCGCCGATGGAACATGTGTTATCGAACTTGTGCCTCCAGATGTAGCTTCTATCGAACTTTCGGTTGCAGACCATTATCTTCCCGGCGATGGTATATCCAGCACACAAGTCACTGCGATTGTATTCGATACGCTCGGACTTCCAGCACCGAATGGCACAGGGGTTCATTTCGCTGTTACGGATAGTTCTGTCCCTGCAAATCTATTCCCTGCCTGGGCACAGACAATCGATGGTATAGCCAATGTTCAGTTAATCGCTCCGACTGATATTGGAGTTTGCTCGGTATATGCTTATATCGATACAGGAGACACCCCTTGGGTTATGAGCGATACGGAATTAGTTTATTTCGAAGGCGGCGACCCACAAGCTATCGTATTCAATCCGCCGACATTTACACTTCCAGCCGATGGTGCCACCGATACAGTCGGCACACTCACTGTAATCGATAGATATGGCAACCCGATAGGTGCAAGACCTGTTAGTATGACATTGGATTTAGGCAGAATCAGCCCAGCAACAGTTGTTACCGATACATCGGGTCGTGGAGTATTTCAGATAACATCTTCGATACATATCGGCGATGGTATGATTCAAGCTACAGCGGACCCTGCCATAGGATATATGAATATTCATTATACCGCTGTTCCAATCGATACGATACTCGTTTTCGCTACACCATCGAGATTGCCAGCCGATGGAACGAGCCAATCTACTGTTACAGCGATTGTGATGGATTCGCTGGGAAGATTGTGTTCGGATGGAATGAGTGTGTATTTCTATACCGATAACGGATTTATTACTCCGCACGATACGACTATGGGAGGGCAAGCTCACGCTACACTGACGGCGGTGGATACTGTTTGCACTGCTACGGTTACAGTTGTATGCCAAACCGAAAGCGCCTATGTAAATGTGATTTTCACTGCGGGGGTGCCAGATACGATTATAGTTACATTCTCACAAGATATGGATACTGTTGGAAGCGGAACGATGGATTCGATTTCTGGCTTGGTTCTCGATACGCTTGGAAATAATGTGGGTGCTGGTGCGCTCGTCGAACTATGGCTTTCCACAGATATAGCAGGTTCGGATACTTGCGGTAGTGGCGGCGAACCGTGTAGTCTCGGAACAATCGGCGATATTACCATCCTGACAGATTCCAATGGTCAATTTAGCACACAGTTCACACCTGGAACAAAAGCTGGTATTGTTTGGATTCAGGCGAGGTCTGGTAGTGCGATAGGAAAAGATTATATGATTCTCGAACCCGAGATTGCGCATACTGAAAGTCTCGATGTCGATAGGAATCATATATATGTGCGTGGGTCGGGAAATATCGACCAGGCAATTTTGACCGCATATATATTGGATAGATATAGCAATCCTGTGAAAGACAGCACGAAAATTATTTTCTGGTGCACGAATTATCCGGGTGGAGCAGACCCGAATCGTCAGCCATCTATCGAACCGGAACATCCAACATCGGGGCAACTTTATTCCGATACGATTTACACTCTTAACGGGCGAGGCAATGTTACGGTTCGTGCGGGGAAAGCATCCGGTGTTGTGGTTGTTCGAGCGGAATTATTCGATGGCTCGGGACTAATTTCCGAATCGCCGCGTATCTCTATTTCCAGCGGACTGCCATACAATATCTCGATGTCGGTAAGAGATTGTAATATTGCAGGATGGCTTGTCGATGGTCTTCAGGATACTGTAATGGCTATTGTTTCGGATTCTATGGATAATCCCTGTCCGAATACTGCTGTATATTTGACCTGCGACGAAGGTATTGTTACGGGTTCTGCTGTTACCGATAGCAATGGTATCGCTTATGGAATATGGTTCTCCGCCGACCCGAGAGATACGAACGGCTATCCGACAGCAGGGCGCATTATGGTCGAGGGAAGAACTCGCGGCGATTCATCGGCAACTTGCCATGGCGATTCCGGCTGGGTTTGCGACAGCACGATGTTCTATAATTCAGGACCCGCCGAATCGGTATATGTAACAGTTTCACCGAACTCTATCAATGCCGATGGTGTCAGCACCGCCGATATTGTTGCGTTGGTATTCGACCACAATAGAAATCCTGTTGTCGATAGCTCGAATGTTCATCTTTTGACTAATCTCGGTTCGGTTACCGACCCGATTACAACTTATAACGAATGTTTCGGCAGTCGCGCCGATGGCGTATATACCAGCACCACTCTCGACCAGGATGATTACTGCGCAGACCCGCGTGGTAGAACTGCAACAATAAGCGCTCTCGCCGGTTTCGCCGCAGGTTCCGATAATGTGGATTTGATGAATTCAGACCCGAGTCCAGAAAATTCCGGTGTAACTGCACCGGGTTCGGTTCCAGTAGGTGGTGATTTCAGCGCTGTGGTAACCGTAAAGGATATTTGGGGTAATCCACTTTGCGGCGAATCCGTAACATTAATTAGCGCAGTCGGTGCGACTGTTACTGGAAGTCCTGGAGTTACAAATAATTCGGGTATCGTTTCATTCAATGTAATAGCTGCTACCGATACTGTCGATATAAACGATGTGCTGACAGCAAGGTTCGGTTTGTGCGCCGTTTGGACAGAAGTTACATATGCCTCGGGCAAGGGAGTATTTACACCGGATACTTCGAGTTCCGCCGGAAGTGATAATCGAACACCGATGTATATCGAGTATCGGGATAGTTTGATAAATAAACCGAGTGAATAGTTGCATAAAAAATTTAAATGAGTAAATTATTCGAGTAATATCATTTGGGAAGTATAGTGAAAGGATGGTCTAAATGAAAATCGCATCGTTTTTGATAGGGATATGTATTATATTTGCAGGGACGATTTTTGCTGTGCCTTTTGGAAATCCCGCCGACCTTCCACCGAAAGGCAAAATCGAAATATCCGCGAATGTCTCGAAACAATTCCTTTTCACAAGAAACGATGCATACTCGAATAAATATGTCGCACATCAACTATTTTTGAAATTGGGTTATACGCCATTTAAATGGATTATGTTGAGCGGTTATCTCGGTGGCTCCGATGCCGACTGGCATTGGAAACCGAATCAGATTCCCGATGAAATATTTCTCGATGGAAGCTGGGAACTCACTCCCGGCGCTGAAATTAAAATTCTACCGCCTGTGAAATTCTCTGGTGGAGGATTTAAGTGGCATATATTTGCCGAAGCGAAATATCTATTTTTACGAAGTCGCTATCCTGAATATACTTTACCAAGCGGTCTATGGAGATTGAAAATGATATCGAAAATTAATCAATTCGAGATGGGTGGTTTTGTTGTAGGATATTATCGAAAATTCGACATATCCGTATATGGCGGGCTATGTGGAAGATATGTCTCGGCAGATGCGGTTTATACTGCTACTTCATTTCAAGGCTCTGTTTATAAGGATGTTATGATGATGGGAAGTTCGTTCGGCAACCAGAGTATTTTGACTATGGCATTTTTCCCGATTATTGGATTGAATTGGCATTTATCGGATAATTTGGCATTGGATTTCGAGGCGAGTCTGCTGAATTTAGAAAAATCGGGACCTTTGGTCGGTTTGTCATTGGGAATTTCTAATTATAAATAATATGGATTTGAAAAAATAATCGCATATTTTCGGTTTGATTCTATATGGAATAAGGGAAAAGCACAGTGGAATTCGAGCATTCCTTATGGAATTGTAGCAACTCTTGTGTTTGTCCTTACGACACCCGCGCATATTTATCTAAACGCCCGATTTTAAAAATAGCAGATGGAAATCGCAAAACAATTCTCAATTTTTTGTTGAGTTATTCATTTTTTCTGCTTATATAAGCAATATGTTTAATTCCCGGAATAAATTCATAGTTTCGATTATTTTCATAATCGGTTTTTCGGTTCTCTGTGCGAAAAACTCGGATTATTCGCTCTGGCTCGAACTCACACCCGAAAATTCTCGGCAGATGGCGCAATGGGCTGAATCTGAATATGATGGGAATAATCTCGACAATGCGATTCGTATTTATAAAACTTTACTCGATAATGAGAATGTCGATGTGCGGAATTGGTCTGCACTTTGGCTTGGAATAATCGATTCATCCTTTGCGAAAGATATAGATTTTTTACCGAATTCAGATTGGGGAACTTTTTTCTGCGCGGTTAAAATTAAAAAAAATAATCCCGACAGTGCATTGACACTTCTGTCGCAAATTGTCGATTCATCGAAACAGGATATCGCAATTTTGCTCGCTAAATATTGGATTGGAATAATATATCGGGAAAGTGAGATGGCTTTCCGAAAATGGACAGAAATTTTAGATGAATATCCCAAAAATTTTCTCGCTGGTGAATTGTATTATCGGCTCGGTAAAATTCGATTCGATTCTGGAGATTATGTAGGAACATCAAATTTTCTTTCGCAGGCAATCGATTTTTATAATTCGAGTCTCTGGAAAGATAGGCAGTGGTGGTCCGATGAGGCATATTATCTGCTCGCAGTGTCGGAGATACGGCAGAATAATCTCGATTCTGCATCTGCGGTTTATAATAAATTCGATTCTGGATTTAATGAGAACAAATATCTGTCTCGCATCGGGATTTTGCTTTCGGCTTATGGTGACAATCCCGAATCGGCACTCGACCTCGACAGTCTTCCGCCATCGGTTAAAACCGACCTGCTTATGCGTGGTGCCTGGTCTGCGATGGATAGAAAAAAATACCGCAAAGCCATGCACAATTTTTTAGATGCTTATTCTATCGAGCAATCCGACGATGCGGTTATTTTTGCAGCGGAATGCGCATATAAATTGAAAGATTATGTGACCGCAGAGACATTGTATCAAAAAATTGCAGATGCTCGATTGAAAAAATATGCACAATGGGGACTCGGATGGACAGAATCGAGATTGGAAAGTTATGCGCAGGCTCGGGAAATTTGGAGCGGTTTGCTCGATGATAGCACATTCACCGACGATGCCGAATTTGCGATTGCGAAAAGTTATTATTATCAGCGTTCGCTCGATTCCGCTCAGATAAAATTTGTGGATTATATTCAAAATTTCACTATTCATTATAACGAGGCATTATTTTTGCTTTATTTTTCGCAGATGGAAAATGGCGATACTGCAAAGGCAATCGAGACAGCGATTTCATATCTTCGGAAATATCCATCGGGCAAAAAAAGTGAGTTATTGGCATACAATGCCGCAACCGCTATGTTCGAGCGCGGCAGTTTCAGTGCTGTAGTAGATTGGGTGGACAGTTTTTCTATTTCGTTCGATAAAGAATTAGGCGATTCACTCGTTTTACTGGCGGAACGAGCCAGATATAAGCTCGGCGATTATAACGACCCGATTCAGATACTCACAGGTTTTATCGAGCGTAGACCTAATAGTCCATTAGGACCGCAGCTTGCCGTTAATATGGGAATGCAATTCGAGCAAGTTCATAAATGGCAGGATGCTATCTATGTATATTCGAAGGCGAAAGAATCGACGCTTCCAGGGGATACTGTATGGTGTGAGGCAATGGTCGGTATTATTCATTCCGCACTCAATATCGGCGATACAGCGGTTGCAGGCAGCGCACTCGTATCATTATCTGCCGATGGTGAAATGCCCTGGAAAGCACTCGGGAAAATCTATTATGCAAAATGGGTATGGAAAAATTTGGGAAACTCCGAGCAGGCGATTTCTCTCTACGACGATGTTATAAATTCGAAAGATGCTGGTGTTCTTGTGGATTCGGCGACACTCGACCTTGCCGGGATTTATATCTCGGCGCAAATGTTTCCCGAAGCTCGCAAAATTCTCGAAGATAGATGGAACTCGATTACTCACGACGATACTATGGCAATGGTCTACATAAAAGTGATAAGCGCGGCTATATGGGAATCTGGCGAGCCCGATTCCGCTGTGGATTTTGCGATAAATTATGCCGACAGTGCGGTTCTACCTTGCGATGTTTTATATGGAATTGGTTCGCTTATCACAACGGATGGCAGGTCGGAACTTGCCGGCAAAATTATGGATAAAATGAATCTCTACGGTTGCTCAAATTTACCGGCGCCTTTTTTGCTGCAAATGGGTGAATATATGATTCAACTCGAAAGAATCCCGGATGCCTGCAGCTTATTCGCGATAGTTTTATCATCCCATTCCGATGATTCGCTTGGTGAAGTTGCCCGTGAAAGACTCAAAGTTTTTTCCACGCAAAAGGATACACAATAGGGAATAATCGTCTATTTTTTTTCGTTTTTTCATCTGTGGAATAGTATAATCTGGTGTCGAAACTACCCGGCACAAAATATTTAAATTTATCTCGCTCGAAAAAAAAATAATAACTCGGGAAAAAACGACTATCTTATTAGAAAAATATTGTCTTTATTATTCATCGGCTATATTATCAAAGAAATTTGGAGGATATTATATGGAAATCGACGATGTAAATATTTATGTGATTTTAGATATTTCGCTAATCGAAAAATTCGACAAGAATCCTGTCGATGTTATGAAATCGGCGAACGATGGTGGTGCGAAAATATTTCAGTTGCGATACAAAGGCGCGACCGAGGGCGAGATATACCGAATCGGTGCGGAACTTGCACCTGTGGCAAAAGATTTGGGTGCGATATTTATAATAAACGATAGTCTATCTGTTGCTATGGCGCTTAGAAGCGATGGAGTTCATCTCGGCGAGGACGATTTGCCGATTTTCGCAGCGAGAAAAATTGCAGGGAATAATTTTATTATCGGGGCATCGGCGAGTTCTGTCGAGGTGGCAATGCAAGCAGAAAAAGAAGGTGCATCGTATATTGGCTATGGTGCGGTTTTCTCGACTACTACGAAAAAAAACACTTGCCCGGGTTCTATCGATGGTTTGAAACAGGTTATGAAAGCTGTGAATATTCCAGTGTTTCCACTCGGTGGAATAAATGCGGATAATGCCGATAAAATTGCTAAAATCGGCTGCCGAAAAGTCTGTATCGCATCGGGGATTATCGCACAACAAAATGTGAAAATCGAAACCGAAAAAATTATTGCAATTTTACAGGACTGACGATTATGCGAAATTTATCGATAATCATAATATTTTTGATTTCTACAGGAATTCTGACGGCACAGGATACTATTCCGCCAAATGTCTATTTCTACTATCCGGGCGACTATGCTTTTTTCTCTTGCGATTCGGGCGTAATCATTTTCAAAATTTTGGATGAAAGCCCAATCGACTGGATGACGAGCCATCTCGATATGTTTGTTAATGCAAGTCCACCTGTGGTTCTTGCGGAAAGTCTGGCATCGCCACTCGATTCATTTTACTATTTTTATCTTCCACATTCGTTTTCGGATGGCGATTCGGTGCGGCTTTCTTATCTGCCGATATACGATATCTGGGGCAACTGGCGAAATGCTAATTTTTATTTCTATGTCGATTTGAGTCCACCCGAAATTTCACTTATAACTCCTTCCGAAGGCACACTGCCGAATATGAATCTTTTTTTCAGAGCGCAAATAGCCGATGAAATGGCGAGAATAAATCTCGACTCGTCGAATGTTTCAATCGATGTTTTCGGCAACAATAATTGGAGTAGCACTTTTCAATTTTCATCTGGTTATGTGATATATTTTGGCGATACGCTTTTAGTCGATGTCAATTCGCTCGGTGACATAAGCGGTGGCGATACGATTCGAATATGTGTCGATGCCGGAGATAATGCAGTCGGCTGCGGAGCAAATAGAACCGATACCTGTTTCACATACGATTTACCATACACTCCGCCCGATATCGAACTTGTATATCCTTTCGATGGAGCGGTTTTGGCTCCACACTGTGCGGATTCTATAATTTTTATTGTGAACGATGTCGATTCTATCGCATATATTTGGATTACAGTAGGAGTGGATACATATACAATTACCGACCCCGAAATTTCAATTTCGGGAGATACGGTATTATTCAATACTTCATCGGCATTCGACGACGATGAATACTATAATATCATAATCCACTGCACCGATATTTACGATATAAGCTCACAATATTCGTTCGGAATTTGGTTCGACACATCGTCGCCGTTTATTGTAAGCATAACGCCTGCATCGGGTTCGCTAATCACCGATACGATAATTACAGTAGGTTTTCAGATGGTCGATTACATTGCTGGAATCGACCCTGGTTCGATTGCACTCACTATCGATGGCGCTCCCTCGGTATTCGATTTCGATTCGACTACTGGATTTATGTCGTTCGACCTTATATTCGATGACGTTATCGATACTTTAGATGTTATTCTGAATATTTGCATAAATGGCTCTGATAATCCCGATTATTGCACAAATAATTTCGATTCCTGTTTTGCACTTCATTATTACATCGATATACGCAGTCCCGAATTTTTTCCGCCAAATGGTTCGGTAACCGCCTGCATAGACCAATCACTTGCAGCGGCACTTTATTCACTCGGTGGTATAGATTCCGAAACTGTGATTCTGACTTTAATTAATATGACCGATGGTGGAACGATAGCCGATATTCAACTGTCCGACCCGCGTTTCAGCCATACGAGAACACCTGTGCCGCCATTCGGAGTGATGGATAGTTTCTTTTTCGAGCCCACACCGGGTTTTTGGCCCGATGGCAAATATATCCAATGCAGTATTTACGGATATGTTCATCATTCCAGCCATCCTGGATATTATACATATCCATGGTTTTTCTATACCGATTTTTCGCCGCCATATCTCGAATCGATTTCGCCTGCGAATGGTTCTGTCGAATTTACACCGCCCGATACGATGTATTTCCGATTCGGTGATGAAACCGCAGGAGTTCTCGAAACAGCGATAGCTTGTTCGCTGCTATTCAATGGAGTTCCATTCAGCATACCATTCGGTGCACTCGGACGAATTTCAGGGGATACTGTAGCGCTATCACTTGCAAACTATGGTATAAATCTTTCGGGATGCGATTCGATTCGATTTTGCGCATCCGCAATCGATGCTGTCTCGCCTGGTTTTTGTGGACCGAATTCTATGCACGATTGTATAGGTTTCTCATTGGATTGCACATATCCATCGGCGGAATTTATTTCACCAGAACCTAATATCGTTTTATCCTGTTCGTTGCAAACTATTGTGTTTGCTCTCGATGAAGATGTAAATCTCGATTCGTCGAGTATCGTGATTGTGATAAATAATGACACGATTCCATTTTCCGATGACCGCTCGACGATTTCTCCAACTGGCACATTGACATTCTCACCGAATACTTTCTGGAACGATGGCGATACGATTAGCGGATATTTACTCGGTTTATGCGATTATGTCGGTAATTGCAGTGAAACTGTGCCGTTTCAATTCGTCTTCGATAACTCGCCACCGAACATCGAAACGATTTCACCTTTGCCGGGAGCGATTGTTATCGATTCGCTTGCACCTATCGTTTTGCAAATTTACGATGATTTCACATCGCTTTCAAGTTATGGAATTTTAGGCGATTTTGGTGGTTCGTTCACCACTGTTGCTGGAAGCACTTATGTTTTCGACCCGAGTGGGATTACTGTGCTCGGTCCCGAGGATACAGTTTTCGTCGAGGTTTGGGCGGCGGACAGTGCCGAAAGCTGCGGTTTCAATGCCGATACATTCGAATATTGGTTCGTTGTCGATGCGGTCGGTCCGAGAATCGTTGCAATCGATTCTGTTATAGGAGAATTCACATCCTGCGACAATCGATGTATTTCATTTCTATTCGATGATTTTCTCGGATTGGATACTTTCGCTGCCGAGGTGTATTCATCTAACGAGTCTGAAACATTGAATTTCGCATCGCCATCGTTGGAAATAACCGACAGTAGTATTGCATATTGTCCATCGGAACCGTATGCCGATGGTGAAACAGTTACTGTTGCACTAATTTCCGCACCGGATATCGCAGGAAATCCATTATTTGCGGATAGTATAATAGAAAGATTTATAGTCGATTTATCACCGCCATATTTTGAAAGTATTTCACCGATGTCGGGCGATACACTTACCACAACTGTACCGAATGTGATTTTTACCGTTCACGATTCGATTTCGGGAGTTAATTGGGAAAACTGCTCTCTCGAGGTGGATTGCTCGTTCGACGATACAATCTTGCATTCGAGCGACGATGGTATTTTTATTTCTGGTGATACTATCGAAATTTCGTTCAGCGATATTGGAATATTTTTAACGGGTGGCGATTCGGCTCGAGTCTGCATTTGGTTGAGCGATGCGATATTCGATACGATTGCAGGATGTTTATCGCACAGTATCGATACTTGCACGATTTTCTATATCGATGCTAGCCCGCCGACAGTCGCTCCTGCTCGTCCAGGAAATGGTTCTATTACATCGTGTATCGACCAAAGCATAGATTTCGTTCTCGCGGACAGCGAAGGAGTAGATTGGGACACTGTGGTAATCACCGTTAATGAAGATACATTTAGCACAGACAGTATCGAACTAATGCATATAATTTCATCCGATACGATGCGCTTTATTCCATCCGCGCTTTACGATAACGATACTGTCGATGTTTGCGTGATTTATGCAAGAGATACACTTATGAATGAAATCGAATTCCCGGTATGCTGGACTTTTTTCATCGATACTATTTCGCCTGTGATTGTGGATGAATATCCCGCCGATGGTGCTATTATAAATAATCCATTGCCATCGATATGGGCAGATGTCGATGATACGATTACGGGATATGTTCATCTCGATTCGTTCTCGATAGATGGCGTATGGCATATCGAAACAGGTGAGTTAATCGATACTTTTAGTTATTCGGTTTTCGATTCGCTTGCGGATGGCGAACATACTGTTTGTATCTCGATTTACGACCAGCCGGATTTTTGCACTCCCAACGATACGATTTTATGCTGGAGTTTCGATGTGGATAACACATCGCCGACTGTTAGCGTAATTCCCGAAAGTATTTTAGTCTCATCGTGCGATTCGATGGAATTTTCATTCACCGCAACCGATATAGACAGTGTTATACTGGAAAATATTTCGAGCGACTGCGATTTCACATATATAGTCGATTTCCACGATGACACGACATTAAATATCGATGGTTTTGTGTTCGCTCCCGCTGTCGATGGCACTGTTTGGGTCGAAATCACTATAGCGGATAGTCTCGGCAATCGGTCTATCGATTCGATATTTTTTGCATTCGACCGAACACCGCCGGTTGTTTCATTTGTCTCGCCGACCGATGGCGAAACGATTTTTACGCAATCGCCGACAATAACAGTTTCGGCATCGGATGAAAACGGTATCATTCCCGACAGCGCATATTTTGTCATCGGAATCGATACTTTTTATTACGATTCGGGCGAAATCGATTTCAGCGCCGGCAATTTCGATATAGACCTTTCGGGAACGAGTTATGAATTGCCCGAAAGAGGATTCTCCACAATAATTTTCGGCGGTGTTTTCGATACGATATCGGGAAATTTCGATTGCTCTATTTATTTTGCCGAACTCGAATCGATAACAGTTTTCATCGCAGATGACGATACTATGCCACCGATTATTTCATCTCCCGAATATGATTCCGCATGGTGCGGCGGAACTGTTTTTCCGCAGTGGACAATCTATGACGAACAGTCTAATGTGGATTCTGCATTCTTAATCGTCGGCGAATATAACGATTTTTCGATTGTGGAAACTCTTGCATTAAGTGAAATTTCCACTCGAATATATCGACCCGATACCGCATTGTGGTTTCTGACAGATACACTTTGGTTCGTGGTCTGTGCAACAGATTCCGATAACGATTTCGGTATCGGCGACGATGAAACCACCGGCTGCGGCGATACGATATTTATAGTCTGCCGAAAACCTTATATATCGATTATAAACGACACACTCGATTTCGGTGAGGTTTGTCTTCTCGACAGCGCGAGAATATTACAGTTCGGTATAGCGAACCCTACAGGAATCGGTGTAAATGTATTTTTTGAACAGTCCGGCGATTCCGTTTTCAGTCGAGTTCAAGATTCCGCAGAAATAGAATCTAACGATACGATATTGTTCTCGATTGTTTTCACACCATTCGAGGAGCAATTGTATTCGGGTGAAATAATCGTAAATCTCGATGAAAATGTAGATACAGTGTATCTGTTTGGTATCGGAATTTTATGCCCACTCGGTTTTTCTGTCGAACCGCTCGTTATCACTCCAAATGGCGATGGTTTCTACGACTCGACTGTTTTTACATTTCCATTGCGAAGCGATAACAAGGTCGAAATTTTCGCTAAAAATTTATCGCTAACAAGAAAAATCGAATCGGGTGATATTAGAATAATTTGGTATGGCACGGACACTAATGGCAACCCCTGTCCACCGGGACCATATATTTTTATTGCGAAGCAAAATAATAAAATACTCGGTAAGGGAATTATTGTGATTGTGAGATAGAATTTATTCTTTATTTTAATATAATTCGATATTTTATAACTCGATTAAATTATAAACTCGGTTTTTTATTTATGAAAAAATACTTGATTTACATCGTTGTTTCGACAGGACTTATATTGGCGGGCGAATTTCAATGGAATGCAAAAAATACAGCCATCGCAGATTGCGGATTTTCGATTCCACTCGATGCAGGCAGCATATTTTACAATCCCGCTTTCGCTGGAGCATTCGGTAGTGGAGTTCTTTCTGCCGGTTATGGAATTCCATTCGCGGGTATCGAAAGTTCCGCAAAATCGGGTTATCTTGCATACACTCGACCATTGGGATGGAGTGCAGGACTCGCAGTCATCGGGAACTATGAGGATATATCGGCGTATAAAATGTTTAGAATCGGCGGCGATTTTGCATATCGAATCGCGTTGGCGGGAACATTATCGCTCGGTATGGGAATCGATTGGCTTCAGCGAAGTTATGATATTCCAGCCGATGACCCACTTCACGGCAGAGGAAATCCCTCGGCGGTTTCTTTCGATGCTGGAGTGTTATGGCAAATGTTGGACAAATTTGCGTTCGGTCTATCCGCGATGGATATAAACGAGCCGAATCTCGCAATCGAGGAAAATGCACCCGCATCGAAATTGCCTAAAAGAATCGGCGCAGGAATTTCATATAAATTCACCAACTATTTCATTCCCGAACTTGCGATAGTATATCGTTCTTTCACAATCGGCGAAAAATCCAATCCCGAATATATACTCGGTTTCTATGG
Source organism: bacterium (assembly GCA_021162205.1). Taxonomy (GTDB): domain Bacteria; phylum UBP14; class UBA6098; order B30-G16; family B30-G16; genus JAGGZE01. Next base: position 28,958 of record JAGGZE010000100.1, read on the forward strand.
TGGATTGAAATCCAATACATTGTTCTGGCGTGGCGGAATTTCTCCCGATATCGCCGATATCGGAGTTGGATGGCATTTGAATTCTGTATTCGGCGGACTCGATTTCGACTATGCTTTCGGATTGCCACTACAAAGTTCTCTGCGTTCAGCAGGACAGACACAGCATTATTTCGGTGTAACATTTTACGGCAAACAGGTTCGTGTTCGTAAGGGCGACCTCGAAATTCGGGATTTGCAAATATCGGGGGAATTTAAGGCGAAAAAGCCGCTTAAAATTTCCGCGACAGTCATAAACGATAGTCGGATAAAAATCACATCGGTTCCGTGTGCACTCACTGTCTATGATGGCAAAAAATGGAAAATGATTTATCCTACAAAATATATCGATTCACTCGCTTCAAAACAGTCTGTCGAAATGGAGTGGAACTGGAAACCTAAAATCGAGGGTAAATATACGATTAGAATTACTGCAGATGACGATGGCAATGAAATTCCCGATATTTCGGGGCATATCGATGAAAAAAATGAAAAGAACAATCAGGTCTCCAAAAAGATAGTGATTTCTGCATCGGATACACTTGTAATCGAGCCTAAAATTTCGACATTATCGGCGACTCAATTGATAGTCAAGGTAGAGGAGGAACCCGTTGTTCCTGTTGTATTTTTCCCTGCTGGTTCGGCAATGTTCGACAAACGGGGCAGTCAATTTCTCGATGTCCTCGCCGATAGACTTTCACAAAATCCCGATGCTATATTGACAGTTTATGGATATTACGATGTTTCAGATGGTGACAAAGACCCGCGTTCCCTTGCTGATGCCCGCGCCGAGACTGTGAAAAATAATTTACTCGCTTATAATACAAAACTTGCAAATAGAATTTATACCGTTGATAATTATGATGTGCAAAAATCCCGTCTTACAAGCAGATATGTTAAAAACGACCCGAGAATTAATCAGGAAAACCGAAGAGTCGAATTTTCGGTTTCGGTGAGAAGTGATATTGCTAAATTTTCTGAAAATGATGCAATTCGACTTTTACAAAATAACGACGATTTCCTTTTAGTGATAATCGGGAGGCGAACTAAATCGGAAAATGCCCGTGTAGGGTTTGCTCGAGCCGATTCTGTCAGAAAAAAAATATTGTCGAAAAATCCACATTTGCATAATAGAATTGTGGTAGAGGAAGAAATCGGCGAGGATAGGAATATTATTTTTGAAATCGACCCCGATGGCGTAATAGTTCGTCCACGAGAGCGATATCCTGTTTCGGAACAATGGAAAGACCCAGAACCTGCTCGAAATGTAATCGAAATTCGACGCAAAGGGTTTGAAAATATTCATCGATGGAAAATTGTTGTGGAAAGTGAAGATAGAAATCTCGTTCATACAATAGCAAATGGCTCCGGGATACCGCCCGATTCTATTGTGTGGGATTGGTCTGTCGGTAAAGATAGATTTTTAGCTCCGAATAACGAGTATGGATTACATATAAAGCTCGAGACCGCCGAAGGAAATCGAGAATATTTTGCAAATGAGAAAATCCATTTAGTTCCAAGGCAGAAAATCGAGGCGATTGAAAATATGCTATTAGTCGAGTTTGTATTCGATGAAAGCGAACCGCTGTCGAAATATCTCGAACGCAGACTTTTCAGTTTTGCAGAAAAATTCGTTGCGAGAGTCGATTCGGGTTATTCACAAAGTGCCGAAATACAGGGACATACCGACAATATCGGTTCCGAACGCAGAAATACCGAACTATCATCTCAACGAGCAAACCGCGAATATTTTATTATGCGGAAATTTATCGCATATTTTGCCGATGTCCCTGTCGATAAACTCGATAAATGGCTTACCGAACACGATTGTTCACTTTCATATAAAGGATATGCATCTGAAAAACCGTATACACTTCGAGGAAAAATCCTTGGCGATAATAGTTCTTCGTATGGACGAAATATAAACCGCCGGGTTACTCTCGAATATCATTACGAAAAAGATTTGAAATAATAACTGCTTGAGAGGATAAAAAATGAAAACTATACCGATTATAATTATAATCGCATCGTTATTCGGTTCGATTTGGGGATTTGGACTATCATTTAAAGATGACGGCTCGGTCGATACCAAAATTGTCGCTGTCGTCGGGAATAAACCGATACTTTCCAGTGAACTCGACCAGATGCTTTTGACATCGGCAGTGGAAATACCGAAAGATTCGAGCGATGTCTATAAACTTTACGGGCAGATACTCGGCGAACTAATCGATGAGGAATTGGTCTATCAATCGGCACTTGCCGAGAGTATCGAGGTCGATGAGGATATGCTTAAACAGGAATTTTCTGCGAGATGGGATTCATTCGTAGTTAGATTCGGCACAGAGAAAGCACTCGCCGAGACTCTCACACAGGAAGGTATGTCGATTGTATCTTTCAAGAAGAAAGTGAAAAATCAGGTTAAAATGGGACTTCTAAAACAGATGTATATCCAGAAACATATAACCGAGACAGAGGTTTCCGATGAGGAATTGAGAAAATTTTACGACGATTATAAGGACAGTCTCGGCGAATATCCCGAACAGATAGAATTGAGTGCGATACTAATATCTTTGCCATCGGATTCGATTATTTTTGAGCAAACTCGAAAAGTAGCGCAAAAAATCTATGATACACTTGTTAGTGGAATCGAATTTAATCGGGCGGTTCAGAATTTTTCGCAGGATGAAATCACAATGAAGGATAATGGCGAACTCGGTGAATTTTCAATCGATGATTTACCGCAGAATTTTAAGAATGCCATCGATAAATTAAAAACCGGTGAATATTCGAAACCTGTTAAAAGCGAAAAGGGTTATCATATCTTAAAACTTATATTCCGCAAGAACAACAAGGTGAAACTTGCGCATATATTTGTAGAATTACCTATTCGTAATGATTTTGCCAAGCAAATTGCTAATGCAGTATATGATTCTGCCCGCAATGGAACGGATTTCCAGACATTGCTTATTCATCACACCGCAGATAGTTCACTTCTCGCTAATAATGGCAAACTCGGGACATTTCCAGCGACAGCACTTCCACCGGCGCTCGAAACGATTGCGGATTCACTCGGCGCAGGAACAGTGATTCCACCACTTCAACAAAATGGGCAATGGGCTGTTTTCAGAATAGATAACATAATTCCCGAAGAACCGATGACATTGGATAAACACGCTAACTTCATCAGACAATTGGCACGCCGAAAAAAGTTTTCTGATAAATTAAGCCGCTTAATCGAGAAACTGCATCAGCAAATCTATGTCGAGGTGAAGGATAAAAAAATCGCACCGTATGTGCGTTGAAAAATATCGACACACACCCTTCGGGTGTTTTTAGTGCGTTGCGTTTCTTCCGACAAAGTCGAAATTCATTGCAACGCCATCGTTATCAAAGTTTCCGAACCCATTAAAAAGAGCCGTAGGCTTCGCCTGTTTTTATTGCGTTGATTTTTTCTGAACAGGGGATATAGTTGCCCATTGCCCGATAACGAATTGTAGGGGCGAACGGCGTTCGCCCAATAGAATAAGGGCGTATTCGATATGCTCCTACACCGTGTTTTTAATTGGTTGAAATGTTATTTAATTGAGCTGGCATTGCAGGGAATTGTTCCGCTTTTGTGGAACAAGGAAAGCAATGCGAAGAAAACAGGCGAACGCCTGCGAAGGGATGCGGAGGGTAAGGGATTCGAACCCCCATGGGCTTGCGCCCGGCGGATTTCAAGTCCGCTGCCTTACCAATTAGACTAACCCTCCGATATTTTTTCAGGCAATAATTTATGCGAATGTATAACTTTGTCAAATTCTTTTTAAGCAAAATTTGCTCTCTAATATTCAGGATATTATTTTCAAAATTCTCGAATTGCTCAAATTTATCTTGACTGAATGAGATACCGGAATATTGTAGTTATATCGGTTTCTGCATAGAAGGAGTATATAATCTTAAAAACACATAGTAAAAATAATAGATTTATTGTAACAATTTTCTTGACCACATATTATTTTAATTTATTATTTTGAATTATTTTAAATAACTATAAAATAGAAATAGAGAATAAAAATAGGATATATTAAAATGATTTTAAATAGAAAGGGAAATTATGAATAAAATAGGAAGAATACTGATTGTAGGTGGTGGAATAGGAGGAATTCAGTCCGCATTGGACCTTTCTTCATCGGGTTATAAAGTTTATCTGCTCGATAAAAAATTATCTATCGGTGGAGCTATGTCTCAATTGGACAAGACATTCCCTACGAACGATTGTTCTATGTGTATACTTTCTCCCAAAATGGTCGATGCCGGCAGACAGTTGAATATAGAGCTTCTTACCAATTCCGAGGTATTATCTGTCGAGGGCGAGCCCGGGAATTTCAAGGTAAAAGTATTGAAGAAAGCTCGGTATGTATCGTTCGATAATTGTAAGGGTTGTGGAGACTGCACTGAAGCCTGCCCTGTTTCGCTTCCCAATCCTTATGAGGAAATGCTCGGGACGAGAAAGGCGATATGGCGACCATTGGAACAGGCAGTCCCATCGGCATTCGCTGTCGATAAATTGGGTATCCCTCCTTGCAGGGCGAGATGTCCTATTCACTTAAATGCCTATGGGTATGTGATGGCAGCAAAAGTGAAAGAATGGGAAAGAGCACAGGAAATCGTAAGAAAGGATAGAGATTTTGTATTCGCTGCCACTGCTGCAAGGATATGCACTCATCCCTGCGAATCGGAATGCAAAAGATGCGAGGTAGATGAACCTGTATCTATAAGAGGTATTAAAAGATGGATTGTCGATTGGGAATTTGAAAAATATGGCGGTCCAAATCTACCGATAGAGATAGCGGAAGAGAAAGATAAGCGTATTGGAATTATAGGTGCGGGACCTGCTGGACTCACAGCCGCTTTTCATCTTCGCAAAAAAGGTTATCGAGTCGAAGTATTCGAAAGTCTGCCAGCTGGTGGTGGTATGCTTCTTGCGGGTATTCCAGCATACAGACTTCCCAAAGATATTTTGAAAAAAGAAGTGGAAATAGTAGAAAAATCGGGTGTCGATATAAAGTATAATACCAGCATAGGAAAGGATATACAGTTCGACGAGTTACTCGGGAATTTCGATTCGGTGTTTATCGCTACAGGAGCGCATAAATCGAGAGGTATGAAAATACAAGGTGAAGGACTAACAGGTGTTCATCATGCAGTGCATATATTGAGAAAAATAAATTTAGGCGAGGAAGTAAAATTAGGGAAAAAAGTAGTTGTAGTAGGCGGAGGAAACTCTGCGATGGATGCAGCGAGAAGTGCATTAAGGTTGGGTTCCGATGTAACGATATTGTATAGAAGGTCGAGACTCGAGATGCCGGCGATAGACGAGGAGATAGAGGCAGCGATTTCAGAAGGCATAAATATCGAATTTTTAAGGAATCCTGTCGAATTTATAGGGGAGAATGGTAAATTAAGCAAAGTGAAAGTTATCGAGATGGAATTGGGTGAACCCGATGAATCTGGTAGAAGAAGACCTGTGCCTATATCGGGGAGTGAATATGAACTACCTGCCGATGATGTTATGCTCGCCATTGGTGAAAAACCCGAGCTTTCGTTCCTAAATAGTTCAAATATCGATATAACAGATTGGGGAACTATAAAAGCGGATGAGCTTACACTTCAGACATCGAATCCCAAAGTATTTGCAGGAGGCGACACTGTTACGGGACCCGCTTCATTCATAGATGCGGTTGCTCATGGTATGAGAGTAGCGGAATCCATCGATAGATATATATCAGGGAGAGATATTAGAGAAGGCAGAGAGGATGAACTGCCATTTAAGAGTGATTTAGTGGGCGATAAAGAAAGAGCATACCAAAAAGAGAGAATGCATCAGCCCATAGTTCCTGTCGCAGAAAGAATAAAGGATTTCAGGGAGGTAGAATTAACTCCTAATGAAGATGATGTATCCGAGGAAGGGAAAAGGTGTATCGAATGTGCGCACTGTTCAGAATGTATGCTTTGTATGGAAGCTTGCGAGCCAGATGCAATTTTACATGATATGATATCGGAGGAAGTCGAACTGAATGTGGGCTCGATTATTCTTTCACCCGGTTACGAAGAATTCGCTGCCGAGAAAATTACTGAATTCGGTTATGGAAGATTCCCTAATGTTGTAACCTCGATACAGTTCGAGAGAATCCTATCTGCATCTGGACCTTATGGTGGAAATATAGTAAGGCCATCGGATAATGAACATCCCAAAAAGATTGCGTGGATTCAATGTGTCGGTTCGAGAGATAAACACAATGAATATTGTTCCTCTGTATGCTGTATGTATGCGGTTAAGGAAGCGGTAATTTCCCGAGAACATGCAAGCGATACCGATGCCACAATATTCTTTATGGATATAAGAGCTTATGGAAAAGATTTCGATAAATATATCGATAGAGCAAGGGATGAATACGGTGTTAAGTTCGTAAGGTCGAGAATAGCAAAAATAGATGAAAATCCCGATACCAAAAATCTTATTATAAGATACGAGGCAAATGGCGAATTAAAGAAAGAAGAATTTGGACTTGTTGTGCTTTCTGTCGGACTTGCACAGCTTCCAGATAAGGATGATATTAAGGAAAAATTTGGTATCGAACTAAACGAGTTCGGTTTCGCAAAAACAGATACATTCTGCCCTATATGCACCACCAGAGATGGCATATTTGTATCTGGTGCATTTCAATCTCCAAAAGATATTCCAGAAACGGTAGCACAGGCATCGGGTGCAGCGGCAATGGCAGGAGGAGTATTATCCGATGTCAGATGGACAGCAACCGAGAAAAAAGAGTATGTGGATGAAAAAATTGTTAAAAATGAAAGACCCAGAATCGGAGCATTTATATGTCGCTGTGGAATAAATATAGGTGCTTATGTAGATGTGCCAGCAGTTGTGGAATATGCAAAAACACTTCCCGGTGTTGTATATGCGGAAGAAAATCTATATACTTGTTCTCAGGATACACAGGAAAAAATAAAGGATATGATAAAAAAACATAATCTAAATAGAGTAGTTGTCGCATCCTGCACTCCGAGAACTCACGAACCGCTTTTCCAAGGGACTATAAGAGAAGCGGGCTTAAATAAGTATCTTTTCGAAATGGCTAATATAAGAGACCAGGATTCATGGGTGCATATGCACGAGAAGGACAAAGCGACAGAGAAGGCAAAAGAATTGGTGAAAATGGCGGTCTATAAGTCTGGGCTTCTCGAACCTCTCGAAACATCTATAATTCCTGTTACCAAAAGGGCGCTTATTATCGGTGGAGGGATAACAGGTATGAATGCTGCACTCGGGGTAGCGAATGAGGGATTCGAGGCGGTAATAATAGAAAAAGAGAGTGAATTAGGCGGTGTCGCTAAAAATATCCATTATACACTCGATAAAAGGGATGTGAATACTTATTTGAAAGAGTTGATAGAGAAGGTCGAGAATAATCCCAAGATAAAGGTCTATAAAAGTGCTGAAATAGAAAATGTCGAGGGATATGTGGGGAATTTCAAAACAGTGATAGATAAAGATGGCGAATCTATCGAAATCGAGCATGGTGTTGCGATTATAACGGTTGGGGCGAATGAATATATCCCTACGGAATATCACTATGGCGAAGATGAAAAGATATTAACCCAGTTAGAATTCGAGAAAAATTTATTAGATGGATTATCTAAATCTCCCAAAACTATCGCTATGATACAATGTGTCGGCTCGAGAAATGATGAACATCCTTGGTGCAGCAGAGTTTGCTGCGGCGAAGCTGTAAAAAACGCAATATTGACGAAAGAAAAATATCCCGATGCAAATGTATTTGTTTTTTACAGGGACATAAGAACCTATGGATTTAAGGAAATCTATTATAAAAAAGCAAGAGAAATGGGTGTTATTTTTATAAGATTCGAGGAAGGTAAGGAACCCGATGTTCAGATAAAGAATGGGAATATCTCGGTAGAGGTTATAGACATAATCCTAAATAGAAAATTGAGGGTCGAACCCGATTATTTAGTGCTTTCTAATGGAATTGTTCCCGATATCGAAAGCAATAAAAAGCTGTCGGAATTTTTCAAAGTGCCTATCAATCAGGATGGTTTTTTCCTCGAAGCTCACGCCAAATTGAGACCTGTCGATTTTGCAACCGATGGCGTATTCCTTGCAGGGCTTGCTCATTCCCCCAAAGGTATAGACGAATCTATCGGTCAAGCTTATGCAGCTGTTTCGAGAGCGACAACAGTCCTTTCAAAAGATGGAATAGAAACATCGGGAATAACATCCAGCGTGAATGAAATGAAATGTGTAGGATGTGGATTATGCGAGGAAAGTTGTGCTTATGGTGCAATTTCTCTCGTAGATAAAAAAGTATTCGGCAAAATAAAACATATAGCGGAAGTAAATAAAGTATTATGCAAAGGTTGCGGTGCCTGTGCTGCCGCTTGCAGGTCGAATGCAATAGACCTGTTGGGATTTACCAATAATGAAATCGTCTCGGAAATTTTAGCTATGAGTGAGGAAAGGAGATATAATGGACAAAGAGTATGAACCTAATATAATCGCTTTTCTGTGCAATTGGTGCAGTTATGCGGGAGCCGACCTTGCAGGCGTTTCGAGATTCCAGTATCCAGCAAATCCCAAGGTGGTAAGGGTCCCCTGTTCGGGCAGGATAAACCCTATGTTTATTGTGAAATCGCTTTACGAAGGATTAGATGGTGTTTGGGTATCGGGATGTCATCCGGGAGATTGCCATTATAATACAGGGAATTATTATGCAAGGAGAAGATTTGCCCTGTTAAAGAATATGCTTTCACATATCGGATTCGAAGAGGATAGGACATTGTTCTCCTGGGTATCGGCATCCGAGGGAAATATATTCGCAGACAAAGCGAAAGAGGTTACAGCGAGAATAAAGAAACTCGGTCCGCGAAAAAAATTACTAAAAAACAGAGATATTTGAATAAATTGGAGGTTTAAATGGCAGATAAAATTGTAGAAAATATTAGGAAAGAAGCGAAAAGGATTCTCGAAGAAAAAATAGTGGATATAGTAATCGGTTTTGAGAAAGGCACACTTCCCTATACTGCATCTCCTGTATTTATCGAAAATCCCGACGATGTAGATAAACTTATTTGGAACAGATATTGTCATAATAATCTCGCTGTTTATCTAAGGAATTTCCCCGATAAAAAAATCGGCATTATTGTTAAGGGTTGCGACAGTCGCTCGATTGTTGCATTGATGGCAGAAAAACAGCTTACACGGGAAAATATTTATATAATCGGTGTTCCCTGTGAAGGAATGCTCGATAAGAATAAATTACTCGAGGAGTTCGGTGATAATCCACCGATAGAAGTTAAGGAAGAATTTCTCTATCCATCCTGTCAGTATTGCGAACATAAAAATCCTGTGATATATGATTTTTTGACAGGTGAACCTGTTCAGGAAAAAGAAGAAGAGCCATACCCGGATGTAGTCGAATTTGAAAAGAAAACATTAGATGAGAGATGGAAATATTTTCAAGAAGAAGCATCGAAATGTATTAGGTGTTATGCTTGCCGTCAAGCTTGCCCTATGTGTTATTGCGAGGAATGTTTTGTCGATACAAATTCTCCGAAATGGCTCGACCCGGGAATTGACCTTCCAGATTTACAGGTATGGCATATTATTAGAGCATACCATCAAGCAGGCAGATGTGTCGATTGTGGCGCTTGCGAAAGAGCTTGCCCTATGGATATAAAAATTTTATGGTTGACCAGAAAATTGAATAAAGATGTAAGAGATTTGTTCGAGTTTGAAATAGGAATCGACCCCGAAAAAGTTCCTCCACTCGGAACATTCTCATTATACGATAAAGAGGAGTTTTTAATATGAAAAAAATAGATAAAAAAAGACTATTTGAAAGACTGAATAATCTTATTAAAGATTATGTCGTATATGCTCCCAAAGGGAAAGATTTTGGGAAAATCGAGGATACATCGGAGATTAAAAGGGAAAGTATAAATGTTAGACTTTCGCCTAAACAGGTATTTCTTCCTCAGGAAGAAGCTTTGTTCACTTTCAAACAAGGCGATATAAAGGTTCCCGAGAATAACGAGAAATATATTCTTTTCGGTATAAGACCCTGCGATGCAAAAGCGATAGCACTTTTAGATAAAAATTTCGATACGAAAGATTTCCCCGACCCGTATTATATCGATAGGAGAAAAAACTCTATCCTTATAGCTGAAGCCTGTATCGAACCCGAATCCACTTGCTTTTGCACAGCTTTTGGAAGCGGTCCATTCGAATCGAAAGATGCAGATGCCTTGATTATCGATAGGGGAGACTATTATTTGATAGATGGCAATGAGAAAGCTTTATCGCTTTTCGATGGTCTATTGGAAGACGATGGTGGCGAGAAAATTCTCGAATTAAAGAAAAAGGCAGAGGATTCGATAAAATCTCCCGTTGTCGAGGGTATCGATAAAAAACTTTCGAGTATGATAGACGACCCAATCTGGGATGAAGTTTCAAGGAAGTGTATAACCTGCGGTGCTTGCACATATCTTTGCCCGACTTGCTATTGTTTCGATATTCAAGATGTAGGGAAGGATGATAAATATATGCGGGAACGAGTATGGGATTCCTGTATGTTCACAGTATATACGCTCGAAGCATCCGGTCATAATCCCAGAAAGGAAAAGGAAAAAAGAATGAGGCAGAGGGTTATGCATAAATTCAATTATTATCCCTTCCTTTACGATGAATATGGATGTGTCGGATGTGGAAGGTGCATAAAATACTGTCCTGTAAATGTAGATATAAGAAAAATAATAACAAAGATAATGGAGGTATAAATGAATAATCCATATATACCTATGTCAGGGAAAATAAAGAAGGCATGGTTCGAATCCACCGACCGCAGTCTGAGAACATTGGATATCGTGTTAGATAATGGCAAGATGGATTTTATCCCGGGACAGTTCTGTGAAATATCCATTATGGGCAAAGGAGAATCGCCATTCGGTATAGCTTCTGCGCCATCGGAAGATTTTCTAAGATTCACTGTAAATAAAACTGGTTATGTAACGGCAGCCATACATTGGCTCGAAGAGGAAACCCCCGTATGGATTAGAGGTCCATTGGGTAATGGTTATCCTGTCGAAAAATTCGAAGGGAAAAATATTGTGATTGTAAGTGGAGGTTTTGCATTTACGACGCTTCGGTCTTTGCTGATATATCTATTAGACCACCGGGATAAATATAAAGACATAACGGTTGTATATGGTGCCAGAGAACCCGGGCTTTTACTTTATAGAGAAGAATTGCAAGAATGGGCGAAAAGAGACGATGTAAATATACACCTCGCTGTCGATGCAGAATTCGAGGGCTGGCAGGGTCATGTTGGATTTGTTCCTACCATACTTGAAAAGGTTAGTCCATCATCCGAGGATGCATATCTTGTGATGTGCGGTCCACCCGCTATGATAAAATTTACTTTACCTGTGATAAAAAAATTGAACTTCCCATCTGAAAAGGTTTATACATCTCTCGAAAGAAGAATGAAATGCGGAATTGGAAAATGTGGCAGATGTAATATCGGTCCATATTATGTATGCAAAGACGGTCCTGTATTCTCTTTGGATGTGCTTGAAAAACTGCCGAAAGAGTATTAAAACCCGACCTGCAAAATACGAATTCGGATTTATATTTGCGATTTCTTGAAATTCGTTACCGTATTATGAGCGATTTTCGTCGGTTCGGGAATCCGATATTTTATCGAGCATTTCAATGTCCAATTTAGTGCGGATTCAAAACCGATAAGATTTCCAGGGCTAATAAATAACGGCTTCACATTTTTCCTTGTTCGCACGACCATCCCGATTTTTTCACTTTTATGCGTAAGCCAACTCCAACTGCCCTTCTCGATTTTCGGCTCATCGTATTTACCGATAAGCCGGCTTTTTGCTACGCCTATAGTCGGTATTCCGAGAAAAAGACCGATATGTGCGCCGAGTCCCATCTTTCTCGGATGAGCGATTCCCTGACCATCGACCATCACGAGGTCTGGAACGATTTGAAGTTTCTCGAATAGCGAAAGCAAAAGCGGCGCCTCGCGAAATGTCAGATATCCAGGAATATATGGAAATCTAACCCGTTCCTTGCCAGTATGCAATTCGACTATTTCAAATTCGGGATATGTCATAAGCACCACCGCTCCGAATGCTGTGCTATCTTTCGAGAAAGCGAGGTCTCCCGCTGCGATATAATTCACATTTTTGGAAACACCATCGACTATAATATCTCTCGCCAAATTGTTCTGAATCGATTTAGCATCGGCAAGCGTTAGGTTTTCCCAACTGTGAATTTTTCTAATTTCCATCACTATCACCTTTCCTATCGACTAAATATTTCGCTATATCTTTATCAGCTAAATTCAGATGGCTGCCATGCCAATAAATTTTTCCACAATTCCGACATTGCCAAAATTTGGTATGTGTCAAATATGTATATTCGGGGACTTTATCAAAAACATTCGACTTTTCGACCTGGACAATATTGCCATTGCAGACAGGACATCGCACGAGAACAATTTTCGGTTCGATAGCGAATTCCGATATAATTTCTCGCAATTGTTCCCAAAGACTATTTGCACGAACAAGATATGCTGCCGAACCTGCACACTGTGCAAGCTTTCTATCGCGTGTCAAAAGAATTTTACGCTGAATCAATGTTTGAAATAATAGCCCATCGTCATTCGTATCCGATTCATATACCGTATCGTATCCGAAAAGTCTGAGCCACCGGGCGGTTCTGCCGAGCATCACATCGACGATGAATTTTATTTTTTGGTTGTGCATAAAAAATTAAAAGATTTGCTGAAATATAACCGAATAAATCTGATAAGCCATAGAAAAAATGGCCCAGAGTGGAATTGAACCACTGACCTCGCGCTTATCAGGCGCGCGCTCTAACCATGCTGAGCTACTGGGCCCCTCGAATAAATTATCTTATTTAAGAACACATTGCCATTTCTCACACCGACTAATCCCGACTGAGCTAATCTGGAGGATACCGGACTCGAACCGGTGGCCCCAAGCTTGCAAAGCTTATGCTCTCCCAACTGAGCTAATCCCCCATTTAAGTTATAACGCTAAACAAGATTTTTGATTTGTCAAGAAAATTCTTACGGATGATTTCGGTTATTTGTTATTCTGTGCAAATTCGGTCAATCGGCAGAAATCGTCGACATCTAATTGTTCGGCGCGGGTATTTTCATCTATACAGAGCGAAGCAAAGATTTTGTGCCAATCTATATCGTCGCGAAAATTGCGAAGATTCGATAAAAGTTTTTTTCTTCTATGCGCAAATGAAACTCTAACCAATCGAGAGAATATTTTGCCATCGATATTCGGAAAAATAGGTTGTTTGCGGGTTGTAAGCCGAACCGCTGTCGATATTATTTTCGGTGCAGGATTAAAACTTTTAGGACTTATATCGAAAAGTTTTTCGATATCGAAATATCTGCTTAGTATCACCGATGGTATCCCGTAGGTTTTGTTGCCCGAACTTGCGCAAATCCGCTGTGCAACTTCCTTCTGCATAATCAACAATGCACGATTTATCGCTCGATAATTTTGTGCAAACCAAAACAATATCGGTGTTGTTATCGAATATGGGATATTTCCGATAAGTGTGAGTGGTTCATCGTAATAATCTCGAATTCTGTCCAGTTCGAGAGCGAGTATATCCTGCTGGACGACAAATCCTTTATCGGATGAAATTTTTTCGCTTAGTGCCTTTGCAAAGAAATCATCGAGTTCTACCGCTATGGTTTTGTCGAAATGCTCGACCAATTTTTCTGTGATAATGCCTTTGCCGGGACCGATTTCGATTGCGATTTTGCCATCGCCGAAAAAGTTTGAAAGTTTTTGAACAATTCCTACATTGATTAAAAAATTCTGCCCCAGTGTTTTTTTTGTATGGTGAAGATATGGCGATGGAAATCGAAACAATTTCGCCGCATTTTTTGTGGTCTGAAAAGAAAGTCGCTCGAGTGGAATATTTTTAATTTCAGCGATTTTCTGTGCGATTAATGGAATATTTGCCGGCTCGTTGCGTTTCCCGCGATATGGATGCGGTGCGAGATATGGACAATCGGTTTCGAGTAATATTCTATTGGGAGGCGTTTGCTCGATTAGATTTTGTCGTTTGAAATTTTTAAATGTAATCGGTCCACCGAACCCGATGTAAAAATTCTTTTCCAATGCCCAGTCTAAAAAAATTTCATCGCCAGAAAATGCGTGAAGCACTCCGCGAAAATACCCGCATTTTTCCAAAATCTCCCGCGCTTTTTCTTGAGCATCTCGAATGTGAATTATCATTGGAAGACCGAGTTGTTTCGCCAGTTCGATTTGCGCTTCAAAGAATTTAAATTGATTATTCGGCGATGAATGTTCACGATAAAAATCCAATCCGATTTCGCCGATTGCCACAACTTTGGGGTGCCTCGCGAGTTTGATAATCTCATCTAACCAATTATCATTGCAATTGTCGATTTCATTGGGATGAACACCGACCGCAGACCATATTTCTGGATAATGCTCGGCAATTTCGATTCCGCGTTTGGAACTCGCCAAATCGACACCGACATCTATAATTCTGCTGACATCGGAGTCGAATGCTCGATGAATAACTTTCTCCCTATCATCATCGAACTGCTTGAAATCGAGATGTGAATGTGTATCGCAAAATTTTTGCATATTACTAAATTTTTTACAGGGAGAGAGGCATTGCCTCTTCTTATTCCACAAATTTATTTTATAATCAATTTTCAAGTTATACTTGACTTTTTTTAATAGCAAATTATTTTATCAACTTAAATTTGAAAACAGGAGGAATTTTTTAATGGAGAAGGAAAGAAAACAGGAACTTATCAAAAATTTTGCCCGCGGTGAAAACGATGCAGGTTCGTCGGAAGTGCAAATTGCTCTTCTGACCGAGAGAATCAAGGAATTGACGGCGCATTTTGCGAAACACCCGAAGGATACAAATTCTAAGCGAGGTTTTTTAATCCTTATCGGCAAGCGAAGAAGGTTACTCAGTTATCTTCGAAGAAAGAATTATAACCGCTATCGCGAAATCATTTCAGCGTTAGGATTGAGAAAATAACATTACACAAGAGAGATGTTTATGAAACACACAAGAGTCGAGACTGAAATTGCAGGACAGAAATTAATTATCGAAACAGGCAAAATGGCTAAACAAGCCGATGGAGCGGTATGGGTTCAAATGGGGGAAACGGTCGTATTTGTTACGGCGGTGTCGGCGAAAGAACCGAAACAATACCAAGGTTTTTTTCCATTAACAGTAGATTATCGCGAACGGGCTTATGCCGCAGGTAAAATCCCCGGCGGATTTTTCAAACGCGAGGGAAAACCTTATGAACACGAGGTCCTTCGTGCAAGACTTATAGACCGTCCACTTAGACCTATGTTTCCAAAAGATTTTAACTACGAAACACAGGTTCTTATCTATGTTATTTCATACGATAAGATAAACGAACCCGATGTTTTGGCTATGATTGGAGCATCCGCTGCGGTTGCAATTTCAGATATTCCGATGAAAGAACCATTCGGTGGTGTCAGAGTCGCATATGTCGACGGCGAATATGTAGTAAATCCATCCGCTATCGATAAGGATGATTCCAGTTTAGATATTATCATCGCTGGCACAGGCAAGGATGTTCTTATGGTCGAGGGTGAAGCATTCGAGTTGTCCGAGGATATATTGCTCGGTGCATTGAAAGTCGCTATGCCCGAACTCGCGAAAATTGTCGAACTGCAAAACGAACTTATCGCAAAAATCGGCAAACCCAAGCGTGAATACGAACCACTGAAATCTGCCGAGGGTCTTTACGACGATGTGGCTGAACTCGCAACCGAAAAATTGAACGAGATTATTCGCATTCCCGATAAACTCGAACGAATTCGCCAGCGAAGAATACTGAAAAAATCTATTATCGAGAAATTATCCGAGAAATATACCGAGGATGACGAGCCATTCATTCATATCGCCGCCGATGAAGTCGAGAAAAAATTGATGCGGAAGATGGTTTTGGATGAAGGCAGACGAATCGATGGCCGTCCTTCCGATGAAATCCGTCCGATTTCAATCGATGTTGGATTGCTGCCGAGAGTTCACGGTTCGGCACTTTTCACACGAGGTGAAACACAAGCGATTACTGCACTCACTCTTGGAACGAAACTCGACGAGCAGAAAATCGAGGAACTCGATGGCGAATCGTTTAAAAGTTTCATTCTACACTATAATTTTCCTCCATTTTCTGTCGGTGAGGTCGGAAGGCATTTCGGTCCTGGCAGAAGAGAAATCGGACACGGTCATCTTGCAGAACGAGCGCTTACGCCGGTTATTCCTGTCGAAGATTCATTTCCATATACGATAAGAATTGTCTCGGACATACTCGAATCCAATGGTTCATCCTCGATGGCGACCGTGTGTGCGGGAACACTCGCTCTTATGGATGCAGGCGTCCCAATTAAAAATCCCGTTGCCGGTATCGCTATGGGACTTATAAGCGAGGGCGATAAATTCGTTGTTCTGACGGATATTCTCGGCGAGGAAGACCACCATGGCGATATGGATTTCAAAGTCGCCGGCACAAAAGATGGTATCACCGCATTTCAGATGGATGTTAAAGTCCCTGGAATTTCATTCGAGGTAATGGAAAACGCACTTGCACAGGCGAAAACAGGGCGGGAATTTATACTCGGGAAAATCGTCGAGACTATACCCGAACCGCGAACGGAATTATCGCCTCACGCTCCTCGAATAGCGACATTACACATCGATACGAGAAAAATCGGCGATGTAATCGGTAGCGGTGGGAAAGTTATCCGTGGAATTCAAGATGAAACCAATACCACAATCGCAATCGAGGAGGATGGCACGATATTTATCTCTGCTCATTCACCAGAGGATATGGACAAAGCGATTAAAATTGTCGAGGATATAACGAGAGTGCCGAAAGTAGATGAGGTCTATGATGGCACGGTTACTCGTATCACCAATTTCGGTGCGTTTGTTAGAATTACACCGTCTATCGAGGGACTGTTGCATATATCGGAGGTTGCTCACAAAAGAATCGATAATGTCGAGGATTATCTCAAAGTCGGCGATACGGTGAAAGTAAAAATACTCGATATCGACCAGCAGACGGGTAAAATCCGGCTTTCGAGAAAAGCGTTAATCGGCCGTTCTGATGAAGATAGCCCGAAAAGACATTCGTCGGGACATTCATCGGGCTCATCTGGACGGCGAAATAGATATTGATAAAATACAAATGTCAAAACCAGACGGCGAATTTTAAATTTTGAACTTTGAATTTTTATATGGAGGAATAAAATGTATGCAATAGTCGAGATTGCAGGAATGCAATTAAAAGTGGAAAACGGGATGAAAATCTGGGTTCCATATATGGAAAATCACGATGAGGGCGAAAAATTCACATTCGATAGGGTTTTGCTTATCGCCGATGATAGCGGAATCAAAGTTGGCAAACCTCTTGTCGATGGCGCATTCATCGAGACCACATTAGTTAATCATGCCAAGGGACCTAAACTGGTTGTATTTAAGAAAAGGCGACGAACAGGTTATAATAAAAAGCGCGGACACCGACAGCACTATTCGGTTCTGAAAATCGATAATATCAAAATGTAAGGTAATTTATCACAAAACTCGATACCTGTTTTTGGAATTTTGACAAAATCCCTGATAATTTATTATTCGGGATTGTAATGGTTTTAATAATTAAAATCTTTTGGTGTGATGCGTTTAATAAAAATTACATTTCTATTATTGCTTGCGTTTTCTCTTCTATTCGGTGCTGAAACAATCCGAAGAATCACGGTTGTCGGCAGCGAAGCCACCAGCCCAGAACTTGTCCGTGTCAATAGCGGACTTAACGAGGGTGAACCATATTCTACATCGAAAATCGAGGATGCAATCAAAAGCATTTATGCTCTCGGCAATTTCGCCGATGTCAGAATTCTTACCACAAAAGGTTCTTATGGTTACGATATTGAAATCCGCGTGGTGGAACTTCCACGAGTGGAATCCATCGAATTCGATGGTAATAAAAAAGTCGATGACGATGACCTTAAAAAGGAAATAAATCTTGTCGATGGCAGTTTTATCTCCGATGCCGCAGTTTTCGATGCAATCAAAAAAATAGAGAAGAAATACAATAAAGAGGGCAGATACGATGTTTCGATAAAATACGAGTTGAAAGATGGCGAACAAAAGAGTTTCAAAAAACTCGTGTTTCATATAGATGAGGGAAAAGATTTAAGGATTAAACAGATAAAATTCGTGGGGAATAAGGAATTTTCAGATAAAAAACTCCGCAAACAGATGGATACAAAGCAAAAAGGATTTTTGCGTTCTGGGAAATTCGACCCTGAAAAATACCAGCAAGATTTGCAGAATATCGAGGATTTTTATCACAGTAAGGGCTATATCACTACTCAAATCACCAAAGATACTCTCGATAAAAATGATAACGGGATTTTCATCACGATTTATCTCGATGAGGGTAAAAAATACTATCTCAAAGATATTGCGATTTCGGGGAATGAAATATTTAAATCCGAAAATCTAATGAAATTTTTCAAACTCGAATCAGGCGATATTTTCAATCAGAAGAAAATGGACCAGTCCATTCAGAATATATATTTGGCATATAGCGATGACGGTTACATTCACGCTCAGGTGAATCCCGAAAAACAAATTGCTGACGACAGTGTCTCGGTTAATGTTTCCATTGTCGAGGGACCACAGGCTCATGTTCGATTGATTAACATTGCAAGTAATACGAGGACATTCGAGAAAATTATCAGGCGCGAACTCGTTCTGCATCCGGGGAATGTTTTCCGCCGAAACCTTTTAGTCATGAGCCAACGCAATGTATATTTTTTGAACTATTTCGAGGATGTCGTGCCTGAATTTAATATGCTGCCAAATGGCGATGTCGATATCACACTTAAAGTTACCGAGAAACCGATTGGCAAATTTCAAGTGGGTGCAGGATATAATGCTCAGGACAAATTAGTCGGCAATATTTCTATCGGTTGGCCCAATGTGCTTGGAAGGGGCTGGTCACTCGATTTGGGCTATGAGTTTGGAAAACTGAAAAACAATTTTTCAATATCGTTCACAGAACCGTGGCTTTTCGATACGCCGACATCGTTCGGTTTCGACATATATAATACTCGCTGGACATGGGATGGATATTATACAGAATATCGCACTGGCGGTGCGATACGATTGGGTCGAAAATTGTGGAAGCCGCGCTATTTTACTGTTTCTGGACGATATAAACTCGAATCGGTTAAATATGAAGATATCGAAAGCAACTATACGCCATCGCCGGCTTACGATATTACGACAATCGATTGGCCTCGAATAGAATCATCGGTATTGCTTACTATTGAACGGGATAGTCGCAATTCACAGGTGTTTGCCTCGAAAGGTAGCAGGAATACAATCAGTTTCGAGAACTCCGGTGGAATAATTGGCGGACAAATCGAGTTTCAGAAATTGTGGCTTAAATCCGACTGGTATTTTCCCGCACACAAATATTTGACACTTGTCGGCAAAGCTCATTTCGGGATGCTCGAAAATCTCTGGGGAAATAATGCCGATGCTGTGCCATTCGGTGAAAGATTTTTTCCAGGCGGTGTCAGTTTCGATGGTCAAATCCGTGGATATTCAGACCGTTCGGTCGGTCCTATGGCGTGGACAGAGGCGGGATACGATTCGACAGCAATTCCCGATGCTGATGGCAGAATTCCGCTGACGAGTCCATCGACTCCATATATGCCCGGCAGTAGAGCCGTATTGATTTTTACCACCGAACTTCGTTTCCCGATAATGAAAGACCAGCTTTATGTTGGGTTCTTCGCAGATGCTGGCGATGCATGGCTCGACCCGAAAAACATGAAATTGAAAGGATTGAAACGGTCGGTTGGTGTCGGTGCACGCTTTGTTGTGCCTATGATGGGAATTCTCGGTATCGATTTCGGCTATGGTTTCGACAAATCTACACCAGGATGGGAAATGCACTTCCAGATTGGCCCCGAATTCTAATTATATTTATCATTCACTCGTTATTTTTCTTTTTCATTGCAAGTTTATACCGATTTGTGAATTTTATCGCTCCGACGAATGCAAGATTTGGAATTATCCATGTAAAAAGAGTCTCTTGTCGAGGTTGAATGAGTGTGATTGCCGATGATATTGCCATTATAGCAAAAGACACGAACCAAGTCCAGCTTAATAAATAGTTTGTTCTAATAAATTTAGGTGTATTCCAGAAATCGGGATGAACTTATTCTTTGGCATATTGCATCGTGAAAGTTTTTTTATAATAATAGAAATCAGAACTATTAAATTTCTCAAAAATTCGATTTGTATTATCGTAATATTTTTCAAATAACCGATGGCATCTCGATTGTGAACTTGACATAATTAAAAACTCGCTTATTTTTTTCATCTGTTTTCCTGTAAATAAAATGGATAATAAAAAAGCAAAAATATCTGGTGGTTATTTAATTTACAAACCTCGCGGTTTGACATCGCGACAGGTCGATAATCGAATCGGTAAATTGCTGCGAACTAAACGAGTCGGGCATCTCGGCACATTGGACCCTCTCGCCGAGGGACTTATGCCGGTGCTTGTCGGATTGGCAACGAGAATCGCACCGTTTATCGACAGCGGAATTAAAAGCTATCGAGCCGAAATCACACTCGGTATTGCTACCGACACCGACGATGCCGAAGGCAAAATAATCGAGCAAAATCCTGTCGATGTTTCCCCCGCAAAAGTATTCGATGAATTGAAAAAATTTTTAGGCGAAATCGAACAAGTTCCACCAAAATATTCGGCGAAAAAAATTAATGGCGTTCCGATGTATGTCAGCGCTCGCCGTGGCGAGGAAGTTATCGCACAACCGAAAAAAGTTACAATCTATTCTATCGAAAATGTGGAAATCGGACTACCGATAGTGAAATTCGATGTAGAATGTAGCACCGGGACATATCTTCGCTCGATAGCTCGTGACCTCGGCAATCGTCTCGGTTGCGCTGGACATTTAACAGGACTCGTGCGAACCCGTGTCGGTCCGCATACTGTAAATAATTCTGTTAAGCTCGATGATGTTGTTGCATCTATAAAACAAGGGAATTCCGAAAAATATTTATCGACCGAAACCGAACTTCTTCCGCATATACCGAAAATCCGAATCGATGGAATGAAAATTTGGCAGGTTAGTCATGGACAAATAGTCGAGCAACTCGGTTCGCAGTTCAAACCGGGACAGATATTCGGAATTGTCAATCCACAGAGCGAAATTCTTGCTATAGCGGAGAAAATTCCCGGCGGATATAAATATAAACGGGTTTTAATGGGGAAATGAATTTTAATAATTAAAAAAATAAAAAATTATGGATAAAAAATCTAATGAAAATGCAGGGGAATTGTTCGAACGGCTTGTCGAGGTTGTGGAAAAACTTCGTGCGCCCGGTGGATGTCCCTGGGATAGAGAACAAACTCACAAATCGCTGAGACCTTATTTAATCGAAGAAGTCTATGAAGTTGTCGATAGTATTGATAATAGCGATTATTTCTCTATGCGTGAGGAACTCGGCGATGTTTTGCTTCACATACTTTTTCACAGCGATATCGAGCGAGAATCAGATAGATTCGATATCTGCGATGTGATTCAAACATTAACTGAAAAATTGATTCGTCGTCATCCTCATGTTTTCGGAGATGTGAAAGTCGCTAATTCCGACGAGGTTCTTCACAATTGGGAAAATATCAAACTCCGTGAACGGCAGAAAAAATCAGGGAACGCTTCATTGCTCGATGGTATTCCGAAATCGATGTCGGCGCTATTGATTGCTCAAAGGATGCAGGAAAAAGCATCACGAATCGGTTTCGACTGGGATAATATCGCAGATGTCTGGGGCAAAGTCGAGGAGGAAATCGGTGAATTAAAAGAATTACTCGATAGTGGTGATGAAAATAGAATCGAGGATGAATTGGGCGATGTTCTTTTCGCACTTTCCAATCTCGCTCGTTTCTTGAAAACAAATTCAGAGATGGCACTTCGCAGAACAAACGAGAAATTTTCCAGCCGATTTCGTTATATCGAACAAAAACTTCGCGAAAATAATATCGAAAACCCCACACTCGAAATTATGGATAAATTCTGGGATGAGGCAAAACAGGTTTAACCTGCTTCGGGTGTTTTTTGTGCGTTGCTTTCCTGCCCCGACAAGTCGGGACATTCCCTGCAACGCCTGATTAGTCAAATAACATTTAAACAATTAAAAAGAACCGAAGGTTCTTCCCATATATCTTTAATTATTCATTATTTTCTTGACCTTGTCGATTTCGCAGCATAATTAAGAACAATGGCAATTTTAACATTAAAAAATGTAGGTAAAGTATATAATAAGCGCTGGGTTGCGCTATCGGATTTGGATTTTTCAATTGCCGAGGGTGAATTCGTATTTTTAATAGGTCCATCGGGGGCAGGAAAAACGACACTATTGAAACTGATTCTTGCACAGGAAACTCCAGATACTGGAATAATCGATGTCGCAGGATTTAGCTCATCGACATTAAAACACGAGGAAATTCCGCTTTTGCGCAGGAAACTCGGCGTAATATTTCAGGATTTTAAACTTCTGCCCGATATGACAGCATGGAATAATGTAGCATTCGCACTGCGTGTATGCGGCTACCCCGGCAAAATGGTTAAAACACGCACCGATGAACTTTTAGCACAGGTCGGATTACTTCACAAGTCGAAATCGTATCCGCAAGAACTTTCCGGAGGCGAGAGTCAAAGAATTGCGATTGCACGAGCATTGGTTCATTCACCGGTATTACTTCTCGCCGATGAACCGACCGGAAATTTAGATACTCACGCAACAGATGAAATTCTGCAGCTTTTACTCGATATAAATCGTCAAGGGATGGCGGTTTTGATGGCAACTCACGATATCGAATTAGTCGAAAGATTCGGGTTCAGAGTTCTCGAACTGCAAGAGGGCTATCTAATCGGGGATAGAAAAGGGAATAGTGTATAATATCTAAATTATTTAATAATAGTTCGTATTAAAAAAGGGCGAGAAAACCTCGCCCTCATTTATTAACTGCCAATCCCTCATTTATTAGCAGCTATCCCCTCATAAACATTTAATCCCGATGCCGTCATCTATTCACCATCGACAGACACACCATTATTTCACAAGAATAGCCCGCTTTGTCGCTGTGAATTCCGGATGAATAATTCTGCAGAAATAAGTTCCAGCGGAAACGGTTTTACCGTATTTATCGGTGCCATCCCAAACGACTGTATGATAGCCAGCTGAAGCGCTTTCGTCCCATAAAGTTTTCACTTTATGCCCTGAAATATCGACTATTTCGACAGTAACAAAATCGCCATGCCCCGATGGGATACCGAACTTGATTGTAGCGGTAGCATTGAATGGGTTCGGCACAACATTCGACAGGAAGAAATCACCGGGAGTAAGTCCATTATTCGATGTTACCTGTGAAGTTACAGGATAGACGAACAGTTCCATATCGATAGGTTTCTGAACATTTTGCAAAATAACTTCATTCTGCGTTCGAAGATTTACTTCATCGTATCCAGTGATTTTCAGCAGAACGGCATATTCAGAAGGAATATTCTCGAGATTCCAGAACAGGCGAGCATCCTTACCGATTTTTCCGCCGGGGTCGAGCATTACCTGCCACATATAAACATCTCTTCTTTCATTCGTCATATATGTTTCATAGTTTTTCCCATCGTGAATATAATACAATCTGAAAGGATTCGGTACATCGGGTGGATTCATAATATCTGTCGGCTCGAGAATTTTCATTTCAGAATTGCTATAAAAACCTGCATCGTTGAAATAGTCGCCTTCATCACCCATATCGCAGGAAAGCCGAACCGACCATCTTTCAGCAGCAGGAGCTCTCGCAAGCAAAGCAGGAGCAGCCCTATCGGTGTACATAATTAAATGAAGCTCATCGGTGGTATATTGTATTATCCAAAACCCTTCCCATTCATAAATATACTTGTCGGCATCGAAAACATTCACGGCTAATGGAACATATTGCCAAGTCCCCGCTATTTTTCGATATACCTGAATTGCACCGCCTATCCAACCATGTGATACATCAGCAGCTTCACTTATTGGGATACTTGGACCACCCAATGTAACATTTTTAATTCGCCATTCTGAAACATCGACCTTGATTGTATCACCTGGTTGAATAGGGTCATGGTCGGGTTTGAAAAATGGATTAGCCATCATATTGTATTGAGTGTAAGCATTTGTGCCGTCATACTGGTAAAGTGCGACCTCGAAACTATCGGTAGTATCAGCCATCACTCCATAGACATCGAAAGGAATCGAATCACAGTGAGTTTGATTGCCCCAGAAACCGAGACCGAGAGCAAATCTATCGGGATTATTGATATCACCAGGTCCCTGGTAACGCTTATATCCGCCGACACCGACATTAGGATAATATCTCATAACTCGATACCAGTTTTCCCAGGTTCCGCAATTAGAATCACTTCCAGCACAACTTGTCGGGAAATCATCGTATAGCACAATATCCTGCTCACCATAATCCACTATTCCATCGAAACCACCCGCCGCACAACAACCGTGTAGTTCAGCAAAGTTTTTATATGCGGTTGTATCCTCGCGAGGATATAGTGGAACGCCGAATAATGTGTATCTTCGCCAGAGAACTGTTTGAGCATAAGCGGCATTATATGGCTTTTGGTAGGTTATAGTTTTGGTTATACTTTTGTCCAAGCCCCCACTTTCGCCGAAAACATGGTCATCGATAGTTATCCATCCAGCGGTAGTGGTATCTGAAAATTCCAATTTGCTGCCATATGAACCATTACCAGCATCGCACCAAGCATCATAATTATCATTGTGTTCATAAATATCATTATCGGTTTCTCCTGTCCCAAATTGACGATAGTTCACAAAATCCACTTTACCACCATCATAAGCACCTACAGAACCATCTGGTGGGTCGAATTCCACATATACCGAGCAACGATATTCCTCCCAGAATTTGACCGTAACACTTTCAGGAACGGTTTGAGTTCCAGATATTACAATTCCTTCTGCTGTGTCGCCTCTTGCCCATCTATGGAAATTAGGGTCGCAAGTCTCTCTGGGACCACAGGGGGAAGCTGCGCTGGTAAAAGTTGCTATGGAATCATACCAATAATTTTTCTCACTTGCTTGCACCGTATCCACCCAAAGATAAATGGACCAATCATCCGGACCGATAACTGTATCTTTCCATACACCTCTGTTCAAATAATGAAGCCCGATTTTCAATGAATCATCCCATAATTTAATAGAGTCAGCATCATTATTCGCGGCTCGCTGGACATCTTTGGCGAAAAAACGCACATAGAACATTTTTTCACCGTGATAAAATCCCTGTTGGTCGGAGTAAGTTCCACCCGAAACTGTCGTAGCCGCAGTCTGTCCTGTTGCACTGCCCCATAATTCATAACCCCCGCCTGTTGCACCGACCGGACCACCACTGCCATAATAGGATTCTCTTAACTCGTATTGCCCCCAAATGGCAGTGATAAATAAAAGCGCTACGATAATTATACTCAATTTATTCATTAGTTCCTCCTCGGATAATATTATCACCTATATTCATTATATAAATAAAATATGAAAAGTCAACAGCTAATAACAAATAAATTTAAAATAGTATTTATTTCTACTTTTCAGACTTTTCAAGCGATACGCCAATGTTTGCAAGCCCATCTGCAATTTTGTTGTATTTCCTTAAAATATGAACAAATTTCACGGTTCGGAATATTTTAGGATGTGTGACATCTCCAAGATGTGTGATATCTCCAAGATGTGTGACATCTCCAAGATGTGCGACATCTCCAAATTGTAAAAGTTTATGTGCTTTTGCGGCAAGTTGAGCAAGAGTAGGATTTTTGAGCCGATATTCGCCTCGCATCTGTTTAACGAGCAATTCACTATCCGAACGGATTTCAATATTATGTTCTGTGGGATGTGTGAGAACTGGAAGATGTGTGACATCTGCAAGATGTATAAGTTTATTCACCTGTTCGAGGGCGAGTATTAAAGCTTTGTATTCGGCGACATTGTTCGTTGCAATCCCTATCGATTTCGACATTCTAATCAATTCATCACCAGATTCTGTCGTGATGAAAACACCGATACCAGCAGGACCTGGATTTCCTTTCGATGCACCATCTATATAACATATTAAATTCATATATATTTTTATTTTCAATTAAATTAAAATATCGAATCGCTAAATGTCAAAATACACCCGACAATGCTTTCTGAATTTTGGGTTTCGAACTCGATAAAATTATCAATCATCGAGTGTTTCAAGCTCGACAATAATTCTTCCACAATTTTCGCAAATCGTAAGTTTCCCTGCTCGAATTTCCTGAATCCTCTGTGGTGGTAACGCCTGACGACAACCGCCACAAGCTCTATCGACTATCGAAACAACAGCAACACCCTGTTTCCCTCGCCGTATTTGACGATACTTATTCAAAAGGGGTTTAGAAATTTTCGATGCAATTTTATCTCTTTCAAGCTGAATTTTAACTATTATGTCATCGATTTCGACAGAATTTTTCTCTATCTCTTTGATTCGACTTTTGTTTTTAGCGACTGTATCTTTCAAATTGGTTTCGAGGTCGGATACTTCCTTTTCGAGACTACTTTGTTCATCCAAAAGAACAATAGATTTTTGTTCCGCATCGTCGATTTTTTCTTGATGAGTTTGTATCTCGAGTTGAACAGCATCGTATTCTTTATTCGTCGATACATTAGGTAATTTTTCATTAGAACCTTTTAATTTTTCTTCCTCACTTTCTAATTCCAATTCGAGAAAATCGATTTCTTTTTTCACCTCGATAAGTCTATCGCTTTTTTCCTTATAATTTTTCTTGAGCTGTTCGATTCCCGTTTTCAACTGTTTGAGCAAATCGGGAAAAAAGGATTTACGCATATCGAGTTCGAGCAATTTGCTGTCATATTCCTGAACTCTAAGTAATAATTTCAACTGCTCCTTCATAGTGAGTTTATTTGGTTGAACCATTAGGTCTCCTCTCTGTTTTTTAAATTTATAACAAATCGAACACAATCTTTTAATTATCGACTGTCTTAAAAATCGGCTCCTCGACATCCGATATTTTAACCTCCCCGTGTTTTCCATATTTATCGAAAAATTTCAGTAAAATATCCCTAATAGTCGGAAGAATTATCCATTCGGTTCCAAAATGTCCTGCCACAACCGAGGCGATTTCAGCTTCTTTCAAAGCCAATGCGGAATGGTAATTAAGTTCCCCGACGATAAATAAATCGACCGCAGAATCGATTACATATCGCACAAATGAATCGCCACTGCCGCCGAGAACCGCGACTTTTCTAATAAATTTTTCACCATCGCCAGATATACGGACAGCATCGGTGGGTAATTTATCCATACAAAGTCGAGCGACATCGGAGACACTCATCATTTTCGCCAATGTCCCGATTAAGCCGAATCCGCCATTACTTTTAACATTTTCCAATGGATAAATATCATAAGCGGGTTCTTCATAAGGATGAAATGTTTTCATCGAGCGAATTGTTTCATTTAAAAGATGAGAGGGAACAATTGTCTCGAATTTTATTTCATCGACCTTTTCGAGTTTCCCGATTTCGCCGATATATGGATTTGTTCCTTTACCCGGTTCAAATGTTCCCTCACCAGCACTGGAAAAACTGCATCGACTATATTTTCCAATCGAACCGATACCTAAATCGAGCATCTGCCGACGAAACCGCTCAAAATTTGTTTCAGGAACAAATACCGCTATTTTATATAATTTTCCGGAATTTTTCGTGGATAACGGTCTATCTATTTTTATGCCGAGAATACCTGCTAATGCAACAGATACACCGAATGGAGCGAAATCGAGATTGGTGTGAGCAGAATAAATTGCGAGGTCGTTTTGTATCGCTCTATATATTTTCCCCGATAAACTGTCTGTTGCGATAATTCTTGCACCGTTCAAATTCCGAAGTGGATGATGTGTGAAAAGTAAATCGTATCTACCCTCGATAGCCTCGTTTATGACCTCATCGGATATATCGAGAGCGATAAGCACCTTATCGACAGCTCGTTTAGGGTCGCCGCAAAAAAGCCCTACTTCATCGCCAGGATAGACCCAATCTTGCGGACAAATCGATTCGAATTCTTTTATCAATTCTTCAAGTCTCATAATAAAAAAAAGCACACTGCATTAGAACAGTGCACTCTAATATATAATAGCCCTTCTCGCCATAATGGGCGATAGTGGACTTGAACCACTGACCTCTTGCATGTGAGGCAAGCACTCTACCATCTGAGCTAATCGCCCTCCTTCTAAAAGTTAAATGGACCCACCAGGACTTGAACCTGGGGCCAAAGGATTATGAGTCCTTTGCTCTACCAACTGAGCTATAGGTCCACATTCGATATATATAAAAACTTTATCCTATAAATGTCAAGATTTTTTTCCACCCGTTCGGGTGTTTTTATCGTGCAACTTTCCTTTCGCTTCGCTCAATTCCCTGTTGCACCCATTCGGGTGTTTTCTTCGCGTTGCGTTTCTGATTGCAAAGCAATCATTCCTTACAACGCCTGCTCAATCAAAATAACTTTTCTCTAATTAAAAAGAACCGAATGGCTCAAAAGAACCGAGATGCTGGTTTGAACAAGGGAGCATGCTCCCTTGTTGATTTCAAGAAATATATACAAGGATGATGTTATTCGCTCTTAATGACCGCTATTGTTGCGCCATCGCCGCCATCTCGTTCATCTGGAAGCATAAGTTGTGAAATTCGTTTATCTGAATGCAGTTTATCTCTAATAATTCTGCGTAGAGTTCCTTTGCCCTTGCCGTGGATTATGAATATTTTTTTCTCGTTCGAGGAAAAAGCATCATCGAGAATATGGTCGATTTTATCCCACGCATCGTCTGCAGAAAGTCCACGAACATCTATATTCGGTGGAGATTTACGCGGCTCGTAGTGGACACTGCCGCTTTTTCGATTTTTGTTTTTATTTCGCTTTTTTCGCTCATATTCTGTCTCGGTATCGACACCGCTCGAATGGATGCGCATCGGCAAATTCCCGATAAGCACGCGAACATAACCGCTTTCATCGGTCGGGTCTAAAACATCGCCCCATTTGTGCAATCGATAGACGAAAATTCTATCGCCACTGTGAAGTTCTTTCGATTTACCTCGATTTCGCGCAAATTTTCGCTCGGATTCTTTTATTTGCTTTTTCAATCGTGAAATAAATTCATCGCCCTGCCGACGCTTTTTCGGCTCGGGCGATTTCTCTAAAATTATCGAATTCCACTCATCCTGAATTTTTCCCAATTTCCGTTCGAGAGCAGCGAATATGCGAGTATCCCGCTGTTCTTCGTATGATTTCCGAAGTCTTAATAATTCCTTTTCCTTGATTTGATTCGATGAAATCAATGCCTCGAGAAGTTCCCGTTTGTTTGCCAAATCGGTGCGCTCCTCGATTATTCTTTCGCGATTATCCTCGACATCCGCGAGTTTGCGTTGAAGCTGCGAAATTATCTCGTCGAGTGCATTTCCACCCTCGTATAGTTCGCCCGCACGATTTAATATCCTGTCGGGGAAACCGAGCATTTTAGCGATTTCCAACGCCCAACTTCGACCAGGAACACCAACCAATAATCTATATGTCGGCTCCATTCTATTTTGGTTGAACTCCATCGCCGAATTTTCGATATCGCCGCGAGTAGTAGCGAGACCGAGCAATCCGCCGAGATGAGTATTCGCGATAATCGTAGCATTCCTATCGAGAAGATGCTCCACCAATGCCCACGATATCGGCGTTCCCTCCTGTGGGTCTGTCGCACTGCCGAGTTCATCGAAAAGCACGAGACTATGTTCATCGGCATTTTCCGCCGCAAGTTTGTAATGAAATATATGGCTCGCAAACGATGAAATACTCGCCTCGACCGATTGTTCATCGCCGATATCGGCAAAGAATTTCGAGAACAGTGGAATTTGCGTTCGCGAATCGGCTGGCACAGGAATTCCGCAGGCGGACATCGCACATATAAGCCCGATTGTTTTGAGTGCGACTGTTTTCCCGCCCATATTCGGTCCCGTAATAATTATTCCCTTGATTTGCAAATTCAGTTCGATATCGAGCGGGATGACATTTTCCCGTCCCTGTTCCAATATCAAAATCGGATGTCTTGCACCGACGATTACGAGTGGATTATCCCGCGATACCGATGGGGAATTCGCACCGATTCCATCGGCAAAATGAGCGACTGCAACAAGAAAATCGAGCTGGTGAAGTATCTGCAAATTGAATAAAAATTGCTCGGCATAAGCCGACACGATGCCCGATAAATTTCGCAAAATTCGCTGCTTTTCGGCTTTTTCTTCGAGTTCGAGTTCGCGAAGTTGATTATTCAGCGGAATCATCTCGATTGGCTCGACAAACAATGTCGCACCGGTCGCCGAACGGTCGTGAATCACACTCGGAATGTGTTGCTTGTGTTCGGCTTTGAGCGGAATAACAAATCGCTCGTTGCGAAGCGTTATCAATGGCTCCTGCCAGTAATCCTTATACTTGTCATCCTCGAGCATATTTTGCAATTTATCCTGCAATTTATCGTGGATTTGCTTTTTTGCAATTCTGAGCTGAGTTAATCGCTCCGAGGCATTCTCCTTGAAAATCCCCGGCGGTTCGATAAATTTGATGATATTCGAATGCACCGATACCGTGTCCTCGAGACCATCTAAAAGTGAACGCAGACGAGGATATTTTTCGCTATCGTTCGCAATTTTTCGCAGCCGATGAACGATTATGCTCGTCTGTGCAATTTCCCATAGTTCATTCTCGGCGAGAACGCCCTCTTTGCTCGCTTTATCCACGAATGGTTCGGGGTCGGATAGTCCCGTGAGTTCTGGTTGACCAGAAATTGCGAGAAGCTGCCGTATCTCCTCGATAAGCTCCCCGCGAATTCCAATCGATTCCTCATCGGTCGAGGGTCTTAAACCGATAACAAATTTTTTCGCAACATCGGATAGACATTTACTTGCGATATGTTCCAAAATTTTGGGAAATTCGAGAACTTTTAACGCGTGTTCGAGCGGATTTATGTCTTTTTGCAATAAAAAATCCATAGAATTTAAAGACCGACTTTTTTGTTGAATTCGATAGTCAATTCATCGATTTGCGGAACAAGTTCGTGAATTTTTGCCCAGTAGTTTTTATAATCATACCATTGAGCATTAAGCTCGGACAATTCCTTATCCTGTTGCTCTATCCAGGTGTAATATTTGAGATTGTGAATTCTTCTGCGGTCATAGTAATTCAATTCGAGCGTATAATCGATAGATAAATTCTGCATTAGGTCGAAATCGCATCCTGCATCGAGTTCGCTGTATGCACCTTTTGCTTCGCGAAGTTCTCGCATACGGGAACCATACAGTTCCATCGAATCGGTGAAAACGGTCAAGATAATATCGTTCTCGCCGAGTTCGTAATATTTTGCAAACTTTATTGCAGAAAGAAGATTACCGACAGACGATATTCCCAGCAAATCGAGATTATCGACAATTTCATCGGCTATTCCCTGCGATTTTAGATATTTTCGCCCGACGGATTCATTGAAAAGCCGTATCAACCGCATTGTATATTCATCATCGACAGCGATTACCATATCGGTATGGCGAATATTGTGAATCCAAGGAACATGTTTGTCGCCGATGCCCTCGATTCTATGTCCACCGTAGCCATTCATCAAAAGAGTCGGGCATTGAAGCGCCTCACTTACAGCAATTTTCGAGGTTGGATAAAATTCTTTGAGATAATCACCGCAGCCGAGTGTTCCAGATGAACCAGACGATAGAACGACTCCCATATAATTGTCATCCTCGCCCATTTCTGCATCGAGAACCTCTTTCATCGCATTGCCGGTAACCTCATAGTGCCACAGATGATTGCCGAATTCATCGAACTGGTTGAAAATAACGATGTCGTCGCGGGTCTTTTTCAATTCCCAGCATTTGTCGAATATTTCCTTGACATTGCTTTCGCAGCCGGGCGTTGCGATAACCTCACCTGCAACTTTTTTAAGCCATTCGAACCGTTCGCTCGACATTTCCTCGGGTAAAATCGCAATAGATTCGCAGGCAAGCAACGATGCAACATAAGCTCCACCGCGGCAGTAATTCCCTGTCGAGGGCCATACAGCTTTTTGTTTAGTTGGGTCGAACTGACCTGTAATCAATCTCGGAGCGAGACAGCCGAATGTCGCACCGACCTTGTGCGCACCGGTCGGAAACCATTTCCCGACGAGAGCGATTATTTTTGCTTTTACGCCTGTTAGCTCGGATGGCAAAACCATATAATTGACACCGCCATATCCGCCACCTTGAACGACAGGCTCGTTTTTCCAGGTAATACGGAAAAGATTGCGAGGATGCACATCCCACAAACCGATATTTTTCAACTCATCCTTGATTCTTTGCGGAATTAATTCTGGATTTTTCATCTGTGCAAATGTTGGAAAGATTATTCCACGCTCATAACATCGTTTTACGGTGCGTTCGAGTTGCTCTTCATTAACCGTAAGGTCTATCATATTTCCTCCAATTTTTTTGTTCGTTTAATATTTTTTCAATCTAATCAATAAAATCCAAATGTCAACACCCTTTGGGTGTTTTCTTCGCATTGCGTTCCTTGCCGATAAAATCGACAATTCCCTGCAATGCCTGATTAATAAATAACATTTCAACCATTAAAAAGAACCGCAGGCATTCGCCTGTTTTTATTGTGCAACTTTTCTTACCGATAGAATCGGTAATTCCTTGTTGCACCTGATTAATCAAAATTTCTCGGCGACAATGAATTTCACTCTTGTGAAAAAAAAGTCGCCCCTAAAAAGAGCCGAAGGGCTCTTGCAACGCCAGATTGATAAATAACCATATTAAAATGTCTGGGCGACAATGAATTGCTGATTCCATCAGCAAGAAAAGTCGCCGTTAAAAAGAACGAAGGTTCTTTCTAACGACCTTTGGTCGTTAGAAATACTAAAGTTTTCTGGAAGGGGTTCGGGGGAACTTCTTTTGAAAAAGAAGTTCCCCCGAAAAAAAATCGAGGGTTTTATAATAATACATGTTCGCTCGCTTTAATTAGTCGGAAAGCTTGCCGATTATAACCGAATAAATATGCTGTTGATTGAGTGTGGACGAGGAAATCGGCATAATATATTCGATATGATATTCGCGCTGGTCATCCTGAGAATCCCAGATATTATCGCCAGTATTATATGGGTCCTCAGCCCAAAGACCTTCAAATTCATCTATAGAGCCGACGCTATCCTCGGGAAGAACAATCCAGCTCGGCGGTGCAGGTGTCAGTGAATCGCCATCGGATAGCTCGAATGAATAAGCACCGGCAAATTTATTCTCCGCATTAACAGTAGGACAGGTGATATTCATAGCATCGTGAGACCAGTCGGGTCCCGTTCGACCATTATCGAGATAAGTATCGAAATCGAGCGTGATTCCGCCGGTGTTTTCGAGCCAAAAAACTCGATGAATAATATCGCAGGGATGGACGATTGTATCCCCAGTTGCCGCGAATGTATCAGCAACTGTGGAAAATGAAAATATTGCCGCAGTAGTGTTTTCAGAACCGACTCCGCCCTCGTTGAATGTCCACGATGCACCGACCATACTAACATGAATAGATATATGACCGGGTGTGCCTTCATCGAGGATTAATGGTTGAGCCTGCAATATTGTAAAACCCAATACAATAGAAATAATTATGAAGTATAAATGTTTTAGAAATAGTTTCATTATTTAAAAATAATTTCAATAAAATAAATTGCAAGGAAAAAAATAAAAAAACCCATAGCTCACCAAATTTAGAATTTATATCGAAAATCATATAATTTTTCGCTGTAAAATATCGTGCATATGTAAGAATCCGACAACTTTGCCGTTGTCCATCACGACTATCGATGTTATTTTATTTTGCTCGAAAATCTGCAATGCCTCTTCTGCGATAGCATCTGGTGGAATCGTTTTCGGCGCGAGTGTTGCGAAATTAACGACATTTGTATCGAGTGGGTCGTCTATATCTTTACATTGGATAGCTCGTCTGACATCGCCATCTGTTAATATCCCGAGCAATTTTTCGTCATCCATTATCAATGTAGTGCCGAATTTTTTCTCGGTAATTTCGATAATAGCATCGCGTAAATTTGCATTTTTTGATACGAACGGAATTTCATCGTCGGTATGCATCAATTCGGAGACTTTTGTTAGACGGCGCCCGAGTGAGCCACCAGGATGATTTGCACGAAACTGCTGTTTTGTGATACTCTTTATCTGCATTATCCCGCAAGCGATTGCATCGCCGATAGCGATTGAACATACGACACTCGTAGTCGGTATGATTCCCAATGGGTCGCCCTCGGATTTTGTCGGTAGAATAATTATCACATCGGATTTTTTTTCGAGTGGGGAATTTTCATCGGCTGTTATCCCTATAATTGGCAGTCCCCATCGTTTGAACTCGCCGAGTAGAATATCGAGTTCCTCGGTCCTGCCGCTTTTGGAAATACATATAACGACATCGTTTGCGGAAAGGACTCCCAGTTCGCCGTGAAGTGCCTCGGTTGGATGAAGGAAAATTGCAGGCGAACCGATAGATGTTAGCGTTGCCGCTATTTTTCTTGCCGCTGCACCAGATTTGCCGAGTCCTGTTATAATTATTCTGCCATCGCATTCCGAGCAAATTCGAGCAGCATCGGTAATCGCATCTATTTGACCTGCAAGATTCGCTATGTTTTGGCTTTCGTGTGCCAAAAGTTTTTTTATAGTTTCTTTGAGCATAATTCACCCTCGCTTTGTTATTAAACTTGTTTTATTCAACAATTCGAGCATTTGAACTAACCATTTTTGTTTATGAGCGATGATTTTTTTCGATTTTTCTATCCAATCGGTCGTTTCGAGTAAATCCAATACACTGTCGGGTCTTGCGATAGTTTCAAGAAATGAACCAGAACCGCCGGTGCGGTCATCGTGAGCGATAAGTATGCCGGGAATTCCAAACGATGCCGATGCTCCGATTCCGTGAAGTCTCGTGCCGATTACAATATCGAAATCGCGGTAGAATCGAACGAGTTGCTCGGTATCACTCGAATATATAATCGGAGCAGATTCGCCGAAATTTTCCATAGCTTCGATTACATCGGCAAAGTGATGGCAGATTATTTTTGCCCCGCGAGCGAGAAGTTCTCGATACACAGGTATCAATGCCGAAAATACATTTTTTGAAATCGAGTTCGCCCAGACCTTTGTTCCCTGAAACACGATACCCATTTGTTTTACATCGGTTATCGGTTTCGCATCATCGGCGCAGAACAATGCAGGACACACTCCGCGAATCGCACCGAATTT
>JAGGZE010000015.1 GCA_021162205.1 bacterium
CCTCACCCCTTCGGGTGTTTTCTTCGCAGGCGTTCGCCACCCCTTCGGGTGTTTTCTTTGTGCAACTTCCCTTCAGGCAAAATCTGAATTCCTTGTTGCACCCGATTATTCAAATAACATTTAGCAATTATATATAACCGAGTGGTTTTCTCAAAATCCTTTTTCAGAAAAGTTTGAATATTTTCAACCACCCCTTCGGGTGTTTTCTTTGTGCAACTTTCCTTCATACAAAGTCTGAATTCCTTGTTGCACCCGCGCGAGCAAAATTTCTGTGCGACAATGAATGACAACTCAGTTGTCAGAAAAGTCGCCACTAAAAAGAACCGAAGGGTTATTTAGAAAAGCTTATAGTTTTTTCTAACGAACCTTGTTCGTTAGAAATACTAAAGTTTTCTTGAAGGGGTCTGGGGAAACTTCTTTTTCAAAAGAAGTTTCCCCAGAAAGAGCCGAGAAGCGAGTGTGAACAAGGGGTTTAATCGACCGCTTTTTTAAGATATTCCATAACCATATTAATAGGCATTGCACCCTCGAAATCGACCTTGTCATTTATTATAGTTTTCGGGACAGCACGCACCGAGTGCAAATTCGATAATTGCGGAAATTCCGATGCCTCTATCATTTCGGATGTGATAAATTTCGATTGGAATGCGAGTTGATGAGCTGCAAAAACCGATTGCGGACAATGTGGACAGGTCGGTGTGATAAACACTTTAATTTTAACGGGCTGTTCGATTTTTTCGAGTTCGAGTTTGGTATTTTCATCGAGGTGCGAATCTTCATTAGAAATCATAATAATATCCTCGAGCAAAGTAGCGAATTCATATCCTGCTGGAATCCCATAGAATCTGATTCCATAATCGACATCTTCATTGTTTTGCGAACCGAGCATAACTATCGCAGGGACCTTATCCACATCGTAAAGTTTCGCTAATTCCTTATCGATAGAAAGATTGCGAACCTCGAGTGTCATTTTATCAGAAATCGAAGTCAATTCCCTTAAAAGTTCTTCTGTTTCCTTACAATATTGACATTCACCGAGTTTTTGCGTAAAAAGAACAAATTTCACAGATTTTGTCATACTTGAAAGTCGTTCTTTTATGGCTTGTATATCCTGTTCTGATAAAATAGCCATTATTTCCTCCTTGTTTAGGTTCGTGTAATAGTATCGATTTATTATTTTTTGTCAATGATAATGATTATTTTCACAATATTTTATTAACATTAAACATTAAATAATTTGCAAAATTAGAGAGTTTATTTAGTTTAATATAAAATATTTGGGAAATTGTAGGGTATAATAGAAAATTAACAATTTAAGAAGGAGTTAAAATGAAAGTTAAATCGATGGGATATTTAATTGGTATCATCGTTGTGGTTCTATTTGTATTTGTTTTTCTCAATCCAATAGTAATTGTCCAACCTGGATATGTTGGCGTGAAAGTTCTTTTTGGTAATGTAAAAGAAGGGGTTTTGCAGAATGGGTTTCATATCGTAAATCCATTGCTAAACATTGTCAAAATGGATGCACGACTTCAATCATATACTATGTCGGTTTCAACGCAAGAGGGCGAAAGAACAGGCGACGATGCTATCGATGCACTCACTTCCGAGGGATTGATGGTTAAACTCGACCTAACCGCATGGTATAGACTTATTCCTGAGGATGCTCCGAGTGTCTATCGTTCCATAGGGCTCGATTATATTTCCAAAGTTGTTCGTCCGCTTCTTCGCACATCGATTAGAGATATTGCGGTTAGATATACCGCCGAGGATATTTATTCATCGAAAAGAAACGAATTTACAGATTCCATTATAACGCACGCTATTATTTTAGCCAAAGGCAAAGGAATCGAAATCGATAGGATATTACTTCGCAATGTTAAACTTCCAAAGGAAATCGAGAATGCGATAAATGCAAAGATAAGCGCTGACCAGGAAGCTCAAAAAATGGAGTTCGTTCTCGCAAAAGAGGAAAAGGAAAAGGAACGAAAAATTATCGAGGCAGAGGGAATCCAGCAAGCAAATAAAATTATCTCTAAAAGTTTAACATCGAGTTATTTGACCTGGTATCGTATCGAAATGCTTAAATCGTTGGTGAATTCGCCGAATAATACGATTATCGTGATTCCTGAAAATCTGAAATCCCTACCGATGATAATGCCTAACAAATAAAAGAATACGAGATATCGGCTTTCTGGATTTTAGTCGGTGATTTTGGAAATAAATCATAAGTAACTTTTATATCTTTTGGAGTTTGAGTTAGATTAAATTTTCTCTCATCCAGTCCAATGCGCGTTTCATTCTCGATATTACTTTATCTCTGCCGAGAATTTCGAGCAGCTCGAACATCGATGGTCCGCGTGTCAAACCTGAAACTGCAAGTCTTATGGGATTTACAACTTTGCCGAAACCGACCTGCAATTTCTCGACATAATCGCGCAAAAGCTCCTCGAGACTTTCTTCATCCCAATTCGAGACAGCTTCAAATTTCTCGATAATTTCCACGAACCAGTCTATAACCTGCGGTTTGAAATATTTTTTTATACCCTTTGCATCGTATTCGGTAGGTTCGCTGAAAAAATAAAATCCCATATCTTCCATTTCACCGAGAGTTTTCAGGCGAATCTGCATAGCATTAGATATTTTTTGAAGATATTGTTCATCGCAGGGCTTGTTCTCGGTGCACCAGCCATAGCGACTATAGAATGGTTTCAACTTTTCGGTCAATTCATCGGAAGACATCATTCGAATATATTCACCATTCATCCACAGCAATTTTTCAAAATCGAACACCGATGCTTTTGTATTTATGCCTTGCAGGTCGAATCGACGGATAAGTTCATCCTTGCTTAAAATTTCGCTATCGTCCTTCGGAGACCAACCCAAGAGAGCTAAAAAATTGAACATCGCCTCGGGCAGAAAACCCTGTTTCTCGAATTCGGCTATCGCAGTTGCACCGTGCCGTTTTGATAATTTCGACCTATCGTGTCCCAATATCATTGGAAGGTGCACGAGTTTCGGGGGTTCCCAGCCGAATGCCTTGTAAATTAAAATGTGTTTCCCAGCACTTGGAATCCATTCCTCGGCGCGCATTATGTGGCTTATTTTCATCAGATAGTCATCGATAATTACCGCAAAATGATATGTCGGAAAACCATCCGATTTGATTAACACGATGTCGTCGAATGTCGAATTGTCGAAACAAATTTCGCCGCGCAATTCGTCATCGAAACAGGTTTGTCCAGATAGCGGCATCTTAAATCTGATTACAGTATTCGAATCTGTCGGGTCGCTTTTCAAATTTCTTTCGCGGCAATGTCTGTCATACATCGGGTCGAGATTCTGGGCAATCCGTTCCTCACGCACTTTTTGAAGTCTTTCTGGAGAGCAATCGCAATAATATGCGAATCCGTTTTCGACAAGCTGACGAGCGTATTTATGATATATTTCGAGTCTTTCCGATTGAAAATATGGACCATAATCTCCACCGACATCGGGTCCCTCATCCCAGTCGAGACCGAGCCATCGCAATCCATTCATTATCGCATCGAGAGCTTCGGGCTGGTAGCGTCCTCTATCTGTATCCTCGATTCGCAAAACGAAAGTTCCACCATAATGTCTTGCAAAAAGCCAGTCGAACAATGCGGTTCTTATGTTTCCCACATGTGGAAATCCAGTCGGCGATGGCGCAAATCGAACTCTTATCATTTCACCCTCACGGTTTTAAAAATTTGATATTTGGATTTATATTTGTCTATATATACATCATTTTAATCGATGCATTCTATTGTAACATAATAAGTTATTTAAGATTTGAAACTGCCGACTAAAATACACGAGAAGCAATAATTTAAAAAAGCCCAATCGAGATTTTAATGCAAACTAATTAACTACCACTTAAAATGAGCGAAAGCCCTATTTGCCTCAGCCATTTTGAGAGTATCCTCTTTTCTCTTTATGGACCCGCCTTGATTATTTGCGGCATCGGTTAGTTCGGAGGCAAGTTTATTAGCCATCCCATAATCGTGACGGCTTTCTGAAAATTTTAGTATCCATCTTATAGCAAGCGAAACTTGTCTATCGGGGCGAACCTCGGTAGGCACTTGATAAGTGGCACCGCCAACACGACGGCTTCGCACCTCGAGAGGAGGTTTCACATTTTGAATCGCTCGTTCAAATATGTCGATACCTCTTTTACTCGTTTTACTTTCGATAATATCGAGAGCATCGTAAAACAATTTTTGAGCTGTCGATTTTTTGCCATCTTTCATCAAAGTATTTATAAAGCGAGTTACTAAAATACTGCCATATCGAAAATCCGATGAAAGTTTCCTTTTCTGAGCTTTTCTTCTTCTTGACATTACATACTCCTCATAAAATTTATTTAAGTTTTTAGTATATTTCGATTTCAAATGAAGTCAAGTATTTTATGCACTATCTACTGAATTTTTTTGAAAATTCCTCGACAAAAGCTTTGAAAATACCCTCATTATGCAAAACGACTCTGAGTTCCTTCAAATTATTCGTGCCGAGAAGAACATCGATAATTTGTTCGACCATAGCCCGAGCGGATTCCTGAGCGGGAACTTTTGCCATCCCCGTTCCGAATGCAGGTATTGCAAGACTGTCGAGTTTAAGTTCATCGGCTTTCAGAAGTAAATTTTTTGTTCCATGACGAATTGTGTCGGTTGTCGGTGCAAGATCCTGCCCCATAACGACAGTATGCAAAATTTTTTTTATTGTGAGTTCACCACCGCTTGTAACAGCCACTTCACCGATATTTAGCGGACCCTGTTTCATTGCCTCGGTTTCGATATCCTCGCCAGCTTTTCTTTTAAGTGCATCGGCAACTCTGCCGCCCATCCATAATCTATCGTTCGCGGCAAGCCCGATTGCATCGACATCTTGCGTAGAGATATCACCCTGAATTACCAGGACTTTGACTTTACCTATTTTCAATTCCATAATTTTACCTCCATAAAAATTAGTCATCGTTAATAATTCTTGCGCGAACAATCCACGCATCGGAATATCCTAAATTTTTCAGTTTTCTAATTAATTCTTCAGCTTCACCCGAATCCTTACAATTGCCGACTCGAACCTTATAATAAGGCGGGTCGAATTCGACATATACTTTAGCATCGATTTTCTCACGAACCTTTCGAGCTAATTCCTCGGATTCATCCTGTTGAAGCGATGAAAAAACCTGAATTCGATATCCCCAGCCACTATACTGCGATGATGAATATTCACTGGAATTCGCCGATGTCAATAAGCTTTCATTATTTTTACGAACAGGTTCGGGTGGTTCATGCTCGCTTACGACAGAGGATGGAATTTCCTGTGCAGGTTTAGGAATAGTGTAGTGAAATTTCTCGCTGCTCGACGATTTTTTAGTCCTTGAGAAATATGCACAACCACTCGATGCAAAAATCATTATAATTCCCCAAAGTATTAGAAATATTGTATTCGCAATGATATGTCGTTCGGTTTTGTTATTCATAGTAATAAATAATCCGATTTTCAAAAGGTTCACAAGTATTTTTTCCAATCGGGATTTTCCTTAATTTTTTTAACTAAATCACGCATTTCGGAAATTCGAGTTTTATTCATTACGAGAACGACATCGCCCATATTGACAATCACGAGGTCGGTTACGCCGAATGCTACTACGAGTGAATCGTTATCACTATAAATTGTGGTTTCATAAGTATCGAGAAGTAAATTATCGGATTTCCCGGAAATCACATTATTGAATTTATCTTTGTGAAGTATTCGCTCGAGCGCACCCCAACTTCCAACATCATCCCACCGAAATGCTCCCCATAAAACAGCGACATCCTCGGATTTTTCCAATATCGCAACATCGATACTAACCGCTGTGATATTCTCGAATGCTTTTTCCAAAATATCGTTTGCCTGCGGTTTCCCATAATTCTCGATATATTCTCGCATACTATTTGCGCATTCGGGTAAATATTTTTCAGCTTCTTCGAGTATTTTACCCGCTCGAAACATAAAATTCCCGCTGTTCCAAAGATAATCGCCTGCAAAATAAAATTCCTGCGCTTTAACCCGTGATGGCTTTTCCTTAAACGATTTCACACCAAAACACTTGATTCCATCGTATTCTGCAATTTTCTCATCGACATGAATGTATCCATAGCCGGTTTCGGCTCGTGTCGGCTGAATTCCCATAAGAACGAGTTTGTCATCCTTGAGTATCACCTCTTTTGCGACATCGAGTCCGTCGCGAAACATCTGCGGTGGGTCGATATAATGGTCGGATGCAAGCACGAACATAATGCCATCGCCGTATTTCGCCACGATA
Source organism: bacterium (assembly GCA_021162205.1). Taxonomy (GTDB): domain Bacteria; phylum UBP14; class UBA6098; order B30-G16; family B30-G16; genus JAGGZE01. Next base: position 6,332 of record JAGGZE010000015.1, read on the forward strand.
TTTGCCGCCGCAAGACATATAGCGGGAGCGGTATTTTTGCCCTGTGGTTCGATAATATAATTTTGCTCGGGTATTTCGGGATGAGTTTCTTTCATAAGTTCTACAAGATGCGAGTTCGCAACGATAAGTGTTCGCTCGATTGGAACGATTGGTCGAGTGCGTTCGATTGTCGCTCGCAGCATAGTTTTATCCGACATAAGTTTCAAAAACTGTTTTGGACGATTAACTCGACTCGCAGGCCAAAACCGTTCGCCCTTACCACCTGCAAGCACTACGACAAATTTTTCCATTTTATACTCCTATGAATATTAATTTCAATTCAAAAATATTCCAAATATCGCATTTGTCAATTTCTTTATTTTTTTGATTTAATGGAATTAATAAATATTAGCGAATATGCTTATCTATTATGGATTTCGCTCTATCGACGAGATTGCGAGCTATTTTCTCATCGGAATCCTCGACAATAATTCTGAGCACAGGTTCGGTATTCGATGGTCGAATATGCACGAATCCGCCATCGGTGCGGAACCAAATGCCATCGGTCAAAATTTTCTCATCGGGCGAGAAATCGTTTAATATCGCATCGGAGATTTTTGAAAAGTTGCCCGAAAATGGAATTTTATCCTTAACCATATATTTTTTCGGGAATTCGGCGACTATCTGCGAGACTTTTTTGCCCGACTCGGCTAAAAGACTGCAAATAAGCGATACAGCGGTGATGGAATCTCTCGCAGGATGGACATCGGGAACAATCACTCCGCCATTGCCCTCGCCACCGATTGCGGCACCGAGTTCGAGAATTTTTTTCGTTACCCAGTATTCGCCGACAGATGTGCGATGAACTTTTCCGCCGAACTTTTCCGCAATAAAATCGATTAGTGTGCTTGTGGAAAGGTTCACAACGACATCGGACGGTTCATACGAAAGCATTCGATATGCCGCAAGTGCAAGTGTGAATTCCTCTCCAATCGGTTTTCCATTTTCATCGACAATAGCGAGTCTATCGGCATCGGGGTCGTTGGCAAAACCGATGTCGGCACCATAATGCACCACCAAATCTGAAAGCATATCCAAATTTTCCGGAATAGGTTCGGGAGAATGGATGAAATTTCCATCCATACCGATACCGATTGCGCTGTATTCGACTCCAAGAATTTGAAATAGCTGTATCATCACAGCGGGACCAGCTCCACCGACACCATCGTATGCGATTCTCAAATTAGCGCTTCGTATCGCAAGCGGGTCCACGAATGGAAGCGACATAACTTTTTCGATATGTGTTCTAGCACAATCGTAATTCAATTGTTTCCCGCCGATTTTGTCATATGGGACGAAATCGGGTTCATCGAACTTATTGTCTGAAAAATCCTGCCAGAATTTGTGCGGCAGGAAAAGTCCATCTGAACCGACAAGTTTTATCCCATTCCATCGGGCGGGATTGTGCGATGCTGTTACAACGATTCCGCCAGCGCAATTAAAATGTTTCGTAGCGAGACAAATCGTCGGTGTCGGCAATTTCCCTGCGAAAATAATATTTCTACCGAGCATTCGCAGAATTCCCTCGATGATATGCGAAATCGGTTCGCCCGAACTGCGAGTATCTCCGCCGAGAAGGACATCGCCCGATGGAATAAATCGATGAAATGCGAGAAGCAAATCGTTCAGAAAGCAGGGATTTATATCCTCGCCGACAATTCCTCTCGCTCCGGATATCGAAAGATGCAATGACATAATAAATACCTCACAAATAAAATTTAATTTATTCAATTCTCTATGAAAAATGAAGAGCTTTTGGCTCTTTTTAATGGGGTGCAACAAGGAATGTCCCGACTTGTCGGGACAGGGAAGTTGCACACTAAAAACACCGAAGGGTGCAGGCTAAGCCTGTTTATATATGCCCATATTGCGATATTTTGCGATACGCATATCCACGAGTTCGTTTTTGGGAACATCTTTTAATCTATCGAGTTCTGCGATGATATTTTCCTTCAATATTTCTGCGGCTCTATTCGGGTCAGAATGAGCTCCACCAGGCGGTTCGGGAAGAATTTTATCTATTACCCCGAGTTCGAGCAAATCGGGTGCGCTAACTCGAAGTGCATCGGCGGATTGTTTCCCGAATGCTCTATCACGCCAAAGTATAGCGGCACAACCCTCGGGCGAAATTACCGAATACCACGCATTTTCCATCATCATCAGAACATCGGCGATACCGATACCGAGCGCACCACCCGATGCGCCCTCACCGATAATCGTAATTACAATAGGCGTTTGCAGTCGAGCCATCTCGAGTATATTTCGAGCGATTGCCTCGGCTTGACCGCGTTCCTCGGCTCCAATTCCAGGATATGCACCTGGCGTATCTATGAAAATTACCACAGGCAAATCGAATTTCTCGGCGAGTTTCATCGCTCGCAAAGCTTTCCGATAGCCCTCGGGATGCATCATACCGAAATTTCTGCGAATATTCTCGGTAGCATCGTGACCCTTCTGCTGACCGATAACAACGACTTTCCTGCCATCTATCATCGCAAATCCACACACGACAGCTTCATCATCGCGGAAATTCCTGTCGCCGTGAATCTCGATAAAATTCTGCGAAATTTTTGAGAGATAATCGAGCGTGTATGGTCTTCGAGGATGTCTCGCAACCTGAACCCGCTGCCAGCGTGTGAGATTTTTATAAATATCCACTCGAAGTTTCTGCAATTTTCTCTCTAAAGACATAATTTCACTCTCGAGGTCGACACCATCCTGCGATGCTATCGATTTCATCTCCTCGATTTTTCGCTGAAGGTCGATTATCGGCTTCTCAAAATCTAATGTAAATTCTATCGGCATTTTTCCCTCCCACCCCTTCGGGTGTTTTCTTTGTGCGTTGCGTCCCTTGCCGATAGAATCGACAATTTCCTTGCAACGCCTGCTCAATTAAAATAAATTATCAACCAATCAAAAAGAACCGCAGGTTCCCTCATCCGTCCCGACCAGTCGGGACACCTTCTCCCAACAAGTGGGAGAAGCACCCTTCGGGTGTTCTCTTTGTGCAACTTCCCTTTCACCAGAGTGAAATTCCCTGTTGCACCTGCTCAAGCAAAATTTCTCGGCGACAATGAATTCCGACTTTGTCGGGAGAAAAGTCGCCACCGAAAAGAGCCGAAGGGCTCAAAGAACCGCAGGTTCCCTCATC
>JAGGZE010000012.1 GCA_021162205.1 bacterium
GAATTTCGCTCTGGTGAAAGGAAAGTCGCCCATAAAAAGAGCCGAAGGGCTCGCGACAGGGAATTTCGCTCTGGTGAAAGGAAAGTCGCCCATAAAAAGAACCGAAGGGTTCAAAAGAGCCGAAGGGCTCAAGGAATTTATATTTTATTCGATATATTGCCCCAGCGAATGGTCGTAGCCCAAATAGACATAGTTTTTATATTCACCGACACGGAATTTCAAAATATCGTTCTCGAACCGACTCCACAAACGCACTAAAAGTTTATCGTGCCGATGACGAGTCGGAGTCTCGGGTATCCAATCCCAGTTTTTATTTGCGATACGCTCGGATAGAACCGCTGGATGTTTATCGATAAATATTTTCAAATTGTCGGGGATACCGTAATCGAATGGAATTTTTTCTGGCTCATTTCGATTTCGCGCCTCATTCTCGCCGTGATGAACCGTATCGAGTGCAATCATTTTCTTTCGCATTTTCAATGGATTTCGCACCCAGCCATAATGAAATATTTCCGCAGGGATATGAACAACATTGAGTTTCCTGCCATCGATTCTGAAACCTTGTGCACTCTGCCAACTTGCAGCATCGATATTGTTCCTGATGACTCTGACCTCGCGGCGATACCAGTGATGTGTCCATTGATAGTGCTTATAGTCGCCGAAAAAATGCTTATAATTGAAGAGAAAACCCTCGACTTTGGGGTCGTCCAAATACTTTTTGCAACTTTTTACGACAACAGGCAGATATTTTTCATGAATCACCTCGTCGGCTTGAAGATAGAAACACCAATCGCCCGTGCATTTATCGAGAGCTATATTGGTCTGGATAGCATTCGAGCGACCATGCACAAAATCCTCGGGATTCCACACTGTTTCGATTATTTTGATTTTCGGGTCGCCGATAGAGCGAATAAGTTCGGTAGTATCGTCATCGGAATTGCCGCATGCGATAACGAACTCATCGACAATAGGTAGTGCGGATGTTATCGCCTCGACAATTGGGTAATCCAAAATTATCGCATTTTTCACGAATGAAAAGCCCGATATTTTCATATTTTATCCTCCATCTCTTGTGGATTTCGCTGTAAATAGTATGCTCGAGAATATTTAGTGAACACATAAATCGAATTTATACGCGCTATGGAAAATCCCTCGATACCATCTAAAAAACCGAGTTTGACAAAGAATGTTTTCAAAAACGCTGCAAGTGGATGAATTAAAATCTGCATAAAATTAACTTTTTTGTCATTGCTAAACATTTGCTCGGCTGAAAGATACGCATACTTAATTTGCTTATCGTAAAATGTTTTAAAATCGGGAGCAGTATAGTGCAGAATAGGGTTTTGCATCGCAGCGATATTGCCATCGATAATAATGCTTTCGTGAACGAGATTATCCGAGAATTTCGCATAATCTTTCTTGAACAATCGCACAACAGTTTCATTTCCCCAACCGCTGTGTTTTATGAACTTTCGGATGAAAAAACTTCTGCGGGGAATTTTAAATGCACTGATATTATCGAGATTTTTCTCATTACCAGCTGCTGCAATTATTTCATCGGCAAGTTTTGGCGATACTCGCTCATCGCAATCGAGCCAAAGGACCCAATCGTGTGAACATTTTGTTAGTGCGAGCATTTTCGGTTTGGAATAACCTATGTTTTCATCGAGCGTAATGACTTTCGCACCCGATTTCTGTGCGATTTCAGCCGTATTATCCTCGCTGCCATTATCGATAACCACAATTTCATCGGCGAATTTCACCGAATCGATTGCCTCGGCGATATTGTTCATCTCATTGTATGCAACTATAAGAACCGATATTTTTTGCGCTTTGTGCATATTTTTTGCTCGATAAATTAAAAATCTGCGAGAAAATACTTGCCTTCGCCCTCGGCATATATATTACAATCCTCGTCGGTTAATGAACCTTTTGCGATATACATATTCCTGACCTTGCGCAAAAGTTCTCCTCGAAAAATGTATTTTCTGCCGAGTATCACCGATTTCTTTAGTCTGATTTTCAATTCCGCAGTGAGATAGTATTTCTCAAATGTCAACCATCCAGTCCAACCCATTCCCTCGTCGAGAATCGCGCTGATAATCCCGCCGTGAACGATACCTGTATAACCGCAGTGTTCTGGTTTCGGGACATACTCTGTCTCGACAATATTATCTTTCGCACGAAATTTCAATTTCAATCCGATGGGATTGTCATCCCCGCAGACAAAACAGGTTTTATACGATGGTATTTTCTGCCAATCGGACATGTTTCTCTCCCATTTCAATTCAAAATTTACAATTAACAATCAGCAATTCAAAATTATTTAATCAAAATAAGCATAAAAAACGACCCCATAAATATGAGGTCGTATCTTTATAAAGTCAAATAGTATTTCGACAGGGAAAAATCATTTAGCGGGTAAATCGAGCGAATCGCAATCGACACATTCGAGACTATCGTTCCAGCAACCCTGTGTGCTTTCGGGATAGATAATAGTTCCCCAATACTCCTGCGAATGCCATGTGATTTGCCAATGACCAGGTCTATCACCGTGGTGAATTTTCAAATCGGCATTAGAAATCAAACCATCACGCCAATAGGAAACCGTATCGCCATAACCATCATCACTTTCATTGATATTTACAATAGTAATCGAACCCGCTGTATCTTCGGGTTGTCTCGACCATCCGAGCCAAAGTGTTGGAATTTCGGCATTCGTAGAATCCCTGTCGTTGAGCTGCCACCATCCACCGGTAGCTTCAAAATTGCATCTGCCAAAATACCATCGGAAATCGGTCATCTCATCATTCGTTACGCGCATCGTCCAATCGACACTATCTCTATCTGATACAAGTTGAGCATAAAGACTGATATTGTCCGAATCCGCTCCGAGTGTCCATCGCCATGTTAAATCGCCCTCGTAAGTGGGGTCTTGTGTCATCGCAAGTGCAAATACCAGTTCGGGCCAAACAAATACCAAATTAACTATCACACATGAAATCGAAACAATGAATGCCGCTGTATCAAAATCTGCACATCGGTCGAGAGATTTAATCGATGGATTAAAAATCGAGTCGGGATTGAGAAATAGATTAAAATCGACACTGTTAAATGTGCCTGTCGATGGAAGAACTGGCTGGTCGGGAGTTTCTTCCTCGCTATCCTTGCTACATCCCACAAAAACCAGCGCAATCGCGATAACAATCGCGAAAGAAATTAATAACCACCATCTCGAACGCATACATACCTCCTCACCCCTTCGGGTGTTTTCACCCATTCGGGTGTTTTTTGTGCATTGCTTTCCTTGTCGATAGAATCGACAATTCCCTGCAACGCCTGATTAATTAAAATAACTTTTGAAACTTCTCGGCGACAATGAATTTCACTCTTGTGAAAAAAAAGTCGCCATTAAAAAGAGCCGAAGGCTCTTGCACAGCATAATAATTAAATTATCACACGCTACCTTTTTCAATCTAATCGTCTTCATCACACTTGTCAACACATTTTTTCAATTTAATCGTCTTCATCACACTTGTCAATACATCTTTCAAAATCGGGAAATCATCTATTATATAAAGCCATTTCGATGTTCGTTCGAGTGCTGGGATTATAAATCGTTCGAACCACCATTTTTCTTGGATTGTCGAAAGATAAGCATAAGCGGCGGTCGCCTGCAAAAGCCGCTGCAATGCGATATATGGATACGAATCGAGAAACATCTCACGCTCATAATTATTAAAATTTGCATTCGAGAAATATTCGCTCATAATCATTCTGCTTATGGATTCGGGCAAGTTCAGATATGGGTCCTCTATAAGCGATGCTAAATCGTATGCGGGGAAACCTCTTCTCGCACCCTGAAAATCCACGATACAAACATTTCCACGAGTGATAAAAATATTTTGCGATTGGAAATCCCTGTGCATAAGTCCTTTTGGCGAATAAGCGGCAAATTTAGCGAGTCGATAAAATTCATCCATAAGAGCGTCGCCAACACCCTCGGGATAGCCACAATATCCGACTAAAAAATGCCTGACGAAATATTGCGTTTCATATAACAGGTCGGGGATATCGAAATCGTATTCCACTCGTCCGGGGACATCGCCGAGTCGATGAATTTTTGCTAAAATTTTAGCGGCTCGAAAATGCGGCTCGATATCGCCTGTCCGACGATACCAATCGAACAACGACAGTGAACCGATATCCTCCATCAGTATCATACCGACTGATCGGGATTCATCGACAGCATAGACATCTGGCACAGGTATTCCATAATGCAGCAAATTTTGCAGAAGTTTCGCATATCGGACGAGTCGGTCGGAATTTTCATCCTCGAGAATAATATACGATTTATCTCTATCAAAAATGCGATAAAATCGTCTTTGCGAACCGCCAAATATCTGCTTATTTTTGATATCGTTAGCGAGAAACCGAGAAAATATTTTGAAAAAATCTCTCATCATAGAATTTGCTTTTTATTTTGCTAATTTCTACTTTTATTATAATATAGAAATGAATTTAAGCAAGGAAGTATATTTTGCGATTGTTCATTATATTTTTTGCACTTTTGGGCATAATTTTCGCCGACGATTGCTACGAATCGCATAAAATCCGGCTGGTGCTTCATATAAACAGCAGTGGATATACATTCGAGACGAAGCAGGATTGGCTTAAAGATGGCAACACGCTTTCGCAACTCGCCACCCCGGGTATCCGATGGTTCGCTCGCAGCAAGGATGGTGTCCTGACCGATGCCGCACTCCTCGATACCGCAGGGCAAAAGAGTTTAGCACAAAAATTGAATTTGGATATATCGAAAGCGAAAACACGAAGTTCGATTCAACTTGCGATAGGTCTCCCAATCGGACTCGCAATGATGGGCGGAGGTGCATACTATGGCTATCACACATGGGACAAAGAAGTTCCATCGACTATCGATATGGCAGGCTCGGTTGTGCTTGGAATAGCGGGATTGGGCGTAGTAATCGAGGTGATTTCGGGATATATTCATCATCACAGCGAACCAGAACCGAACGAACATACGATTTCATCATCGCAGGCAATCGATATTACCGATAGATACAATTCTGCACTGAAAAGGAAATGTCATTCTTTCAAAAAGGATGAAATGCCCATCGGTAAATAGAACGAGAATGCTCTTCCTGAATCGATTGTGAAACCGAATGTTTTACGCTGTGGATTGTATGAGATATCGAATCGGTTAACATTACCCGCTGTCGAACGAGTCGAACATATCTGGAAACTTATGCCGAAATCGGTCATAATTCGGTCGCTATCGTCGAGTAAAAAAATTTGCGATACTCCACCAGCATCGAAAAATAATCCCGTTCCAAGACGAAATGTGAAAAATTCTATATTGGGAAAAAATCGCAATTCACCCGAGAATTTTAGGTATTGCGCTCTGCCATGCTGGATTTCGTAATATGCAGGATAGCCCCTGAAACCTGTTCTGCCATCGGCGACAAAATATCTGTCGACAGTTCCGCGAATACGATTCGTCCAATCGATTGCGAAACCATAGCGGAATAAACAGTTTTCGGTAACCGGTGCGAAATGACGAATATTTATATATACATCGCTATTGCCGTATTTCGCTCCGAATTCCTCTGAAATCGCGCTATATCCGAATTTGTGAACTTTTGCATCGGTAAATTTAATATTCAAAAACAGATTTTTATCACTCTTTGCATTATCGATATCGTAAAAATTCCATCCCGATGAAACACTCGCCATAAATCCTGTCGGGATATCCTCTATTCGAGCGAAATTGTTCAGGTTCTCAAAATTTTTATAATCGAACGATGCGAATCCGAGATGTGCTATAACTGGCAACCATCGACTATTTTCGGAAATGTTATATAAACCATTATTCATACTATCGCTGGGGAAATTTATTTTTTTATCCAAATAACCGATACCGCCACCGATATATAGATTGTCCCGCCATTGCGGGATGAATTCGCAATAGATATTATTTCGCCTGCGAATTACAGTGTCGGCGGTATTCTGCGAATAATAAATTGGAACGATTACGCTTTCGGCATAAGCTCCCGCAAAAAGAATATTTCCATTTTGAATATAGACATCGTGCTTCTGCAAATTTGCGCCTGCCTGCCATAATCCACCTTGAAAATTATAGTTCCCTCCAAAATTCCAATTCCTCGACGGCAAACCGTATAATTTAGCACCGAGCTGCCACCAATCGTTATCGACACGATGAGTGTATCCTGCGGAAATGTAAGTTCCCAATCCTGCGAAATTTTCCTCTTCTAAACCAGATGACCATTCGAGTTCATCCGCAACATAGTGAATTTCTGCGATAATTTTGGTTGTCCACAAATCGTGAATTTCGACAGTTACGATAGTCGAATCCGCATTCGGCGAAATTTTTGCATCCGACCAGAATGGATATGAACGCAAAACTCTTTCGGCAAAATCTGTCGATGTCGAATCTAAATCGGAATTTTGAGTTAATGGACAAAGTCTTCTAAGTGTCCATTCGCGAGAATTTATGTGGATAGCATTAGCGAGATTATATGCAAATTTTGTAAAACCGATACCATCGGGGAATGGCGGATAAACCTTATATTCGAATTCAAACTTCGATGAATCCTCCCCATTCGAGTATTCCTTATTTTTTGAAAGCGTTTCAGCGAATACTAATCGGGAAAATAGTAATGCGACGATAAAAAAATTAACTGTTAATTTCATCCATCGGCTCGACAGAGAATCCTCCCTCGTTATCGGGCATAAGTATTTTCAATTTGCCCTCTATTTTATCGAGAATATCCCGACACCATTTCGCAAGAAATTGTGCCCGCTCGAACATAACGATAGATTCCTCGAGTGGAATTTCGCCGGAATCGAGTTTCTGCACGATTTCCTCTAATTCGGCAATCGCCTGCTCGAATGATTTCGGCTCATTCATTTCAGATTTCGATTTGCCCTTATTATTCGCCTTCACACCATCGATATTCTCATCATCCTTTTTCTCACCGAATAAATTCTGCATAATACCTCCAATAATTTCAATCAATTAAACCATAATATCAAAAATATCAAAACAATATTTCAGATATTTGTCAGGCTTCGCCTGTTTTTTGCGCGTTGCTTCTTTCTTAATCCCGATGAAGTCGGGACCTTGTTTCACAAAAGCGAAACAATTCCTTTGCAACGCCTGCTCGAACAAAACAAATTTTCAACCAATTAAAAAGAGCTAATGCTCTTTTCTGGCGAACTTTGGTCGCCAGAAATAATCAAAGTTTTCTGGAAAAGGGTTTGGGAAAAACTTCTTTTCTAAAAGAGGTTTCTCCCAGATATTTCTGTAAATATCTTTGGAATCGATTTATTGAAATCTCTATCGAGAACAATGAATTTAAGCTCGTCATTTATTTTATATAAATTTGAAATATCGATTCGATATTTATTTGTATTCCATTTTAGTGGGTTGTCGGTGAAAAGTGAAATGGCTTCATTTTGCGTCAGTCGCTGCGATTCGTTCGGGTGATTCATCGCACTATATATTCCCGCCAATGGGTTGATAGGTGTAATGTATGAATCCGAGCCGCCGAGCAGCAAAATCCCTGCATCGATTTCATCTCTGAAATGATTAGTCATTTTCCATCGATTGCCGAGCCGTTTCGCATACATTTTATTGGGTCCTCCCCAATATTTCTCGAATGCTGGCTGGACACTTAATGTCAGTCCGAGTTTTTTCGCACGCTCGATTTGATTACGATTTATAAGTTCGGCATGTTCGATACGCCAACGGTTCAATTTCCCGCCATTCGCTACTTTCTCGGCGCATCGGATATATTGCTCGATTGCTCTATCGCCAATTGCGTGCATTGCGACAGCAAGATTTTTATCGAGTGCGGCTCGGAAAAACGAAATCAGTTCCTCATCGGTGAAATAAAGTATCCCGCGATTTTCAGGACTATCGGTGTATGGTTCGGTCGATGTTGCTGTGTGCGAACCGAACGAGCCATCGAGCAGAATGCAGCCGCCGATTTGCCGCAATCCAAGCGACGCAACCGATTCTACATCGGTGGTTTCGACAAATATCTCGGTTTCAATCGGTAAATTGTTTTGGATTCGCATCAGAATTTTAGCCCATTCGATATAAGGCACAAGAGCATGAATCCGCATCGCACCGACTTTCGCAGAAAATTTCGCAACTCGATTTGCAGCGCGAATCAGTTCATCCTCACCGACCATTCGCAGAAAATAATCGACGACTTTTTCCTGCAAACTACTACTGTATATACCATTCGGTGTGCATATATTCTGCGGGAGCATTTTCAATGCGGATTGCGAAAGTGAACAGGAATGGCCATCGACCCGACGCAAGAAAATCGGCACATTCGGTGCAGCAGATTCCAATTCGATGGAGTTCGGCATATCATCGATAGGGTCGAAACCCCAGAGCCATACGACTTCATCGATTCTAAAATTGTCGAGTGCTTGCTTGCGAATAAACGACAACAATTCATCCTTTGTAGCGATACCCGAAACATCGAGCGCACCCATATATAACCCCGTCTGAAAAAAATGAGTGTGGCTATCGGTAAATGGCGGACAAACAAGTTTATCGCCGAAATCGAATACTTTAACGCCATCGGGAACGGTGCGTTCATTATCGATTGCGATAATTTTGTCATCGTCTATAAGTATCCGTTCGGAAATTTTATCGCTATTCGGAAATTTGCCGAGTATCGCTTTCATTGTTCCTCCTGAAATCGTATATTCATATATATATTTCACTATTATTCATAAGATTACAGGCGTTACTTAAATATAATTATTATAATTATTTCCTTATCACATTATTTGACAATGTGTTTTGCTTATTAACATTGAAATATTTTGCCTCGGCATAAGCGACACCTATTCCAATAATCGCACCGAGAACGAATCCGCCAAAAACATCGAGCGGATAGTGAACTCCGAGATATATTCTCGATAATCCCACGGCGAGTGCAATCGGAATGCCGAACCAGAGCGATTTACGATAGAAATAGCCGAATACCGAAATTATCGCAGCCGAGTTTGCAGCGTGGTTCGATGGAAATGAAAGCTTTCCGCCGCAACTCCATAACAATCGCACTGCTGAACCGAGTGCATAGCATGGCCGAATTCTTCCGAAAAGCGGTTTCAAAACTCGTGCCGCCAATGGGTCGGCGAGCGCAAATACAACGATGACACCGAGAGCCGTTATTCGTCCGACTTTCCCGCCACGCCATATCGAAATAATCAGAATCGCTAAAATTATCGGAATCCAGCCCGCTTTCGCCGAGAACATCGGCATAATAAAATCCATAAACGAGCAGGCAAGTTTATGATTTATCCAC
>JAGGZE010000130.1 GCA_021162205.1 bacterium
ATTCGACCCCATAACTATTAGAGAAACATTTTCTTTATTTGCAACATTTACAATTTCATCGTAAGGTATTCCCTCGAATATGCGAATTTCCACCTGATAGCCGAGATTTCTCAATTCGGTTTTGTATAATTCGAGTTCTTGTTCGGCTTTCTTTGTCATTTGGTCGGCGAGTTCTTTGCGAATATTGTCGAGCTGAACCGAGTAAAAACCCTCGAAATTAGCGAGTGAATCCACCTCACGCCCATCGATAATGTGAACGAGAACAACATTTTGTGCACCGCATTCCACTCGAATTTTTTTTAGAGCATCATAAGCCCGTTTAGCAGTGTCGGAAAAATCTGTTGCGAAAAGTATTTTCTTAAACATTCGATTCCCCCCTAAAAAATTATCTATTTTAGATAGACCGCATTTTTCTGGATAACAAAATTCTGTCCCGAAATTTTTACATTATATATACCCGATGACAAATTCTCTGGAGACCATTTATAACTCGTTCCACCGCAAACATTTCCCGAATGGACAATTTTTCCTGAAATATCGGAAATTTTAAGTTTATATTCGCCCGCAGGAGCATCGATTTCGATTGCAAGCTCGCTATTGAATGGCGAAGGATACAGATTCATAGCGATTTGCGGTGTAATAACTCGCTTTTCATCGATTTTGTCGATTCGCAAAGTTGCCTCGGGTATCATAGGAACTCCCGCCGCAGCGAAAACAAATGAAGTATCTATGGATTGACAATAACCATAAGGTTCGCCATCATCATACATAGCATTACTGTTTTCATCCTTAAATATCAAAATTTGTTTCAATCCCGATGGCACATTGTCGATTATAGCAGCCGTATCGTAAATCGGAACGACGAAATCGGTGTCCATTTCGCCTGTGCCGGAAAACATTCCCTGCGACATATCGAGCACCAATGCATAAATATCGGTGAACTCAACATCGCCAGGATGAATAATAATAGATATATCTACGGTATCAGCCATCGGTATTTCAACTCCTACATAATTACCGCCCGAAGTATTAAATGGACTGAGCGGATACATTCCAATCGGGTTTCCCTCGAGAACAGCATCATTCACAATAGCAACACCGAAAGCATAGTAAAGACTATCGTCATCGAACTCGCCTGGAATGCTAAAAGACCATGGCGGTTCAGAAACCATAGCAAAATCTACATCGGTATAATCGATTGAGCCACCTGCAAGAGATCTCATTGCATTTTCGGTGAGAACCGCAGCAAATCCCTGTGCCGTGGATGGTTCGGTGCATTCAAAAACAAACCTGCCATCGATTGTCCCAGCAAACACAATCCCTAAAACCGCCACTAAAATTAACACTGCCATTGCTTCACGCATTTTTACCCTCCTCGTTTTGATAATAATTTTTACAAATTTAATATCTTTGAATTATTAATAAAAGAAATATTTAAATTAAATTTTCATATCGAGTGAAATCAAAGAAAAATCTAATTTTTTTCAAGGCATTTTTCATTAAATTATACACAGTTCACTATGAACAGGTAGCTGGCGTGGGGAGTTGAACCCCAAACCTGCGCATTACGAATGCGCTGCTCTACCAGTTGAGCTACGCCAGCAAAGTCTTTATTTTCTATTTTCCTATTTACAATTATTTCTCGAATGCCTCGTTGTCAAGGAATAACTGCTTTTATCTCGAATACAGCGGGTCGTTTTCGGGCAGTCTCGTTTTTCTGCCCGAGATTTTGCGCGATTTTAACCATTCGATAATCTCGTGTCTGTCGAACCTAACGAGTCTACCGAGTTTGTAGTGCGGTATTTGTTTCTCGCTCACCCAACCGTATATCGTCGAGACTTTCACGCCCAAAATCCGAGCCAATTCGCCTATGTCGAGCAGTTTCTCCATCTTGTATCACCTATTGCAGTGCCTATTGCAACGCCCTCTCATCGTTGCTATATCTAACAAATTATGTATCTTTTTGTCTATCATAGAATTACCTCCGTTTCTAATTCGTATTTTGTCCCCAACTATTATATATTCTCCATATCCGACGCAGCAAATCCATAACCAGACCGACGACGAGCGATGTCTCGGTGTTCTCGTATAATGCGAGCGGGTTCAAACCCGAAAGAAAAATGGGAAATTATTCGGATTAAGGGAAAAAAATCGTTTCATAAGAAATAATGCAGTCAAAGCGCTCATTGCGATTTGTGGAATATATTTTATAGGTATTTTAATTTTTGCTTTTCTGTTCCCGGATACAGAGTTTGGACAGTTCGATAAATTTAAAACCTTATTTTTTCTAATTTCGATACCGGGTGTTTATATAATTTTTATACCTTTATTTTCAAATGAAATATGGAATTTTAACGAAAAAACCTTTTTGGAAAATCAAAGGAATGGAGAGGAGGATTTCAATTTTCATCAGGTTTAGAGAGTTTTAAAACTGTCAACAACACCCGGCTTTTCAATGTCAACGGAGAACTTTCGAACTTCAACGGCACCAAAACCAAGCCAACGGAACTGTTTACGGATTCGACGGAACACTTTCCAAGGTCAACGGAGCGGTTGTGACAACAAACGGAATGAATGTGGGAGAGTCCATCACCAATGTATCACTCGTGTGCAACATACTCCAATGATGGCGGACATTTAGACTGTCTGATTGAGCAAACATACCACCCACTGATAAAGAAACAAGCAAGACAAATAAAATGATGCGGTTCATTAGAATACTTCATGAGTGAACTTTCAAAATATTATTTATACCTATATATTATTCTTCCCTTTGTCAAATCATAGGGTGTTAATTCGACTGTAACTCTATCGCCCGGCAAAATCCGTATATAATTTTTTCTCATTCTACCTGAAATATAAGCCAAAATCGTATGATTATTATCAAGTTTTACTTTAAAAGTAGTATTCGGCAATGCCTCGACAATAATTCCCTCTACTTGAATTGTATCATTTTTTTTTGTCATAATGTTTTTTTCGATATTTCAGCATAAGTTAAGCTTCGGGGGGAATATATGCCTCCGAGCCATCAGCCAGTAAAGTTAAAATATTAGTTCCCTCGTCTGTAATAGCGATACTATGCTCAGAATGTGATGATAAACCGCCATCGGCGGTGCGAATCGTCCAACCATCTGGATTTACTATAATGCGATAACTTTTCTCGCAAACCATCGGTTCGATAGCAATCGTCATTCCAGACATAATAAATACATCGGGGAGCGATTTGTCAACAAAATTCGGAACCTGTGGTTCCTCGTGAAGTTGAATACCGACACCATGACCTGCAAGGTCTCGCACAATCGAATAACCTTTAGACTCGGCATAAGTCTGCACAACACGGGAAATATCGGATATTTTATTACCGACTTTTGCGGTTTCGATTCCCTTATGCAAAGCTCGATATGTTGTCCATGCTAATTTTTTTGCCTCTTGTGATGCACCATCCATAACGAATGTAGAGGCGCCATCTCCGATGAAACCATTGTATTTAGAACTGACATCGACACTGACAAGGTCGCCGTAATCGATAACCTTGCTTCCCGGTATCCCGTGAACAATTTCATCGTTAATAGATATGCAGACGAACCCTGGATAAGGTGACATTCCGCGCCCAGGACGATAGCCGAGACATGCCGATTGTGCATTATTTTTTTCAAATATCTTTTTTGCAGCATTTTCGAGTTCTTTTGCTGTAATACCTGGTTTCACAATCTCTGCCATTCCAGCAATCGCTTCGGCTACAATTCTTCCAGCTTCTCTTATTCCCTTAATCTGTTCATTATTTTTTTTGATTATCATTTTAAACCTTCAAATAAAAATTCATTCCGATATAACTTCATTTTCCAATAATTTTTTTCTGAGAGCATCTCTTCCAACATCGGGAAGTCCATTAGTATCGACAATAATACATTTCAATCCCGCTTTATTATGGTAAAATTCCAAAAGAGGAGCGGTTTGTTTTCTATATACATTCAATCTATGCTGAATTGTTTCAGGTTTATCATCTTCACGCTGAACTATTTCAGTTCCGCATATATCACATTTACTATCATTTTTCGGAGGACCTGTTATTAAATTATATATAGCATTACATTCAGGGCAAACCCGACGACTGCTTAACCTTTGAACGATTTCCTCATCATCGGCATATAGTTCGATAACGAGGTCCAATTTACTACCACGATTTTCAATAAGCCGATGAAGTATTTCAGCTTGATTAACCGTTCTGGGAAAACCATCGAATATAATTCCTTTATTAGCGGCTTCAGAATCTAATGTTTCATCGACTAATTTTTCAATAACTTCATCTGGAACAAGTTCACCCGAATCGACATATATTTCCACTCTTTTTCCAAGAGGAGTTCCATTTTCAATAGCATTTCTGAGAATATCGCCAGTTGAAATAACAGGTATTCCAAGCCATTTGCTCGTTAAATTTGAATAAGTTCCTTTACCTGCTCCGGGTGGTCCCAAAAATACTATATACATATATCTCCCTTAAAATCCCAATGACAAAATCTAAAAAAATGGTCGCCGATAATGACAAACTTCTATGTCTGTCCAATTTACTGAAAAATGGTTGTTTGCCTTAATTAAAATTATCAATTATTAATTGTCGATTCAAAACAATTTCAAATCCTTCATTACAGGCGGTGCGACAGGCAATTACCGATTCTGTCCCGATTTTATCGGGATTCAGAAAAAAGTCGCACACTAAAAACACCCGAAGGGGTGCGTTATCTTCTGCCGCGGATTCTTCCCTTTTTCATAAAGCCATCGTAATGTCGCACAAGCAAATGAGTTTCAATCTGTTGCAAAGTATCGATAACGACTCCGACAACAATCAGCAAACTTGTTCCGCCAAACCAGAATGAGAAATTAACTTTTCTTATAAATAGAATAGGTAAAATGGCAATCAAAGCCAATCCGATGGAACCCGGTAATGTAACTCTTGTAAGAACTCTATCGATATATTCACTGGTTTGAGTTCCCGGACGACGACCCGGGATAAAACCGCCATATTTTTTGAGATTATCGGCTACATCGACAGGATTGAAAATTACCGCAGTATAAAAATATGCGAAGAAAATAACTAAAAGTGCATAAATCGCATTATATACAAAACTCGAATATGAGAACATACTTTCCAACAAATTTGAAAATACGCCCTGTGGAATTATTCTTGCAAAGGTTTGTGGTAGAAACATAACAGATTGTGCGAAAATAATCGGGATAACACCTGCGGCGTTAATTTTTAATGGTAGATGAGTGCTTTGTCCACCATATACTTTTCTACCGACAACTCTTCTCGCGTATTGCACTGGCAGGTATCTTGAACCTTGCGATAGTAGAATCGCCGCCATAGTGAACAGTATAATAACAATCGCTATGAAAATAAGTTCTATGATACTTCTTCCACCTTCGGCGACCATAACGATTTCCTGAAATGCTGCATTAGGCAAGCGAGCGATGATACCGACTAAAATCAAAATAGACATACCGTTACCGATACCTTTTTCGGTGATAAGTTCACCGAGCCACATAATAATCGCTGCACCTGTTGTAAGGGAAAGAACGCCGAGTAAAATAAAAGCGGCATCATTGATTGCAACCACACTTCCAGATGCGCCTTGAAGACTGCGAAGATACATAACCATACCCCATCCTTGAAGTGCAGCTATAATAAGAGTGCCATAGCGAGTGTATAGAGTAATTTTTTTCCTACCTTCTTCACCCATCTTTTGCAGTTGCTGGAAATACGGAATCACAGCACCGAGCAATTGCAAAATAATCGAAGCGGTGATGTATGGCATAATTCCTGTTGCAAAAATCGTAGCCCTTCGCAATGCGCCTCCGACGAATAAATCGAACATTTGCAATGGTCCAGCCATTCCGCCTGAAAAATAATCCCCTAAAGCTTTAAGATTGATTCCCGGTAGTGGAATATGTCCACCCAATCTGTAAAGCGTTAAAAACAATAAAGTATAGAAAATTTTCCGACGCAAATCGGGAATTTTCCAAATATTTGAAATGCTTTCAAAAAGCTTTCTCATATTATCTCCTCGAATTTTCCACCAGCTGATTCAATTTTTTCTATAGCGATTTTCGATGCCTTATGTAATTTGACATTTAATACGGTTCTAATTTCCCCTTCTCCAAGAAGTTTGATAGGTCCTGGACGACGAATAACCTTGTGTTCACGAAGAATTTCAGGTGTAATTTCATCGATATCTTTCAAGCGCGAGAGGTCTCTTATATTCAGAACCTGATAATCTTTTCTGAAATGATAATTCGAGAATCCCTTTTTAGGTAAACGGCGCGCCAGCGGCATCTGTCCACCCTCGAACCAAGGGCGTTTTTTCGAGCCACTTCTCGAAAGAGCACCTTTATGTCCTCTTCCAGCAGTTCCACCTCTACCAGAACCCGAACCACGACCGAGTCTCCTCTTTTTCTTAACGGCGCCATCGGGCGGACGCAAATCCCCTATGCGCAACATATTATTCCTCCTCGATTATTTCATATTTCACAAGATGGGTTACTTTCCGTATCATACCCATTATTTGCGGAGTTGCATTATGAACGACAGTGCGATGAAGTTTCCCGAGACCGAGCGATTTCAATGTATCTTTTTGGTCTATTTTATAACCTATCGCACTTTTTTCCTGTGTAATTTTTACTTTTTTCATAAAAAATCCTTTTGTCATCTATAAACAAGTTATACTTCACAAAAATAAAATTTCTAAATCCTTTATCCTATTAAAATCTTTATCCATTGTTGCTATTCTCAATCCATAATGTTTTGCAATACTGTATTGATAAGCATCATCGAAATCTAAATTCAAATTATTACTCGTGTTTATGACTTCTTCATACAATTCTACCGGCAATGATACAAGTTTTATATTTGGAATAACATCTTCGATAAATTGCCGAAAAATATCCTCCTTGTTGAATCTGAACAGAATTACACCAATCGAATGTAGAGAAAAATCGGTTATATTAAGATTTCCATTATATTTATTTAGGAACTTTTTACAATTCGTTTTATTAGTTTGCATCAAAAGTATTTCTAGAAA
>JAGGZE010000004.1 GCA_021162205.1 bacterium
AATGGGAGAAGGACTTTAAGGAAATGTTCGGCATCTGTTCCTTCTCCCACTTGTTGGGAGAAGGTGTCCCGACTGGTCGGGACGGATGAGGGAACCTGCGGTTCTTCTTGATTGGTTGAAATATTATTTGAGTAATCGGGTGCAACAAGGAATGATTGTTTTGCAATCAGGGAAGTTGCACAAAGAAAACAGGCGAACGCCTGCAATAAAAAACACCCGAACGGGTGTTTTTTTCTTGCGTAAATATTTTTATTTCGTTCATTATTAAAAGAATATAGAAATGAAGAATGGGAAACTAATTATGACACTCGATAAGAAAATATTTTGGAAAATATTGAGTGGAGTTTCCGATGCGAATATTTCGTTTGTCGAACTTTGCAATTTGTTAAAAGAACTCGGATTCGATGAGAGAATAAAGGGAAGTCATCATATTTTTACAAAAGTTCGAATCGAAGATATTTTGAATATTCAGCCAAAAGGTTCGCAGGCAAAAGCGTATCAAGTAAAACAGGTTCGCAATGTAATTTTGAAATACAAACTCGGGAGATTGCAATGAACAAATATGAAATAATAGTATATTGGAGCGAGGATGATGACGCATTTATTGCGGAAGTTCCCGAACTTGCGGGCTGTGCCGCCGATGGCAAAACTTATGATGAGGCGCTCGGAAATGTCGAAATTATTATCGATGAATGGCTCGAAACGGCAAAAGAAATGGGACGCTCGATTCCAGAACCCAAAGGAAGACTGGTATTTGCTTAAATCGATGTGGTATTATAAAATTTATAATGTATGAACGGCGTTTACCCAATATAATAAGGGCGTATTCGCTTCGCCCTTACACCGTGTTTTTCAATTGGTTGAGATGTTATTTTTATTGAGCGGATTTCACGGAAACCCCCTGAAACCTTGCTGACACTCGGTTTCTGTCCCCCTTAATAAGGGGGACAGCGAGCGAAACGAGCAGGGGGTTGAAAAGTTATTTTAATAGAGCTGGTGCAACAAGAGCCCTTCGGCTCTTTTTAGTGGCGACTTTTCTGACAACCGAGTTGTCATTCATTGTCGCCCAGAAGTTTCAAAAGTTATTTGAGTAATCGGGTGCAACAAGGAATGATTGTTTTGCAATCAGGTCCCGATTTCATCGGCATTCAGAAAAAAGTTGCACAATAAAGACACCCGAATGGGTGGGAAGGAGATTTTTTAATGAGGAAATATATCGTTATTTTCCTGCTGCTTAATGCAGTATTCGGTCAGATTGTTATCAACGAGATAATGTTCAAACCATCTACTGGCAATCCTGAATGGGTGGAACTTTACAATTGTGGCACAAGCGATGTCGATATTTCGGGCTGGATATTTTCGGACCCGAGTCACGATGGCACGCTCGTCGATAGTTCGTTTATGCTTTCGCCGGGTGAATTTGTCATATTGAGTCAATCCGACACGGCATTCGATTGCGCGACATTTCATCCAACAGATTGGCCTCCGCTCAACAATGATGGCGACAGCTTATTCCTTCGGAATGCGAGCGATAGTTTGGTCGATATGGCTGTGTATACCGCTGGCTCTTGGGATTATGGTGTTAGTGCGGAACTGCCGAATTATACTGCCAATGGCGGCGAATCGTCGAGTTGGCTCGCTTGCACCGACCCATCGGGTTCTACACCGTGCGAGCAAAATTCGGTATTCGATGTTCCTGTGCCGTTGGATTTGTCTGTGTCATCGATTACGCTCGACCCGACAAGTCCGTTGCCGGATGATTCATTTTCAGTAATTGTCTCTGTGAGCAATCTCGGAACCGAAACAGCATCGGGTTTCACGCTGACATTAGATTATATTTCGGGGAGCGATACGACATCGGTAGGTTCGGTATCACTGCCTGATATTTCAAATGGCAGCTCCAATGATGAGGAATTTGCCATATCACTACCTGCGGGAACATATACATTGCTTGCATTTGTCGATGATACTGTCAGTTCGAACAACGAACTAACCCGCGTTATCGTTGTTGCAGAACCCGGCGAGTTGCCCGATTTGAAAATCACCGAGATTATGTTCAAACCCACGACCTCGAACGAGGAATGGCTCGAACTTTATAATAATGACGATGTCGCTGTGGATTTAGCGAATTGGTCGATTTCCGACCCGAGCGGAACCGCTACTTTGACAACCGAATCGTTCGTTATCGAACCGGGGGAATTTGCGATTATCTCCGAAGTCGAACTCGATGGATTTTCCTGTCCATTTCTTGTTGCCGATGACTGGGAATATCTTAATAATGATGGCGATTCGATTAGATTGCTCGATGGTGATGGACAACTTGTCGATAGTGCATTTTATTCTGTTTCGAGTTCCTGGGATTACAATGTTACTGTCGAGCGAGATTCTCTGAATGCCGATGGCGGCGAATCGTCGAACTGGCTCGAATGCACCGACCCATCGGGTTCTACACCGTGCGATGACAATTCGATTTGGCCTGTGGATTACGACCTCGCAATAACATCGATGTCGGTGAACCCGTTCCGTCCAGACCCGAATACGCCATTCACTATAACCGCTAATGTGAAGAATCTCGGTATAAATTCGGCATCGGGATACGATATTTCGCTATATCTCGACAGCGATAGGGACCATACATATTCATCGGGCGATTCATTGATTTCGACTCAAACTATTCCAACGCTTGCATTTGATGAATCCACTCCGATTTCATTTAATTTAACATTTTCACACGGGATATATTCTTTCGTAGCGGTTCTTTCGGATACTGTGCGGACAAATAATGAATATAATGTTTCGGTTCAGGTCGGGATGACTATGATTATTACCGAGATTATGTTCAAACCCGATATCGATGACCACGAATGGCTCGAATTATACAATGCGAGCGATGATTCTATCGACCTTGCGAACTGGACAGTGGGCGACCCATCTTATGATGGCACAATCACGAGCGGTTCATTTGTCGTTGCCCCGGGTGATTATGCGATTATTTCGCAGGTTTCTATCGGTGGTTTCGATTGTGGTTCTATTGTTGCCGATGGTTGGCCCTATTTGAATAACTCTGGTGACGAGGTATTTATCAAAAATGCCGATGAAGAAACAATCGACCATGCGATATATACCGCCGATGATAGTTGGTCTTACGATGTTTCCGCCGAGAGAATCGGTATATATGCCGATGGCACCGACCCAAATAGTTGGAAGCCATCGCGAAGTATCACCGGTTCGAGTCCCTGCGAGGACAATACGATTTGGTCTGCTGGTGAAAATGTTACATGCGAAATCGAACCGAATCCATTCGACCCCGAAAAAGGTGAGCAGGCGGGAATCATTATAAATGCCCCTGTCAATGCTACAATCGAGATGAGAATTTATAGTCTCAGAGGACGGGTTATCGAGGATTTTGGCACTATGGCATCGGCAGTGTGGAATGGCAACGATGAGAATGGCAATCCTGTTCCGACAGGACCATATGTTATTGTCGCTAAAACAACCGATAATAATGGAAAAGTCGAATATCATAAATTTGCGATTGCAGTTGCAAGAGGAATGAAGAAATAAGGAGAGGAATATATGCGTTATACTCCACCTGTTAAAATTTCTGTTATCGGCACGGGCTATATGGGAAGTCTTCATGTGAGGAAACTTGCGAATCTCGATGGAGCTAAACTCGTCGGTGTGTGGGATATAGATAAGAGTAAAGCCCAAAAAGTTGCCGATGAATTTGGAACAAAGGCATTCAAATCTTTCGATGAAGCGGTCGGTTATTCTCAGGCGGTTGTTCTCGCTACGCCATCGAACACTCACGGGAAACTTGGAATGCAGATAATCGAAGTCGGGCGGAATATTCTTATCGAGAAACCGATTGCCGACAGTGAAGACGAGGCAGATATTTTAATCGAATTCGCTGCCGAACGCGATGCGATTCTTATGGTCGGGCATATCGAAAATTTTAATCCCGCGTATATCGTTGCGAAAAAATATATCACCAAGCCCGTATTTGTCGAGGCTCACAGATTGACAGCATTCAGAGATAGAGGCGGCGATGTATCTGTTGTCGAGGATTTGATGATTCACGATTTGGAGCTTATTCCGCAGTTTTGCGGCACCGATGTCGAATCTATCGATATATCGGGTGCGGCTGTTATAACTAAAAAACCCGATATTGCTCATGTGCGGATGAAGTATAACGATGGACTTGTGGTTAATTTAACATCGAGCAGATTGTCGCTTTCGGCTAAAAGGAAAATACGCATTTTTCAAAAAGATGCCTATATCGGAATCGATTTCGGTGAAAGAACGGTTGAAATCGCACGGATGGCTGGCAAAAATCCCGAGGGCAAAATAGTTCGATTGGGAAATAATAAAGTCGAGGTTATTCGTCCTGAAATTCCTAAAACCGACCCGCTCGAAGAAGAACTGAAATTTTTCATCGAATCTATCAACAAAAATAAACCGGTCGATAATTCGACAGCTGTCTGGGCGATTAAGATGTGCGGGTATATTTTAAGGCATTCGAAATGAAATTCGTCTCCATTCTAATAATTTTGCTGAGTAGTTTATCATTTGCTCTACCACCATATTATAATGCACTCGCCGATGCGATGTCGAAAATTTTCGATGACGATTTCGACAGTGCGATATTCATTTGTGATTCTTTGTCCGAACAGTATCCCGACGACCCATCGCCCGCAGTGTTTAAGATAATAGCGAAATCATCTCGATTGCAGGATGTCGAAAACGATGCGGGTTTCGATAGTCTGCGGGTGCAAATAGATTCGGTCGAGACGAAGTGCATTCGAAAATGGGGCGAGAATCCGAAAAATCTATGGGGTGCATTCACTATAGCTAATCTCTATGGTCAATCGGCGGTGCTTTCGTTTATCGGCGGGAAAAGAAATTTCATATCGGCGTGGAAATTAGCATCGAAAGCGAAAAAACTGTGGCAATATGCATCGAAAGATTCATTGCTCGCAATCGAGTCGGGAAATGGACTCGGAAACTATTATTACTGGATTTCGGCTAAAGCTGGGATAATTAGAAGTATCGGATTTATCGAGGACAAACGCGACACTGCGGTCGTTATGCTGAAAACTGCATCGCGAAAGGGAATTTTAAGCAGGGACTCTGCTCTTCATTCGTTGGTTTTCATTTTACTCGATTATGGCGATACCGCAGGTGCAAAATCCGCTGTGGATGAATTACTTGCAAGGCATCCAAATTCGAGAACTGCACATTGGGATAAATTGATTTTACGACTCGCCACGAGAAATTGGAAACAGGTGAAACCTATTGCGGATACGCTGATGAAATATTATAATGGAAAAAGCGATTACAATATGTGTCAGTTGAGTCTATCGGCAGCGTATTCGCAATTCCAGCTCGGCGATACGATGAACTGCTGCAAATATTTCGTTCTTTTTAATTCGTA
>JAGGZE010000135.1 GCA_021162205.1 bacterium
CCGACCATCCTCTCAGACCGGCTACCCGTCTTAGGCTTGGTGAGCCATTACCTCACCAACTACCTGATAGGCCGCAGACCCCTCCCTAAGCGATAGCTTGCAAGCAGAGGCCATCTTTATCCTGAAAACCTTCGTAGTTAACAGGACACATCCGGTATTAGCTACGGTTTCCCGAAGTTATCCCGAACTTTGGGATAGATTATCTACGTGTTACTCACCCGTTCGCCGCTTTAATCTCCAACTATAAGCTGAATTTCTCGCACGACTTGCATGTATTAGGCGCGCCGCCAGCGTTCGCTCTGAGCCAGGATCAAACTCTCCATTCAAAAAGAGTTAATTTTAATCCTATCTCGTACGCTGGTCATCATTGATTTCTCAACGCACGACCGCTTCGTTTCTTCTCAAAATCCTATCACACTGTTCCGTTGTCAAAGAACTTATTTTATCTCGTAGCAAATACAAAGGATAATTATATAATCAATATTGTCAAGATTATTTTATAAAAAAAATAACTATTTTTTATCTCCTTATATACCAATAAGATACAATCACTCCAAATTGCCGATTTCATCTAAAAGAACAGAAACAATTTCATTATAGTTCACTTTTGCAATTTCTTTCCCATTTTTGAAAATCAAACCAACATTTTTTCCACAGGCAACTCCGATATCGGCATCGCTTGCTTCGCCAGGACCATTGACAATACAGCACATCACAGCAATCTCGATGTCCTTTTTTATATCTTTAACACCATCCCAGACACGATTAGCAATATCCGGTAAATCCACTTTACATCTCGCACAGGTAGGACAACTAATCAATCTAACCCAATATCTGCGCAAATCTAAAAAACGCAAAATCTCGCGTGCAGCTCGAACCTCGTTTTCAGGCGGTTCGGTCAGTGAAACTCGAATAGTATTCCCGATTCCAGCCGATAAAATCATAGTCATTCCAACAGTCGATGCCACGATTCCCTGCATTCCAAAACCAGATTCCGTAACACCGATATGCAAAGGATAATCGTATTTCTGCGAGAATTTCATATTAGCTTCCAATGTCATCATTGGCGATGAAGATTTCATCGAAATAACGATATTTTCAAAACCGATTTCACGCAAAATGAAAATCTCTCGTTCGGCAGATTCGACCAAAGCATCGGCACACGGTTTGCCATATTTGCGCAAAATATCTTTCGGCAATGAACCTGCATTAACCCCGATTCTAATCGGGACATCTCGAGACATAGCCTCATTCGCTACGATTTTCACTCGCTCCGCAGAACCGATATTGCCAGGATTTATTCGCAGTTTGTGAACATTTGATTCGAGCGATGCAAGCGCAAGTTTATAATCGAAATGAATGTCTGCAACAATCGGTATGGGGGAATTTTTAACTATTTCGGCGAGCGATTTTGCCGAATCCATATCGGGAACAGACACTCGAAAAATATCGCAGCCAGCCCGATGTGCTCGTTCGATTTGGTCGAGCACACCTGTAACATCGGTAGTCGCAATTTTAGCCATCGATTGAACCGAAATCGGATTGCTCCCACCTATCGCTACATCGCCGACATTTACGATGCGAGTATTATCTCGCGAATATTTTATCTCATCTCGATTTACCATAATCTAAATAAAAAATCATTTTCCCAAAAACAAAGCAATTATTTTTTCGGCGCATTCATCGGGTTTAAACCCTTCGATATCGAGCCAGCGAGAATTAGGTTCCTTTTTAAACCAGGTGATTTGCCGCTTTGCATAATGTCTTGTCTCGCGAACTATTTGTTCAAACATTTCATCGTAAGAAAATTCGCCGAGAATATATTTTACAATCTGACGATAACCGATAGAACTTAATCCTCGACAATTCGGTTCTATTCCCGAATCCAAAAGATTTTCGACCTCATCGAGCCAACCGAAATCGAACATTTTTCGTGTGCGTTCCTCGATTCGTCTATACAATATATCTCTGTCCATCGATAGCACGATTTTGAAAAATTCCCAATCGGATGGTGGATGAGTTTCCTGTTTCCACCAATATGAAATCGGTTTGCCCGATGTGATGAAAATCTCGATTGCTCGTTCTATGCGAACATAATTATTTGGGTCGATTTTAGCCGCTGCAATGGGGTCGATTTTTTTTAATTCATCGTATAAATTTTCGCCATTATCCCATCGCCGCTGCAATTCCGCTCTTACACCGTCATCGTTGAAATCGCCTGTGAATATTCCGACCGTTAAAGCTCGAATATACAATCCCGTTCCGCCTACGATTATCGGCAATTTTCCACTTTCAGTGATTTGTTTCATAACATCGAGAGCAAGCTGCACAAATTTCATCGAATCGAATATTTCAGTCGGTTCTATTATGTTTAAAAGATGATGACGCACTGGTGAACCGAGCGGTTTTGCCGTGCCGATGTCGAGCTTTTTATATATTTGTCGTGAATCTGCTGAAATTATTTCACCATCAAGTTTTCGAGCGATAATTTCAGCGATTTCAGTCTTGCCCACAGCGGTCGGTCCGCAAATGACAAGTGATTTTTTTCGGTTTAATATTCCCATTTATCGTTCCCTACCATCTTCCAGTAGATAATCCATCTAATTATTTTACAATTTATTTGGAAAATATAACAAATTTCTTGTCTTTTGAAATTCTTTTTTATCGTAATTTTCATAGATACAGCGAAAAATATAAAGGAGCAATTAGCACAAATATTCGATAAGAAATAAGCATAGTGGACATAAACGATTCCTTTACAAATAAAAAAATCCCCGTTTTCTATAACAGGGATTCTGAATATCGATATGCAATTGTCTAAATATTAAAAACTCCAATCCTCACTCATCATCATATTCCGTCTGCATTCGGGGCAAAGCACTTTATTCAAATCCTCACGAGATAGCTCATCGGTTGGAATTCCATTTTCCTCGTCTGCAAGACCGAGTTCTTTCATTTTGGTTATAAAAATGGTTTGATTCGGAAAAGCTTTCGTGCCGAGTCTTTCTGCGAGCCAAAGCAGATGCTTTTTCGATGTAATCGGTTTGCCGCATTTTTCACATAGAACGAGTTCGGACTCGATTTGCTCCTGTGCAGTCGATGGGTCGAGTGTCGATAAATCGAATTCATTGGTGATTTTAATTCCAGATTTGTCGCCAAAAACATCGCCATCGCCGACAGTGCAATTCTGCGAACACATACTGCACCAGATACATCTTGTATAATCACGGTGCATAATTCGTTTCGCCGTGCCATCGTCGTTTATAATATCTCGCACCTCGATAGCATCTACAGGACAGATATTCACACAGCCACCACAAAGAATACAATTCTCCTCGACAAATTCAGGTTTCCCCCTAAATTCTGGATAAATATCCGGAGCTTGAAATGGGAATTTTGTAGTATACGGTCCCTTGAATACAGCTTTTATCGCTTCACCAAGCTCTCTTAATTTCGGCTTTTTCAATTTATCCTCCCTATGATTATTTATTCAAACAACATATATAGAATACTTTTATGCAACAGGGAATCCCGTCAGAACGGGAGCAAGATTGCACCATAAAAAGTGTCTAATCGACACCTTCATTTTCTTCTGCATACTTATCGATGACAGAACCTTCCCAGAGTTTTACTCCGCCGCGATGTGAACCGCGAGCCAATGCGTGAGCACCTGTCGGCGATGTAATCAATACCGCAGCAGCACAGACAAGCGCCTTAATCCCGAGTGCACCGAATCCGTTAATCAGAAACAATCCAAACAATAAGAATGCAGTTCCCAATGTTACGCATTTGGTTGCGGCTTGCAACCTATTATACACATCGGGCAGTCGAACGAGACCGATACATCCAAGAAGGTCGAACAGCACACCGATTACAATTATTGTATATCCAGCAGTATCCCAGAACATCTATACCTCCTATATAAATTCAAAATCCAAAAAATTAATGAACCATTCGGTTCTTTTTTATTGGTTCAATAACCATTTCAATTACGCGGTGCAACAATGAATTGTCCCGACTTGTCGGGGCAAGAAAAGTTGCACACTGAAAGCACCCGAAGGGTGTCATTCATCGAAACTTCTGTTTTCAAGAAACTTAGCTATTGCAATCGAACCGACATACGACAATAACGCCCATGAAATAGCTATATTCATATAAAAATCTTTGCCCGTAATTAAAGCTAAAATCGCACAAAAACCTACCATAAGAGTCCCGAGGATGTCCAGTGTTACCGCTCTATCCGGTGGTGTCGGTCCTTTACCCATTCGATAAATGCAAAGTGCCACAGAAAACAATAGCACATATATTAGTATATTAATCATTCGAATATCCTCCTGAGTATCGGTTCAAATCTTCCAATAATCGCTTTGCTCCAATCCTTGACATTGTTTCCGTGAACATATATCCAATGAATATATAGTTCATCGCCTTTTATATCCACTGTGAGTGTTCCCGGCGTGAGTGTAATAGAATTTGCCAGGAATGTTTTTGCCATATCGGTTGTCAGACTCGTTTTAACTTTTACAATACCAGGTCGAATCGGTAAATCCGGATGAATAACTCGATATGCGACATCGAGATTAGCAAGTATAATATACCAGATAAGATATGGGATATACATAATCATCCAAAAAATTCTGATAGGATTTAATGCTCGTCCAGCCTTGAACAGAAACATATCACCGACAAGACCGATGACAAGCAAACTTATCACAACTCCTGCAATAAGTTGAGCCGGTGCCAAACTCCATGTTAATAACAGCCAAACACCGAATAGAATTATGAATTCCCCTATAAATTTCATATTTTATCCTCCTATTATCATCGAGATATATTTTGTCTGGTCGAGAATCGCCGCTGCTGCGGGATTGAACAGCGAATCCATAAAGAACGGATAGAAAATTCCAATTACAAAACATAAAATTGAAAGAGTTACAAGTGAAAATAACATCGTAAATGGTGCATCGTGCAATTTTTTATAAATATCCGGTAATGGTCCCAAAAGTGAAAAACGCATGACTTTAGTAAAACTCGCTAATGTCAATAATCCAACGAATGCAGCAATAGCGGCAATAAAATACTGTTTAGCAGCAATAGCAGCTAAAATAATCAATAATTTACTGAAAAAGCCATTAAAAGGTGGAACACCAGCAATCGAAAGACTACCCGTAACTGTGGCAAGACTTGTAACGGGCATTTTTTTCATCAATCCACCCATCTGCCTAAGGTCTCTTGTGCCAGTTGCACTTTCAAGAGAACCGGCATCGAGAAATAAAAGACTTTTGAATATAGCGTGATTGAATAAATGAAATAGACCAGCCGCAATCCCAAGCGGTGTTCCAAGACCGATACCGATTGCAACATAACCTATTTGACTAACCGAATGATACGCCATAAGTCTTTTTATATCGTATTGCCCTAAAGCCAGAAATACACCGACAAGAGCGCTAATTACTCCGAGCCATAGAATAATATTAAGTAATTCTGCAGGTGCACCGAAAACAGAGAACACGACTCGCATCATCGCATAAATTCCGAGGACTTTAATTAGAACACCTGAAAGCATCGCAGAAACAGGTGCAGGCGCCGATGGATGAGCATCGGGAAGCCAGGCATGAAATGGAACGAGTCCCGCTTTAAGAGAAAATCCGAATATAAACAGTGCAGCAGCAAAAAGAAGTGCCTTGTTCATCCCCATATTGACTACAAATCTTGCGGCATCCGCCATATTAACAGTTCCAGTTAAACTATACACAATAGCGATAGCCACAAGAATAGCGGTCGATGCAACCGAGCCAAGAATAAGATACTTGAAACCCGCTTCGAGTTCCTCGTGTTCGACACCAAACCCGACAAGTGCATAACTCGCAATGGATGCGATTTCTAAAAAAACGAACAAATTAAATAGGTCGCCAGTAAGAACAACTCCATTTAAACCTACGAGCATCAAAAGGAAAAGTGCATAATATTTAGCCACAGCTGTGTATTTTTGCATATAGGATACAGAATAAATAAGAGCCAGAAATGAGATTAGGTTAACAGCCAACAACAGAACCTTGGTTAACGAATCGATAACAAGCACAATACCAAATGGTGGAGGCCAACCACCCATCCAATATGTTCCTGCGGGAACATCCAAAAGACTTATAGCGAAAATCAATGTGATAAGTCCGCATATCGGAGCAAGAAGTGTCCCGATACTTTTCCAGAATTTCCCGATTAATAATATCACCACCGTAGTAAGAAGTGGAATTCCAACCGATAGTGGTAATAGAACATTATTCATAAGAATCTCTCCTTTTATAAAAAATTAATTATCCTCTAAGTCTTTTAATTTCACACATATCGAATGTTTTATATTTTTCGTATAGTTTCATCGTATAGGCAGCCATTAACGCGAGAGTTCCGAGTCCGATAACAATCGATGTCAGCACGAGTGCCTGTGGAAGTGGGTCGACTGCACATTGTGAGAATTGCACACTATTCATATCGGGAGACAAAATCGGTGCGATTCCTCCATAGCGAAAACCGATTAAAATTAAAAATAGATTCGTCGAGTATTCTATTAGAACCATCCCGATAATTTTTTTGATTATATGCCGCTTGGCAATAAGAGAATATATACCGATGGCAAATATTATGAAGTCTAAAATATATACTGTCATTTGGTTTCCTCCTCGGTGGTGATAATCCTTCCATAGATTGAAAGACCGATGAATATTGCATAAAGAGCGGCACCGACTTTAACACCGATAGCGATATTCGCAAGTGGAATGAAACCAGCGGATACAAGATGAAATGGTGTGCCATGCCAGATGAAATTGAACATAAAATATCCGAAATTCAGTCCTATGAAACCGAGAACTATAAATGCAAGCATACCGAGATTATCCCATATCGATGCCCAGAAATTGTTGAGCTTTTTCAATGCAAGTTTTCTGCTGAATGCGAGCATCATAAGTGTATAGGCAATCGCGAGAATAACACCGCCGGCAAATCCTCCTCCGGGAGTGAGATGACCATAAATAATAATGTAAAAACCGAACAGTAAAATCATAGCAATCATCATTCGAGCAACGGTTTTCACAATGAGTGTCATCCCGAGATTTTCATCGTGGACCATTTCCTCAATTTTTTTCTTTTTCATTTTTACAAAACCTCCAATTTATTCGGGAATACCAATTTCTTCAGTATCTTTCTCGACCAATTTCTTTTTCCCGTGTTTTCTCAATATTACAAAAGCACCGAGAATCGATGTGAAAATGACGACAGCTTCACCGAGTGTATCGTAAGCACGATAATCCAAAATAACTGCTGCAACAATATTCGCAGCACCGGTCTCTTTAAGACCAGCAGAAAGATAATGCTGGCTGACTCTCATCAATGGATTTCCGAATGGAGTCATATCCACAAATGCCCATACACAGAAAGCGATAAAAAGCCCCACGAATATCAATCCAGTGATATTGGCGAAATTATCTATTCTCTTTTCTATCGCTTCGTTATCAGTATTTGTGGTAACACGAATTAGAATAATTAAACTCAAAACCTCTACAATAACCTGAGTGATTGCAATATCGGGCGCTCGAAGAAAAAGAAATAGCACACTAACTCCAAAACCTACGACACCGGCGGCGATTACAGCCGAAAGCATATTCTTCGTCTCAACTGCGACAATCGCCCCAGCAATCATTAAAATCAATATTATGATAGGTAATGCTGTCATATTTAAATTCCTCCTTTATTTACTTAACCAACCATCGATGATACATAATACATTCTTAGATATATAAGAATTAATACGAGTCCGATAATTACCCAGGATAGATATGTCGATAGTGTCCCATTGTGCAAAAATTTAAGCGGTTTGACAAAAAGAGCTTTACCGATTTTATTTACATATCTATACGGGTCGAATGCTCCCCATTCAGCATCGGGAAGTATAGTTTTAAGTATAGGCAATTCCTTAATCGTATTGTAAAATCCCGTTCCTGGAACACGAACAGCTTCATTTGTGAAAGTATGATATCCAGCAAGCGTTCCAGGTTTAATTCCGCCGAAATATGCCTGTGTTTTACGTGCTTTAAGAGCTTTCCCAGCCGCATAGTATATCCATCCGACAATAACACCGAGGAATAATAAAATTATTCCGATTCCAACCTGCCAGAATGATGAACCAACAGTAATATTGAACATTCCGAATTGAGTTCCTGATGGCAATGTCTTCATTATATTAGGTATCGATTCGGTCAACGATGGAATTAATAATTTTCCAAGCGGAATACCCGGAATGATACCGAATAAAATACATAATAGTGCTAATACAAAAGGTGGAAATGAAAGGGAAAAACCGGGTGCCTTAACATTTTTAAGCTCTGGTGGAAGCGGTCCCATATATATCGAATGCAAAACTTTTATAAAACTTGCGAGAGTCAATGCACTTCCAAAAATAGCAAGAATAAACATAATAGGTTGCCCAGCTTTCAAACAACCTTGATATACAAACCATTTTGAAATAAATCCATTAAGTGGAATAACTCCCGATATTGCAAAAGCAGTGATAATATTTGAGAAAAATAGAATAGGCATTCTTTTCCCAAGTCCACCGAGTTTTTCTAAATCTGTTGTTCCTGTTTGCTTTTCAACTGCACCAGCACAAAGAAATAAACCACTTTTATATATCGCATGATTCATCATATGAAACAAACCGCCAATAATTCCAATCGCAGTTCCTGTCCCGATACCCAATACCATATACCCAACCTGACTAACTGCGTGATAGGATAATAATTTCCGTAAGTCGTGCTGAAGCATAGCCATAAAAACAGCAACAATAATTGTAACGACACCAATAATCATAATCACAAGTTTCATTGTCGGCGTGAAAACGAATAGATTGTATGAAACCATAAATAACAGGAATATTCCCATAAGTTTATCTATGGATGCCGGTAAATAAGCCATAATAGATATCGGTGCACCCTCGGCAGCAGTCGGTATCCATGAATGAAATGGAATTGCTCCAGCTTTTGCCATTGCTGCTATCGCAATAAGAAAATAAAGTAAAATATTAATTCCCGAAGCTATACCTAAATTCAGTTCACTAAATACAAGTGTTCCCTGCGTAACCCAGATGTATGCAACAGCAAATAACATTCCTGCCTCGGCAAGACCGAGTATAACCAATGTCTTTGCCGCCGCGAATGCACTCATCTTATTATCGCCGAGAGCGATAAGCCCGAACAGAAATAATGTCGAGAGTTCCCAGAAAATCAAAAGTGTGAACAGGTCACCTGCGAGAAATACAGCATTAGCCGAAGCGAGTGTCCACAATGAAAGTCCATAATACCAGTTATTATGCGATGCACCAGAACGATATTTCATCGAAAAAATCGAAATCAAAAATGCAAATATTCCAGTGAAGAAAATCATAAGCGCACTGAGTTTCGTAATTCTAAAAAGCAATCTTGTCGATAGCCCCCCCAATGAAACCGTGCCGATTGGGAATATTCCAGAACCCGCTGTCAGAAACATCCAACCGAGATATACACAATAAGCGCTGACCAATAGCATAATTATCCTGCGCACTATATCGAGAAATCCCTCGGCCGATTTCACTTTTACAAGAATTAGACAAATCAACCCAGCTAATCCCGGCAGCCATAAACTTTGCATTATTAATCTATCCATATTTAACTCCTCAATAATTTAATTTCGATTTTATAAAAGTTTCGCATAAGGATTCCATGTGATTTTACCAAGTTTTTTCCTTACATCGAGAGTTCTTTCGACCGATAACTTTGTCAAATCATCCTCGGTTAAAATATGTTTCGTTCCAAGATTATCCACAACACCGACACGCTCTGTGCAACAATAACAAGGGTCGATTGATGCAGTAATCAGTGCGACATCGGCGATGTGCGCACCCGGACAGGTCGCCTTGAATGTTGGTAAATTATTATAAGTCGGGGCACGAACCTTGTGCCGAACAGGATAATTGCTGCCATCGGAACGCATATAATGAAAGACTTCGCCTCGTGGAGCTTCATAATGACCGCAGCCTTCACCTGCTGGAATTTCCTTGACACCAGCATCGATTTCGCCATCGGGTATATTTTCGATGCACCAGCGTATTATTTTAACAGATTCGAACATTTCAAGAATTCTGCATGCCGCTTTTGCAAAAACATCGCCATCTTCGAGCACAATCGGTTTCCATACACCCTTATCGAACGAAGGACCATAAGCATCTACAGGGTCGTCGCGGCGAACATCATGGTCCACACCAGATGGGCGCGAAGTCGGTCCAATCGCCGAATATTCGATTGCATCCTTATAAGTAAGCACACCGACACCTTTAAGTCTTTTGTGAAGAACAGGGTCATCCGAAACCACACCGAGAAACATATTCAGCGCTTTCTCTGTTTCATTCATAGCATTCATAGTAAAATCCATCGCTTCTTGTGAGAAATCTCTTCGCACACCACCAGCTTTGAACATAGCATAATGATTGCGGTTTCCAGTAAGCTTTTCGAGTGAGTCGAGAGTTAATTCGCGATATTTCCATGCCCACATAAATACCGTATTATAACCGATGAAATGTCCAGCAAGGCCGAGCCAAAGCAGATGACTATGAATTCGTTCGAGTTCTCCGACAACTGGACGAATATATTGCGCTCGCGGTGGCACTTTAATGTCTAAAATATCCTCCATAGCAAGAACACAAGCGTAAGGATGGCTAGTTGAACAAATTCCGCAAATTCGTTCGATGAGAAATGGAACCTGGTCCCAGGTCAATCCCTGCGACAATTTTTCGATTCCACGATGATTCCATCCAATCCTGACATCGACATCTACAACGGTTTCGCCATCGACCTTCAATGTGAAAAGTTCTGGCTCTTCCAGCAATGGATGAAATGGCCCTATCGGTATAATTGTTTCCTTCATATTTTTCTCCATTTTTATTGTCTATAATTTTTTATTCTATGTATAAGACCAATCACAATGATTTGCCCCTACATAAATCGTGTATTCAATTTCAATAGTTATAAATTATCACAACAAATGCGTCGCATCTGGATTCGGTTCATCGACATCCTGCGGATTAAATCCCTCGACATCCTTCTGCGGGTAATCCGAGCGCAATGGATAAAGTCCCTCGGGCCAATCATCGGCTAATAAAAGTTTCCGTGGGTCGGGATGTCCCTCGAATGTAACACCGAATAATTCAGCCATCTCACGCTCTATCCATTCCGCAGCTTTAAATATGGCACCGACAGATTTTGTAACCAGGTCCGGACGCGGCGCAAGAGTTTTGAGATTAACCATCATTCTGTCGTGGTCCTGATAGAAATGATATATTATCTCGACACCCGCTTCAGTATCGATTCCCGATGTAGTGCATAATCTGCATTTTAAATCGTAGAAAATAATTCTCGCTGCCTCTTGAACATCATCCCTATCCACGATAACATAAATCCTTTTAGACCGCGGCTGTTCTATATCCTTAATCATTCCACCGAGTTTTTCTTTAAGGATTTCTATATATGGTCTATCTGCCATTTTTCCTCCTGTTTATCGAGATAATTCTAATTATACTTTTACTTTTTTAAGATTATCTAAAAAACCGATTGCCTTAACAACGCTCGAAATCATTGCTTCGGGTTTTGCAGGGCATCCAGGAACATATACTATGATAGCATTCGGGTCGACTTCCTTGATTGCTCTATCGACAGGACCTGCCATATTATAACTTCTCCTGAAAAAATTTCCACCGACTGCACACGAACCGATTGCAAAAACCACACAAGGTTTAGCAGCTTGAAGATAAACTTCCTGAAGACGAGGTTTTATCTGCCGATTTACACAACCAGTTACCAAAAGTGCATCGGCATGACGAACACTGCCGACGAGAACAATTCCGAATCGTTCGACATCGAATCGTGGTGTGAGCAAATCCAAAATTTCGATATCACAGCCATTGCACGGCGAACACGCAACATGATAAACCCAAATCGATTTTTTCAATGAATTTAATCCAAGAGCCATCTTTTGTCTCCTTGATTTTTTTGATTTTATTCTAAATTACTGAATATTCCAATTATTTCCGCAGTTTGAATACACCTTTTAGAGTAATCGCGAATCCGAAATCGCGTGAATTTGCCAATCCTTTTGCCAGTTCGTTTTGAATAAATAAATTCTTCCCGAGCATCGCACCGAAGAAAATACTTGTAGCGGCTTCTCCATCCACTATCCTTTTACTGAAAAAAGGACCGCTTTGTCCACTATGGTATTCGGCACCTATTCCCAGAACCGTGCCATTGTCAAAAATTCTAAAAAGCCCCGCGTGCGCGCCCACAACAGCATTAAATTTATTCTGTTGTAAAAGTTCCAAAACAGGATGAGCAACAAAAACCGATTTATTTCCACGAAAAATACTCGGAGCAGATATTTCGAGAGCAACACTATTATCTGCAAGATTTCCTCTGCACGCTAAAATCCCATCGAGAGTATAGCCATTAGTTTTATGCTTTATTATATTAAAAGTTCCGCTTGTCGATATTTCATCGAATGCAAAATCATCACGGGGTTTTTCAGCCGAACCGAAACCTACCTGAACCGATAACCTGTCAGAAATTCCATAAAATATGCGTTCATCGGCAAGAAAACCATCGTTGTTAGGAACAGTGATAGAATTGTATGAATATTCCCCAAAAGTTTCTACCGCAATGACATTTTTGGGATAGACCATCGAACCCTTATTTTGGAATAGAAAAATATCGAAACAGCCATAAGCGCTTCCGAACAATCCCAACAACATCGATATGACGATAAATATTTTGAATTTCATTGTTAAACTCCTTAATACTTTGAATTTTAATATCCAATCGACATAAGAATAAATGCAATCAGAGCTAAAATAGTCATCGTAATCCAGAAAAATCTAACCGACTGGTCGATTCGCAGACGAGGATTAGTATTGCGAATCAGCGTGAACAGTGCAATGAACAAAACATATTTTAATATAGCCCATAAAATTCCGAGACCGTGAATATGAATACCGCCCCAGAAAAGAGTGATAATGAAAATCGGCGATGTATATAGCAAAATAGCTTTCGTCAGTTTGAATGCTCCGAGAGCAACACCCGAATATTCCATAAATGCACCTGCACCGAGTTCGGTTTCGGCTTCGGGAATATCGAATGGGACGAGACCGAGTTTCGCCTGAAGACAAATAATCATAACGATACAGGCAATTACGCCCGAAATCGAGTAAAGTATCGGTCCATTAACAGATTGATATGCAAGAATATCGCCTAATCCAATCGAGCCGACCTTGAAAATAATCGTAGCCAAAATAATGACCAGAGGCAGTTCATAACCTATAAGTTGGTTCATTTCACGGGATGCGCCGATAGATGACAATGGATTTCCCGATGCCGATGCACCGATAATTATCATAATCGATGGAATCGACATTATATACCAAAGAACGATTAGGTCGCCGACAAATGTATAACTCCAGTTCATATTGACAACGCCGAGCATCGCCGTAGCAACCGATGCTGCCGAAAGAGCGATTGCAGGAACGAGAAGGAAAATCGTCGGATTTGCCGTATCGGGTATTGTAACTTCTTTAATTAGTAATTTGAAAATATCGTAAAAATTTTGTAATATAGGTGGACCTTTCCGCCATTGGACTTTAGCAGTAACTTTTCTATCGAACCAGGCAGTTAAAAGCCCGGCAATCGTAGCGAATAGAAATCCAGGGAATATTAAGTAATAAAATATAGCCA
Organism: bacterium; assembly: GCA_021162205.1. GTDB lineage: Bacteria > UBP14 > UBA6098 > B30-G16 > B30-G16 > JAGGZE01. Next base: position 13,797 of record JAGGZE010000135.1, read on the forward strand.
TAACTCCTCCTGTATCAATTCAATCCCGCTTTTTAGGGGAAACAATTATCAATTAAAATTATCAATGCAAAATGAAAACAGCCATACACTTATCATATCCGGTGCGGACCTGGTTTTGCAATAATTCTTGCACCCCATTTTTTCATCTCGATTACCTCATCCATCGGGACGAACTGCAATGCCCCCGATGTGCAGGTTGCGACACAATTCGGAACCTCACCTTCGCTGAGTTCCGAAACACAAAGGTCACATTTGCTGACTACACGCCTGATAAGGTCTTCCTTTATCACTCCGAATGGGCAAGCATAGGCACAACTCAAACAACCGATGCACAGAAATTTGTTCCGAACGATAACACCATCGTCTCTGCGCTCGATTGCATTTCTCGAGCAGGCATCGAGACAAACAGGTTCCTCACATTGCCGGCAATTATATGGAAATGCCGCTATCTGCCGAGATACTGCGTGAGTTAGGTTCTGATGCCCGACATGCGAATAAAAACACGCAGTCTCACAACTTCTGCAGTCGATACATCTGTCGATATCGAGAACGATTCGTTTTCCCTCGTATGATTTTACATTTTCTTCGATTTTTATCTCATCGATAGTTTCAGGCATCTTATCCTCCAGTTATTTGATATTTATTATGATACCAATATTCTATACATCTATTTATTAAATAACTTTTATAATCTCTTGTGTAATATAATGATAAACAATATATATTATGGTTTGGAAACCGTAACCGCTATCGGAACAAATCCTGCCGATTTGCACCATCCGAGAACATCTCTGCCATTCGGCATATATGCAGGAATCAAAACCACATTATCTAACTGGTCCTCCTCGATAATAACCGAAAATTCACTTTTCCCTGCATCGGTCGAAACCACAAGTGAATCGCCATTAGATACACCGATTTCCTCAGCCAAACCAAGACCTATAATCACAGAATTATCTTTATCCTTTGTCTGACGAATCACCCAGCTCGCTCTTCGTGTATAACTGCCATCGCCGTGATGATGCGGAGTATGATAGCCGACCGCAGTCAATTTGCCACTTCGATTTTTCATAACATCGGGCGGTTCAGAAATAAAATGGAACGCACCGAGATGCTCCTTAATTTCGCTTATTTCAGCAGTAGGTCGAATTCCCTCGTTCTCGAGTAATGATTTTAACAAAGTCATCTCGCCGGGATAATCTGGTGAAGGAAATGGGTCATCCATTGTGATAATTTTTTCCATCGGCGATAGCAAAGTCCCTTTCTTCTCGAATAAATGCTTACTCGAAATCACAATATTTGCATTTTCGACTATAGCGGTAGGTAATGTTGCAGTCGTCACCACAAGTTTCATCGATTTTATGCGATTGAAAATTTTCGGAAATGCCTCGATAGGGTCACATTCGAGACACATAAGCGATTCGACCTCGCCCGATTCGATTGCATCGATAACTTTATTTATCGGCTCGAATCCATAGGAATTAAGCAATCGAGAAATTCCACGGGCATTCGAACCTGTGGAAAACGATGCGAATTGGAAATTTTTCGATTCGGCGAGTTCTTTCGCCCAGAAACCCACTCGCAGTGGTTCGGAAAACCTACCGATACCGGGAGAAAATAGAACCGCTGCGTTTTCAGTGTTTTTCAAAATCGAAACCAATTGCTCGAATGCAGATTCATCCACACCTGTATTTTCTATCGAGTATTCCTTGCAAGAAACCGCATTAGCGAGTGCCTCGATGACATCGGCAACCGAGCCAGGTTTTGCATTCAGAAAAGACCACGCAAATCGCGATGTTCGACTTCGACAGTTATCGATTGCAGCAAGAAAATTCTTTCTATCTGCGAATCTTGCATCGTGAACAAATTTTGAAATCGTAGGATGAAGCGAAAAAATATCGCCGATTGCGATTACTGCCTGCATTTTCGAAAGGTCTGCGAATGAAAAATTATTCAAGAATTTCGCTGAAATTTCATCCTCAGGAAAAATCTGCGCGACTAATTTAGTCCCCCATTTTTCACCGAGTTTCGCTGCAAGCAAAGCTTCCTCCAAAGTCAAACTTCCCGATAATAAAATCGCTGAGCGTGATTTATCCATTGCTGAAAACGATTCCTTTATCGCATCGAGTGCGAAATCGGTTTTTGCAAATTCGCCATCGACAAGATTATAGCCGACTCTGTGCTTATGCTGTGCGAGTTCGTTGCAAAAATTCCCTCTCGGGCAAATTCTTCGTTCACTGAAATGCTTAGTTTTTACAACATTCTGAGAACCATAATGGACGGAATAGAAAACACTTTCCCCAGTAAGTCCAAAATAATCCTGCATCGAGCAAAAATGGCAGATTACTTTATGAATGCCCATAGTTCCTCGCTTTTTTAATTATGTGAATATATTATCAAAATTGATAATCAAATATTGAACTTGTGTTTTAATTGTCAAGAAAAATGTGATAATATTTTCACATACTTTTTCGATATATGTTCGATACCCTTTTTTAGCTTGACATTTTCGACATAGAGATTAGATAAAACATAATGAAAAAAGTCATTTATATATTCTTAATAACAACACTTTTCGCTATAATTTTTGGCGAAAATGCAAAAACTACAATTCTTACATCGAATAGAATCGATACGACCACAGGACCTAAATGGGTCGGATGGAGTATTATCGGTGCAGAATATGTAGCAGGACCGATTGTCGCATCGCAATACTGGTGGAAAAACGGTTTCGGTAGAAATCCATTCACAAATATCAATGAACAGGAACATTATGCCGAAGACAAAATGTGGCATTTCTGGAATGGCGTTAATCTAAGCGATTTACATTACTGGACACTGAAAAAATATTTCGGCAAAGACAATCCATATCTCGCTATGGGAATGACATTTATAACATTGACAGGCGTGGAATGTCTCGATGCCTCCGATAAAGACGCTAAATGGGGTTTTTCATTATTAGATGAAACATCTAATATTCTCGGAATTCTTTACTGGTATACTAAACATAAATCTCCAAAGGATATCCCGATAGATATTCGTATCGGAATAAGGCGATGGGATAAAACATATCTTCTTTTCGAGCGCGCTGTTAAATTCGATAAAAATTTCGACAGCGACCAACCAGACCAGGAAGAGTGCTGCCCGATGTCACATTATGACAATTATTCGATATTCAAGGCGGAAGCGATAGTTCGCCCATACAATTATTTCTATGTCGGTTTTGCGGCATCACTGAAAACCGATGATGATGGATGCGGCAAACCTGAAAATCTATTCGGAGTAACCGCAGGATTCGATTTCATCCGATATTTTGCAAATAAATACCCAACTAAATTCACTCCGTTTTTAAATACATTCGGAAAATATTGCTCGGCATCGCTGGCATATACATATTGGTTCGGAAAATGAAAGGTCGATTTATGAAAAGTATAATTTTTACAATTATCTCAATCGTAACAATGCTTTCCGCTGTGGAATTTTCCGCACCGATAAAATGGCATTGCAAAGGCTATTTACTCAAATTTATCCCAAAAACCGAGCGCCATTTCACCGATGGTATGATGGACAATTCCGTCGATATGATTTCCGCAAAATTCTCCGATAATATCGACATCAGCTTCTTCGTTCGCTCGGCAGTCTGGACAGGTATGGGCTATCAATGGGACGATGTGATTTTCGACCCGAGAGATATGCACTATTCACTCGCACCAGGATTTAAGGGAAAATTGTGGAACTATTCACTCACATTCCAATGGCTTCACGATTGTTTCCACGAGGTCGATAGAAAAGACGAACCGACTACTATATGGAATGTATTCGAACTGAGATTCTCACCGCAGAAATTTCTATCCGAACAACGAAATAATTCTTATAGAGAACGAGCCAAAAATAAGCCATTAAACATATTCCCAGAAACAGACTGGGAAATATTCGCAGGTATTTTCCCAAAACTCAAATCGATAAGCTGGTTCCAATATAAACACCCATTCTCGACTCATTTCGGAGGAAACATCAATATCGGTCTCGTGCAATATAAAAATATCGCATTAGAATTCGATTACGAACCAATTTTCTGGACAAAATACGGCGGCGGAATCTGCCAAAAACAATATTTTCAGCTTGCAATGACATTTTTCGCCGAATTCGGAACATTATCATTCTTCTATGGATATAATGCCTACGAAAATCAACCACTTCGTCCAACAAACCATCAATCGAGAATCGGCATCGACTTTCACCTCTAACACCCTTTGGGTGTTTTTTGTGCGTTGCATCCCTCCCCGATTAAGAAATCGGGAATTCCTTGCAACGCCTGATTAATTAAATAATATTTCAACACCCTTTCGGGTGTTTTTATCGTGCAACTTTCCTCCCGTTTAGACGGGATTCCCTGCAACGCCCGCTCGAACAAAATAAATTTCAACCAATTAAGAAAGAGCTGAAAGCTCAAAAAGAGCCGAATGGCTCGGCGACCAGGCGTTCGCCTGTTTTCTTTGTGCAACCTTTCTCCCGTCCATACGGGATTCATTGTTGCACCCCATTAATCGAAATTTCTGGGCGACAATGAATTTCACTCTTGTGAAAGAAAA
>JAGGZE010000113.1 GCA_021162205.1 bacterium
CTAAAAAAATTTAATCAAAAATTTCTTGCAAAAAGAATAATAAAATTAGATATTATAAAAATAAATCGAAAAATTAAAAAAATAAGGAGGCATTATGCGTAAATTTTGGTTTGCAGGCTTTATACTTTTGGTATTGGTTTTCTATGGATGCGAAAAACCCGGCACAGAACCCAAAGAAGTTCCCACCGATAACACAAGTTGGGAGATTGTGCATACCGATGAAAGTATTATGCCGACTCTTTTCACAGGTGAAATTCTTACGGGAGGTCAATTTATCGCATTAGGTGGCGATAAAGGTTTTCTCGCAATATCTACCGATGCAGGCACTAATTGGAATATATGTTCTATCGCCGATATGGCTGACAGCGGTTATTCCATTCGTTCGATTGCTTTTGCCGATAACCAAACAGGAATTCTCGGTGGAGACCTTTGCATTTACCGCACCACCGATGGCGGACAAAATTGGACACTTGTCCAAAGTGTAAGTTCACTCGGTGAAGTTCGTGTCAGAAAGGTTAAATATATGGGTAGTGGCATATTTTATGCTATTGCTGGAAACAATTTTCTGAAATCTTCCGATTATGGACAAAACTGGTCGATTATCCCGATAATCGAACTCGATAGCACCGCTTATGGACTTATGTCGTTCGATTTTACCGATATCGATAACGGTTTTATGGTTTCATCGGGACCGTTAGCGTTCCGAACCACAGACGGCGGAAACACTTGGGTCGAAGAAGATATGAATATAGGTTTTAATGTCTATGATGTAGATGCCGACGATAACGGCATTTATTATGCCTGTGGTGATACCGGCAGAATTTATTACAGAACCGGCGAAAATACCTGGGTAAATGCGAATTCCGGTATCGCCTCGGATTCCACTTCTATTTATATTTTCAATTCTATACAAATCATTGGAAACCTCGGTATCGCTGTTGGAAATGGTGGTATGGTTACAATTTCCACCGATAGCGGAGCGACCTGGAATATTACGAATGCACTCAGTATATATGGAGATGTCGAATATGCAAAAATCGAATCGGGTGGATATGCACTCGTCGTAGCGAACGACCCGATTCGAGGTGGCGGAACAGCAAGACTTGGAACGAATGAGCTTTCCAACTGGACAGGAATCAGCTATGGTTCTCTCGCTCAACTCGAAGATTTGGCGATTCTCGACCCCGACGATGCCGTTTTTGTCGGTAAACAAGCAACAATTTATAAAACATACGATGGCGGGAATAATTTATATGAGCGTGTTATCGATATTTCCACTGACATCACAATAAGCGGAGTCGATTTCTACAATGAAACCAATGGAATCGCCGTAGGGTCGAATGATAATATCCTTCTAACTGTCGATGGTGGCGAGGTTTGGGGTTTTGTCGATGCTGCAAACATTTCCACCGATAATGATATCGACCATCTGAATAAAATCGAATATGTCGATGAATTCAAAATTTACGCTGTGGGTCTCGATGATGCTGGAAATGGGCTGTTTCTCAAAACCGCCGATGGTGGAGATTCCTGGGAAGGCACAAATGTCGGTGTCAGTGCAGATATACTTGGACTTTGCTTTATCGACGACAACAATGGCTGGATAGTCGGCGATGCTGGAACTATATTGCATACTACCGATGGCGGCAATATCTGGACAGAACAGACATCGGGAACAAATTCGGCACTTACCGCAGTTTATTTCACCGATTCTAACAATGGCTGGATATGTGGAATATACACAATTCTTTCCACAACCGATGGCGGAGCGACCTGGGTTTCTGCTCCAATCGAGGATGAACTATTCGCTCATTTCAGAGACATTGTTTTCACCGATTCTCAAACTGGATGGATGGTTGGTAATTTCGGCTACATTCTTCACACTGTCGATGGCGGTGAAACCTGGTATCGTCAAGCTGCTGGTATGACAGAAAATAATCTGTTTGCAATCGATGTTCTCGATTCGTCTCACATTTGGGCTTGCGGCGAAAGAGGCATCATTATGCACTTGATACCATAATTGAAATTATACTTTACCAAGGAATCCCGCTCTAACAATATGTTTGGGCGGGTTGATTTTTCCAAAAATATGGATGAATATCTTATAAAAGCATTCGACAAATACACTTCGATAATCGATGAATGGCTCGATAAAATTCTCCCCGAAGAAAATGAATTTCCACAAACTATACATCGAGCTATGCGGTATTCTGTGTTTGCCGGCGGGAAAAGACTTCGACCGATATTTGCAATCGAGGCATTTAACTGGGTCGGCGGCAGTGGGGAAAAAATATTCATACCAGCTTGTGCAGTCGAATTGATTCACACATATTCGCTCATCCACGATGACCTTCCCGCAATGGATGACGACGATTATCGACGAAAAAAACTCACCTGCCACAAAGTATTCGGCGAAGCTATCGCTATTTTAGCAGGTGATTCTCTTTCTGCGCTTGCGTTCGAGATTCTTGCCAAAACCACCGATTCAAAAATAATCGGGGAAGTTGCGAGAGCGATTGGGACACAAGGATTGGTCGGCGGTCAGGTAGCAGATATCGAGATGGAGGGCAAACCTGTCGATGAGAACGATGTGAAATTTATTCACGAGAAAAAAACCGCTGCACTTTTTGTGGCATCGATAAAGCTCGGTGCGATGATAGGAAACGGTTCGAGCTCAGAGATTTCTTCGTTGACCGAGTATGCGAGAAATTTTGGTTTGGCATTTCAGATTACCGATGATATTTTAGATATAAAAGGCGACCAGAAAAAATTGGGCAAGGATATAGGTTCGGATTTTGAGTTAGATAAAGCTACATACCCTCGTGCCATCGGGTTGGAACGGTCTAATGAAATCGCTAAAAGATTAATTGAAAATGCAAAGAAAGCACTGCCAATTAATAAAGATAATAAATTATTTCTATCACTGGCAGATTTTGTTTTGGAAAGAACATTTTAAGGATGATGAAAAATGGAAGAATTGAATATCATAACTGAAAAAATTTTAAACCGATGTAATGCCTCGGGATTGGCGATAATCGATTTGGAAAATGGGAATACTGTTAAGATTATAAACAAGTCGAATTTACCGCCCGATGTTATGGAACTCGCTTGTGATGCTGCGGTAGAGATGTTTAAGGGACAACTTATGAATAAAATGTTCTCTGAGGTCAGCAAGTATCGTCCTACTACATCGTCGATGAATTTAGAAAATATTAGATTTACATTTGCGAATGCTTATCACTGGATGACACTCGTTAAGCATTATGTCATCGTGCTCGTCGCTCCCAGACTGGGCATAAGTGCTGGCTATATAGAAACGGTATTTAGAAGTTATTTACCACAACTCGAGAACAATCTCGAATAATTTTGATTATGAGATTATTAGACAAAATAAATAGTCCCGATGATATTAAGAAATTGAAAATCGAGCAACTTCCCGAACTCGCAAAAGAAGTGAGAAAATATATCATCGAGACAATATCTCATACCGGTGGGCATCTTGCGCCCAGTCTCGGGGTTATCGAGCTTACAATCGCTCTTTTATATGTCCATAACCCACCGACCGATAAAATAATCTGGGATGTGGGACATCAGACTTATGGCTATAAGGTTTTAACCGGTAGAAAAGATAGATTATCCACAATTCGTCAATATGGCGGTATATCTGGATTTTTACGCAGAGATGAAAGTGTCTACGATGTCTGGGGAGCGGGTCATGCCAGCACATCGATTTCTGCTGCGTTTGGCTTTGCAAAAAACCGTGACCTTTCAAACGAGGATTATAACATAACCGCCGTAATCGGCGATGGCTCACTAACAGGCGGTCTCGCTTTCGAGGGATTGAACAATGCGGGTGCATCGAACTCGGAAATGCTCGTTATTCTTAATGATAATGCGATGTCGATTTCTCCTAATGTCGGCGCTCTTTCAAAATATCTGACAGAAATCGTTACAAGTCCACTTTACCAAAAGCTTAAAACTAATATCTGGGATATCACCGGCAAAACAGGTGAACTTGGAAAACATTTACGGACGATTGCTCGAAAACTCGAGGATTCATTTAAAAATATGATAGTTCCAGGAATGCTGTTCGAGCAATTCGGTTTCGATTATTATGGACCTATCGATGGACACAACATAAATGAGCTTATCAGGGTTCTTCGAGAGATAAAAAATATCAAAAAACCGAAACTTTTACATATACTTACCACTAAGGGCAAGGGTTTTAAGCCCGCCGAACTTAATGCTACCAAATATCATGGTTTGAGCAAATTCGACTCCGATACCGGCGAGGTGATGAAAAGCGAGGGACCGCCATCGTATACTAAAATTTTTGGCGATGCTATGGTCGAACTTGCCGAAAAATATCCCGAGCTCGTGGCAATCACCGCCGCAATGGGAACAGGAACAGGTTTGGAACAATTTCACGAACAATTTCCCGAAAGATTTTTCGATGTCGGTATTGCCGAGGCGCATGCTATCGTTTTCAGCGGTGCTATCGCCGCAGAAGGCAGAAGAACTGTTGCCGCTATCTATTCTACTTTTCTTCAAAGAGCTTATGACCTGATTATTCACGATATCGCACTTCAAAAAATTCCACTTGTTCTTGCACTCGATAGAGCTGGAATTGTCGGCGAGGATGGTCCCACTCATCATGGCGTTTTCGATATCGCTTATCTTCGCGCAGTGCCAGAAATCGTGATTACCGCGCCCAAGGATGAACAGGAATTGCGAAATCTTTTATTCACCGCGTTGGATTCGTTCACTCGAACCTGGGCGATTCGCTATCCGCGAGGTTCTGGTGTCGGTATCGAAGTTAATGGATTTGAAAAAATTCCATTTCCTGTATGGGAATTGTTGAAAAAGGGCAAAAACAGAATATTGATTCTCGCGGTCGGTTCGATGGTATATCCTGCGCTCGATGCAGCAAAAATTGTGAAAAACGAGCATAAAATTTCTGTGACTGTTGTCAACTGCCGATTTATCAAACCTATGGATGAAGAGCTTTTGCTCGATTTACTTAAATCGAATAGAAAAATTCTGACAATCGAGGAGGGAACTGTGAATGGTGGTTTTGGTGAGGAAATCGCAGCATTTATTCAGCAAAATGATATTAAGAATAAAAAGTTATACATTCACGGTATTCCAGATGAATTTATAACTTATGGGAAAAGGGCTGAACTTCTAAAAATACTTAAACTCGATGTCGATGGTATAGTCGAAAAAATTTTGGAAATCGCATGATAGATTTGAATTTTTACGATTGTTTTAAGTGTTTATTATTAAAATAGGAAAAGGAAATTTCTATGTTAAAAAA
>JAGGZE010000040.1 GCA_021162205.1 bacterium
CGATGTGGATGAAACAAGCGGCGAATTTGAAGTAGGTGGTGACCAAACTGGTACCGGTGATTATGTGAAACTTACTTATGGTTTCCCAGAAGCTCCGGGAACCGAATGGGTAATGTATAATGTCGATAGCACATGGGCAAAGACTGATGAATCTCTTCCTGATTGCTCATCGTCATTTATGTCCGGGGATACTATAATTTGCATCTGGGATGACTGGGAAGGCGTCTATATCAGGCAGGAAATAGTTCCTGTGACATTGGGATTAACACCGGGTGAAAGTGAACAAATAAGATTCAAAGCTGTGCTAAAACCCACCGATGGCGCTTCTCACAATGTCGGTTGCATCATGTTCTTCGATACAATGCTCGACTGGAATGATTTCGCTCCAATTTCGACTGCCTTTGGTTATACGGGTATTGCTGAAATATTTTACGCCCTTGCATTACCGTCGGTCTGGAGAGCTTATGAAAATGGCTTTCCACCTGCTTCGGCAGACCTTGTCTCGACAGGCATTTTAACAGGATATGAAGCGGTATCAAATCCACCCGATATTTTCTGGTATGGAAGTTGGCCCTCATCAGTTGGTAATGGTTGGGATACTTCTGAGTGGGAAACAGATACAGGTGGTTCCTTCGGTGATTCCGCTGCCATGGTAAAATGGTTTCTTCGAGCTATCAGTCCAGGAGATTCGGCGGTTTTCGTTACCTACTATGGAATAGGTTCTGTAGATACATTTCTATATTGTTCGCCCGCTCCAATCGAATTTGACCCTGTCCTCGAGAGTCTATACGACTCATTTGCAAAGTCATCTATCGAATTGCTCGTCATCAATGGCTGGACTTACGACGCAAATAATGTATCTGTATCTCTCGACCTAACGGGATGCGACCTCGTTTATTCTGGTGGCTTTCCAAATCCGGTGACTTTTTCATCGCTGGCAGGATATGGTGGAAGTCAATTTATCGATTGGAACATCACTGTGCCTTCCATGGCATTTGGAACAGAGCAATGTTATAATATCACAATATACTCGGATGAAGATACTGTAAGCGAAGTTTTCTGTGTCGATATTCCGGATTTCCTTGCTGTCGGGGAAACGGATGCAATGCCAGAAGAATTTGCGCTAAACATTTTTCCAAATCCATTTAATTCTTCTTGCTACATATCCGCACCTGAAGAGGCATCGATAGAAATCTACAATTTGCGAGGGAATGTTGTAGAGACGCGCCCGCGTGTGCGTCCAATACAAGGACAGGCGCATGGGTCTGTCCATACAAACGATACATTCATTTGGCAACCGGATGAATCAACTCCAAGCGGAGTATATTTGATTAAAGCAACATTAGGAGATAGGACAATCATCAAACGCACAATCCTGATGAAATAGAAACTATGAATTATTGATGGGACCGATTAAATGATGAAACATTATTCGAGTGCAGACCATCTTTGAGATAAATTATATTTGCGGAGTAGCTCACTTCGATGTTGTTCAATACCTGCAACCCGAATTATGCAAAATTATCAATGCAAATTAGGTAAAGATTCACTTGCCTGCATAATTTTCGATACCTACCGGGCAAAAATCTCGGCGTAAAATTATTTTTCACTTGCAATAAAAGATTTATGCGATTATTTGAAAATTATTCTATCATTTATGAATGTGAGGTTTTCAAATGGCAAGAACGAGTGAACGGTCGCATTGGGAAAAATTCTGGACGCAGAAGAAAAACCCCGACCAGATATACGATAATTCGGGTAGAATTCCCGATGGATTATTCGATGTGATGCCCGATGTCGCTGGGAAAAAGATTCTCGAGGTCGGTGCTGGCACTGGACGAGATAGTTTCACATTAGCCGAAGCCGGTGCAGATGTTTTTGTGCTGGATTATGCTGATGCCGCTATCGATATTCTGGAAAAATTGAACGAGCAAAGTAAATCTCGTGTTATATCCGTTCAGGGTGATGCTTTCGCTCTACCATTTCCCGATAATTCGCTCGATGTGGTTTTTCATCAGGGATTATTAGAACATTTCCGCGACCCATGGGGAATCGTTCGGGAAAATTATCGAGTTCTCAAACCGGGCGGGCTCGCAATAATCGATGTCCCGCAAAGGTGGCATCTATATACTGTGGTGAAGCATATTTTGATTACATTCGATAAGTGGTTCGCCGGCTGGGAGTGCGAGTTTTCATTGGGACAACTGACGAAAGAGCTTAAAAAGTTCGGTTTCGACCCAGTTTCATTTTATGGCGATTGGATGTATCCATCGTTTTTCTATCGGACAACCCGCGAAACATTATGGAAAATTGGGATTAAGTTGCCGTTATATCCATTTAGAGTGCCTGTTCTCTGGAAAGTTCGGCGAGCAATCCGTGAGAAATTGCGAAAAACCAAATTTGGAGCGAACACATCGCTTGCAATCGGAATTATAGTCAGGAAGCCCGAAAAATAAATATTTTAGGAGTTTTATGCGATATATCGTGGCGATAATCAAATCGATGCGTCCTGTCCAATGGATTAAAAATTTATTCGTATTCGCGGGGCTTATATTTTCGCAGGAGTTTTTCGATATTCATAAAGTTCTACTTTCATTTGCGGCATTCGCGATTTTTTGCCTTCTCGCGAGTGGAGTATATATATTCAACGATATTGTCGATTTGCCCGCAGATAGACAGCATCCAACGAAAAAATTTCGTCCATTGCCATCGGGGGAAATTCCTGTCTGGTTAGCGGCGGTTTTTGCAATCGTATTCGTTGGAAGCGGGTTGTTATGGGCATTCGATTTAGATTCGGGGTTGGGTATCGTCGCTGCAACATATATTTTGCTGCAGATTTTATATTCATTCGCATTGAAAAAATTGGTGATTGTCGATATTCTCGTTGTAGCATCGGGATTCTTGCTGCGAGCCGCTGCCGGTGCTGTCGTTATCGATGTCGTAATATCGTCGTGGCTGCTACTTTGCACAAGTTTATTGGCGCTATTTCTCGTTACAGCGAAACGAAGGCAGGAACTCGCACGAATCGTATCGAATAATTCTAATTTCACAAGGGATGTTTTGCGGAACTATTCGCTGCCTTTTCTCGATGAACTTATCTTAATCGAAATCGCATCGACAATAACTGCATATTCACTTTATGTTTTTTCGCCCGAAACTGCGGCTCGTTTTGGAACGGCTTATCTTGGACTTTCACTGCCATTCGTTCTATATGGACTGTTCAGGTATCTTTTTCTTGTGAAAGTAATGAGCAAAGGCGAATCGCCTGAAAAACTCGTCGTCTCCGACCCGCCATTTATTATAAATTTACTCTTGTGGATATTGATTATTATCGTTATAATTTATTTTAAGTAGTTAAATTTTTTTTCGGAGGCATTATGGAAAATGTAGAAGAAATAAAAGGAAAAATCATCGATGAACTCAAGAAAATCTTCGACCCTGAAATCCCTATTAATGTGTATGATTTGGGTTTCATTTACGACATCGATGTAAAAGATGATGGCAAGGTTCACATTTTGATGACACTTACTGTTCCGGGTTGCCCGATTTATCATATAATAACAAGGGAAATAACCGAGAAGATTTCGGTTTTAGATGGTATTTCCGATGTCGATGTCGAGCTTACATTCGAGCCGCGGTGGTCGACTGAAAATATCACCGAGGATGGCAAAAAGCGATTGCGGGAACTCGGATATAATGTATAATCGAGCC
>JAGGZE010000088.1 GCA_021162205.1 bacterium
ATCCAGATTATATTGCCTCTATGCAAATATATGAACAACGCTGCTACCGCAGTGAAAATTGTTACGAATAACGATGTGGCTATTGCTCTATGAACATCGAGTTTCATCGCTTTTAAGAAAGGTGGGAACAAAGAACCACCGCTTCCACCACGCATCCCCGTTATTAAATTCAGGAGGAATGCACCGATAAAGATATTCGATGGAGTCGCTGCTATTTTTTTCGAAAGATCAGGAGCTATTCTACTGAGGTAAATCCCTAACACTGTTATAATTGAAACGATAACAAATATAATTGCCAAAATTCTTGTTGGAATAGAACCAGCAAAGAACGCGCCCGCTAACGACCCCAGAGTTCCACCGAGTATCATATACATACCGATTTTAAGACTTATATTTTTCCTATGGCTGACCGCTCCTACTATCGATGAAAATGGAATAATAAACAAGTTAATTCCGAAAGCGGTCAATAAAGGTAATCCTGCAAGATTGAGTAAAGGAATTCTAACCGAACCTCCACCAATCCCAAACATACCACTCATAAAACCTGCAAATAGCCCGATAGCGAAGTAAATTATTATCCCGATTATTCCTGTCATATTTCCCTCATTTATAAACGCGCATTATATTACTTGAATCTGTCATCTGCTTTGGTATTTTGCACTTTGCCCTTATTTTTTTCTAACCATCCGATTTTTTTCACATCGAAAATATCGAACTCGGGGACATACGGTTTTATATCCAAAAGCGGTGTGCCATCGACGATATCGACATTTTCTATATGAATTATATTGCCTTCGATTTCCACAAGTCTGACCACCGATATACCGATGGAATTAGGCCGTTTCGGCGCTCTCGTCGCGAAAACCCCATGGATTTTTTCCTCCATAAACGGTTTCACCTGCAACGAATAGCCCTCGGAGAAATGAAAATGATAAATCAAAATGATATTTGAGAATTCTTCGAGGTCCTTCAAGCCATCGGTGAATTTCGGTTCTATCTCGACAGTGCCTTTAATATTTTTTGCCCCGACTGGCTGTATTGGAACTCCTTCGATGGAGTAAAATGGTGAATGAATTATACCTATTGGCGTGTATATTATTTTGTCCATAATGTTGTCCTGTGCGATTGTTAAAATCAATTTAATATAATAAAAAAGTTCCGCCAGACAAAACGGAACTTTTTCATCGACATAGGAATTTTAAACAGAATTATATGTTTTAACCAAAAGTATCTAATGAAACCGAATGACCGACTTCACATTTTACTTTATCAATGTCATTCGAGTGGTATATGTTCCAATCGATGCAGTCAATCGACAGGTGTAAATTCCACTCGGTATATTCTTGCCGAAACTATCCATACCATTCCAGATAATCTCGTGAGTTCCCGCATTAAATTTGCCATCGATAAGAACCGAGACTAATTTCCCGCTCACATCTAAAATCTCGAGTCTGACATTGTCATCATTCGGCAATGTGAATCTGATTTCGGTCGTGGCATTGAATGGGTTCGGCGTATTGCTCAAAAGAATCGGTGTTTTCGGTTTCGCAGGTTTTTCCGCAATATCTGTCGTCGTCAATCCGAGAGAATCCAAAATTTTTGCGAATACTGCTGTGCGAGTTGCAGGCGGTGTAGTTCCAACATCGATAGAACCGAAATAAATCGATGAGAATACGATTCTGCAGCCATTATTGTAATATGTAACTCTCGTGCCATCGCCGACAGGAACAGGGGCATCGGTTTGAGAATTGAGAATCGCTTCGGCACCCGTAATCGGTGCAATTTCATCGGCAGTAAAATCGGGAACAGTATTATAGGCGTAATCGACATCGAATGTGTCTGTTTCGCCGAAAAACGATGGTTCGACAGCAGTTAGATAGTGAACATTAGCGGAATCGTAGCCATCATCTACAAACGATGCACCGAAATCGGCCAACAGATTCGGAAAATAACTTTCCAGATAATATGCCGCTTCGCTTCCCTCGATGAATAGTCCGGTTCCAGATGTCAGGAAGTTCGAGAATTGAATCGTGTCGGAGAAGAAATAGAATGGCATATAGGGGTCTTCATTGCCAGCTATTACGAATACCCATTGGTAGTTACTGAGAATAAAGTGCTGAAGATATTCATCCTGTTCGCTGATATAAATGTCCATAGTATCCGCACCTGCGACCATATCGCTAATCATATCGGTAATCGCTGTAATCTCATCGGTTGTTCCGCCATCGGCAAGATTTTGCCCTTTGTCCCAGTCGAGCACGAGAATATCGGCACCAGGGCGGAAATCGATTGCATTGCCGACATCGATATTCGAAAGAGCGGACTCGGTAACATCATCGTAGACAGCGGTAACTCCATAATAATATTCTACATCGGGCTCGATAGCATCATCGAAATATTGGTTTTCATCGGGACCTGCACTATAAATCAAACTGACATAAGGACTATCCGGCGAATCGAATGTTTCTTCCGCTCTATAAATTTTATATCCTGTTAATACCTCTTCGGTATCTGTGGTTCGTTCTAAAATCGATGTCGACAGCTCGGCAGATGGATTCAAACTTATATCTGTTTCACTGTGAGTGTCGCTGTTCGGTGTAAGCATAACGATTCCATCATCGGTCTGGACATATACACGAATTAGCCATACGAAACCGCTCCATGTTGTAGCGGCGTTAAGTGTGGACCAGGAGCTAGTCGAAGGTAAATATATGTATGTGAAATCGTCGCAAGTATCGGTATAGACAGAATCGGAAATTGGGAATATAGTATCTGTGGGAAAAACTGTGGCTAATTGAACAAAGAAATCGCCATCGAGAGTTACATAGTCGCCGGTGAAATCGAATGTGTACATATAATCGGCGGAAAGAGTTGCGGTATATTCACTTCCGAGTTCCTCATCGGGTGCCGAACCATCCCAGGTGCTGACAATACAGTTGCTAATTTCATCGCTATAATATCCGATTTCGATTTTAATAAGTGTTGCAGGTGCTGAAATATTATATAGCATGCCAACTTTATTTACCTGGTCAGATGGAAGTGTGATTACATAACTATTTGTAAGGTCATCGTCATCGTAAGTGAGCATAGTATATTCACCGGGAGGAGACCATGTAATATGAACTATACCCGCGAACTCGCTATCGCTTGCCTCTACCTCGGTCGGTGGACCGATTGCAGCCGCTATTTCGGCGAGTTCGGTAGAAATATCGATATCGTCATCTGAAATAATCAGTGAGGTATCGAAAGTCTCATAGCCATCGTGAAATGCGACGAGTTCATAAGTTCCAGCATCGAGTTCGGTAAATTCATAATTGCCAGAGGCATCTGTGGTGTCGGCTAAACTGTCGTTCAGAAGGACAATTGTTCCGCTGTAATCGGTTGCACCCTCGAGTGTAATCGCTCCAGAAATTGCATATCCAACGGTCGGAGTATGTAGATAGAAATCGATTGTAGTATCGGATGCATAAGTGCCATAGATACTATCAGAAACATATCCCGTTGCAGAAGCATAAGTAAGTGTTGCTGCACCGCCGGAAATTCCACTGTTTTCATAAGTTCCTGTGGCATCTGTTGTATCGGTAACCGAACCACCTGTCCAGGTAGATGTAACGATTGCACCATCTATCGGTGTGCTATCCGAAACATCGTAAACGATTCCCGATATAACTATCATAGACTCGGCGGGAACGAGATAAAAATCGTGTGATACATCGGCACCCGAAACAGAGATGCTTTCGGACCTCGTTGTATAACCATCTTTGTATACGCTGAATAAATATGAGCCATCTTCGATGCCAGATATAGAATAATATCCTGTGTCGTCTGAAACTCCTGTATAAGTGAGCGAGACATCGCCGATACCAGCACCGGAAATGGGCTCCAGTGTGAGTGTATCGTATACAAAACCGCTAATTGCATAGCCCGAATCAGCAGATTCGGTATGCCATGCGCAGGAAAGCAAAGTAGCATTTCCATCGTTATCGCTGACATCGATTTGAATTGCGAAATCACTGTCATAAGGTAAAGTCATAGGAATAGAGTAATGTATATGGTATCCGCCGGTGATTGAAGTGATGTCTGCAAAATAGGTAATGTCCCCGATTCCCGTCAGAGTGATTGCTATCGAAGTTGGGTCCACACCGGATAAAGCATCGAAAATATCGACAGAGAAAGAATCGAGGTTCACGGAAACACTTTCACTTCCGCAAATAGGATACCAATTCTCTGCATATGGCGGGAAAGAATCGGTAGTATCTACTCGAGCGATAAATTGGAAATATACTGTATCATAAAGAGTATATGGGTCCACAGGGTTGAATATGAAACTGTCTATATCGGACATACTGATTTTTGTGGACATATCGGGAATAGTATCGAAATAGAAATAGCCATAATCGATAGGAAGCGAATCTGGAAACCATTTTATAATCTCGGGTTGGATATCCGATGGTGAATTCCAAACACCTACCATAAACCAGTTAATATCTTCTGCTAATGGACGAATATCTTTCCATAATGTCGGCATTGCGGTATCGGGAATGATAAAATACCAGATAAACGACATAGGAAACGGTGGAAAAGGTTCATCGAGTGTATCGAACAGTTCCGATGCTATGGAATTTGTTCCAAAGACTCGTTCGAGTGGGTCGGATTCTCTCGATAAATTCACTGTCCATTGAGCATAGGACAGCAGTGGAACGAGCATAACGCAGATTAACATAGCCAACATAAATTTTCGCATAAGATACCTCCTCTAAATGTTCATTTTCTATAAAGATAGAAAAATTATGGCTATGGTCAAGTAATTTCAATAAAAAATTCAAAACAAAACTTGACTTTTGTTTTTTATTTTATAAATTGTTTTATGTAAATCGAGAAAATAATAACAGGAGGTTTATTATGTATAGGTTAACAAGGTTGTTTCTGCTGTGTGTGTTTGTTTCTACGCTGGTATTTGCACAACCCATACCTACAATCGACTGGATTTCACCTACCGAAAGTGCAATGCTTCATTTCGATAGCGGGAAATGGTGGTTCGATGGTCCATCGTCACCCGATTCGATGTTTCGTGTGAATTTCCATGATTATTCTGAATTAGATAGTTCTTCCCTATGGATAAAAATCAGCCGCAATGGCGCTCCATTAGAGGAAATTACAGGTTATTATAGTCATTTTTATTATGACAATGGAGATGCCGAGGGCAGTTTTGGATTACTCGGACTCGAACCTGGCAGTTATTATGACCTTTGCGCTCATATCGCTAATATTTATGAAATGGATACTATACAATGTGTCCATTTTTATACCGAAACCGTTATGGATTCCTGTCCTCCCGTGGTTATCGGATGGAATCCCGAACCTGAAATCACTTGCTATGACGGATATATGAGCATTATGATTTGTGATAATAGTCTCGATTGCTCCGAGATTACAGATGTCGACCCGGCATCGGTGCAACTTATGCTTCAGATTCCAGGTCATCCCGAAATGAATGTTACATCTCATACTTATATTCATAATTCAGGCGGACCTCATTGTGTCGAGGTCGATTTTAATCCGACTTATCCTTGCGATTCGCTCAATTATCTTATTCAACCCGATATGAATATTCAATTTTGTGTTACCGCTTCCGATTACGCCGGTAATGCAATGCCCGAACCTGTCTGCGCATTTTATAATGTTTGCCCAGATACATGTCCCCCCGAAGTTTTTAATCCATATTTATCCGATACTATGCTCGTATTCGATGGCACTTGGCATATTTCCGCTGGAGATAGTCTTTGGACGATAAATTTCAATGATAATTATTCAGAATGTATTCCAACTCCTTTCGATACAAGCACGATTGGACTTTTAATCAGAAATTGCGACGATACAAGCTGGCGGTTTGTGCAAGCAACGCATATAAATATAGTTCTCGACCCGGCATATTGTCGATTAATGGGAACTGCTTCGGGTTCTTTCGATGACCTCGGTCTCGAATGTGGTCATTGCTATGAAATTATGGCTCAGGCGGGTGATATGTATGGCAATATAGCGACAGGTTACAGTCCTGTTAGATTTCATACCGAGGAATGTCTGCCAGATAGCTGCGACCCATTTGTTGCAGAATGGAATCCATTTCCTTATGATACGAATTGTTTCCCTTATGAAGACGAGATTTGGTTCATTGTCGAGGACCCCTCTACCGAATTTTGCAGTTGCACCGGAGTGCATTATGTCGATGCTTCACTCCTTAATAATGGCACTACATTCTTTTTAACAGGAACCAGTGGATTAAATAGAATCGACCTCGGTCCCTGTTTGGCGAAATTCATTCTCGACCCGGCATATTATGAATTAGTCCCTGGAACAGGTGCAACTCTTACGGTTCACGGATACGATGGCGCTGGCGGTATGTTCTGGGATTCACTTACATTCACAGTTTGCGATACATTTACTCCACCTGTCGATACCTGTCCGCCATACGTCGAGCGTTGGATGCCGAACGATACAGCGTGTATCCCTGTCGATGCAAACATTGGTGCAATGGTTTGCGATAATGCTCCAGGCTGCGATAATGCGGGAATTATTCCCGATTCGATTACTGTCTTGGTAAGAATCGGTGATGATACCGCAATGACCGATATTACCGAACAATGCTATTTCGACCCTGCTGGCGACTGTATTATGGTCAACTGGAATCATACAGGAGCGGCATTCTCTTACGATGAAGATATTCAACTTTGTATTCTCGCTATCGATAATGCTGGAAATGAATTTTACGATTGTAATTACTGGCACACCTGTGCGCTCGAAGATACCTGTCCCCCCGAGGTAAGTTGGACAACTCCCGCCGAGGGCGAAACACTTATATTCGATAGTGGACAATGGTTCGCTGACCGTGAAGCTTATGTCGATTCAAATTTCAATGTAAATTTCTATGAATTCGGTTGTCCTGGCACAGGTCTTGTCGATTCGTCGTTATTTATTAGAATCCGCGCCTGCGATGACACTGTCTGGACATATATTTTAGACTACGGAATTTTTTCAAGCTGGGATTATGGCAATGCATCTGGTAGTTTCGATTTGCTTGGATTAGAACCAGCTCATTGCTATATAGTTTGTGCTGCAATTATGGATGGTGCAGGAAACTGGGGCGACGATTGTGTTACATTCTATACAGAGCCGGTTTTGGAGGATACCTGTCCACCCTATGTTACATACTGGGAACCTTTCGATGGCGATACTGTCGATACGCTCGCATACATTCGAGCGGCATATCTCGTCGACCCGAGTAGCCCAGAATGTATTTATAGCGGTGTGGATACATCGACTTATAGTATGATAGTTATTATAAATGGTGATACTCTAAATGTAACGAGTGAACTTACAATTTATTATGATGAGGTATCGTGGCATCACGATAGCACTCCATTCCCACCGGGCGCACATATTGTAGTGTGTTTGGATTTTGCAGATTATGCTGGAAATTGGGCACACGATTGTATCGAATTCGAGGTTGCTGGCGAAGCGCCTGTCGATGAATGTCCGCCTGTTGTCGATATCGAATATCCGCCAACGGGTCATTGTATTCCACCTGATTCTGGGCATATAATTCTCGATATATTCGACCCATCGGATTCGATTTGTTTTGCATCCGGTGTGAATGAAA
>JAGGZE010000086.1 GCA_021162205.1 bacterium
CTATAATTTATTTTAAAAATTGCAAATTATTTCACAATATTTTTTTGCGATTACATAGCTTTTAAGACTTATTTCGATTCCTTAATTCTATAACCCCTTGTCATTCAATAAGAAAAAAATTTCCCTTGACAAATAACTTTCAGTGTCCTATAATTTCACTTGAAACTATTAAAGTAAACTGGGAGGTTCATTTATGAGATACAGAACTTTTTTAATTATTGCTTTTGTCGCACTGACTACAATTTTATCCGCTGAACCGTTATTGCTTATGTTAACCGATGGTTCGGGAACTGTGGTCGATGATTATGTGGTCTCCGATGGTTCGAGTGAAATTACTATCCCTACTAACTGGTGGGATACAGGTTCGGCAATAGGAATCTATTCGCTGCCAGACACGATATTGGTCGCCACTTTATCGCTCGATGACCTCGAGCATTGTGGCTATGCAGACCAATCTGGATGGGCGCATATAGCAGCGACTGCGATTCGCACATTGGGAACGACCTGGGCGGATTCATCCGATACTGCAAATTTTGCATGGCACGCCGACACTGCTGATACTGCGATTCTCGCCGACCATTCGAGATGGGCGGATTCGACCGCTCACGCTGATTCTACCGATAATTCAGCATTTGCATGGGTAGCCGATAGTGCATATAGAGCTGACACGGCAAGAATTGCCGGGTATTCAGATACAGCTAATTTTGCATTGTTTGCCGATAGCGGAAGAGTTGTTGCAACCGCATGGAACCTTCAGCCCGGCGATGCCGATTATATATGGAATCAAGCATCGGTATCGCAACCTGCCGACTTTTGGATAACAGGTTCGGGATGGATAATGGATTCGCTTCGTGTCGATAACAATGTGAATATAGGTGGAAAATTGACTGTCGCAGGCGGTATCGACCCGACATATCTCGCATTGACACCACAGACGATTTCACCCGGTATCGACCACGCAATCTGGATTCGTGAATCGGACAGCGTATTAATATATAATGATGGCACTGCCGATATCGAGGTTATGACGAATACAGATACAATTTTTGCATCGATATATTCAGACAGTGCAATTTATGCAGATACAGCGGTATTCTCATATTATTCAGATACAGCTGGGACATCGTTCGCAGCGCATCTCGCAGATAGTGCAACACAAAGCATTTATGCCGATACAGCATTATTCATTGCACGAGCCGAAACTGCAAGTTATGCAGATAGTGCATTATTTACTATAAAATCCGACTCGTCGATTTATGCAGATACAGCGATATTCTCATATTATTCAGATACAGCTGGGACATCGTTCGCAGCGCATCTCGCAGATAGCGCAACTCAAAGTATCTATGCCGATACAGCATTATTCATTGCACGAGCCGAAACTGCAAGTTATGCAGATAGTGCAATTTATGCGGATACAGCTGGCTATGCACTCGACCTCGCATCCGGAGATGCAGATTATATTCAGAATCAAAATGCGGGTGCGCAAGTCGGTGCGGATTTTTGGATTGATGGTGCGGGAGTGATAGACGATTCACTACTTGTGAATGGCAATGCTTATATAGATGGAAAATTAACGGTAACAGGTGCAATCGACCCAACATATATAGTTCTCACTCCTCAAGGCGCATCTCCGAGTATAGCAAATGCTATATGGATAGATATTGCAACAGGTGAAATAATTTACAATGATGGCACAGGGGATTCACCGATTGTTACGCAGAACGATACTGCAGTATATTGTGATTCCGCTGTATATGCCGATAGCACAGGGGCAATCCTATGGAACGATATTCTAACTGTTCCAACTACCATAATGATGGAAGGCGAAAATGTCTCTCTTCTTGCCAATGATGCCGGCTATCTAACTTCACTGGATTTTGACACTCTTGGCGCATATTGGGACACGACCAATCACTTCTCTAATTTCTCTCAAGATTCTATCGATTGGGATACGCTTCAGGCATATTCAGACACCACGATAACAAATACCATTTATGATTCATTGGGCGCTTATGCAGATACAACTGTTACAAATGCTATCTATGATTCTCTTGGCGCATATTGGGACACGACAAATCACTTCTCTAATTTCTCGCAGGATTCCATCGATTGGGATACGCTTCAGGCATATTCAGACACCACGATAACAAATGCCATTTATGATTCATTGGGCGCTTATGCAGATACAACTGTTACAAATGCTATCTATGATTCTCTTGGCGCATATTGGGATACGACAAATCACTTCTCTAATTTCTCGCAGGATTCTATCGATTGGGATACACTTCAAACTTATTCAGACACTACAGTAACAGATGCAATAAGAGATTCTATGGCGATTGTAGTTAATGATACATCGGCAGTATTGCGGATACTTATAGGGACGAAAACGGATACGCTTGATTTCAACAAAATTGTCGATGATACAACAAAATGGAATGGTTATGAAACTACTTTGGGACTTATAACAGATGACACAACTAATTTCCATACTGCATATACAAAGTCGCTTACATTTATCGACAGTGCTGCGATACACGATAGTCTGGACGCTGTGCGAGGTGAAACGGTCGATGGTATAGGCAACGCATCGGGAATGAGCACTGTCGATACTAACATTATAGCGGGAGTATCTTCGGGAAGTCATATTGTAGTTACGGCTAATTTCGGCGGCACTTGGACTATTCCACTATCCTGTGTATGCACCACTGGAACATTATTTGTTAAATGCGGAGAAGCGGATACAGCTTCGTTTCGAGCAAATGGATATTTTTACTATGGAACGAAATGATGGCAATAGCTTGGGTTCACATAATACTGATAACTGATGATGATGTGAATAGGTATGAGCCACAACTTACATAAGGATTAATGGAGTATTGCTTTTGACATATGGAACATTAGCTTTGCTATACGAAGTATTATTCTATATGTCAAAGACATTGATGGAAAAATCGTAAAAATGAGCCCTGAAAAACATAGCGGGAGAAATATAATGAAACTGAAAATATTTATAACATTACTTTTAGTTTTCGCCGCGGGAATCGGTTTGGCACAAGATTTATGTGTCGATTGGCTGCCTGTATATCTTTGTCCGAACGATACTTTCCAACTCGATGTCTGCCACGATACACTGAATCCTGGATTCGTCTATGACAGTATCTATATCTACAGTTCGCTGGAAAATTTGAGCATCGGCTCATCGGGACACTGGTATAATCTCGACAGCGATACAGCGATAATGTGCAACCGAGCTTATTTCGATACAGGAATAAACGATTGGATTTTCGGCTGGGATTCTGTCTATGTTCGAGCGGACAGCGGCGGAATTGTCGCAGCGGAATCGACATTCTGGATTTTCCACTATCCACCCGATAGCGGCTGGCTCGATACAACAATTGGTCTAACAATCTGCCCGAACGATACCGGTATTTTCTATGCCAAATGGCTTAATGTCGGTGGAGCGTTTTTCTGGAACTGGCAAAGCGATTCTATGCTCGTATCGAACGATTTCATTCACAGCGATGTTATCGATACGCAAATCTGTATCGAACCCGACCATCAATCGTATTCCGCACCTGATAGTCTTTCGCCTGGTGTTGTCGATACACTTTACGACCCTTGCCCGACAATGATTTGCACGACATTCACACTATTACCAAACGATGTCATCGGCGATACGATGCTGACAATCTGCCGCAACGAAATCGATACAGTGATTTTATCGGAATCATACGCTTACGACCATATATGGATTTATGAAAGCGGGACACTCGGCACAGGTTCATCGACAGCGGATACTTTAACAATCTCGCCGACAAATTGCGGGACAAGTTGGGTATATTACGATATTTCGGGAGCGGGAACCTGTTCTGCGACTCGATTGGACAGTTTCGCAGTTTTCGTTCCCTGTCAGGATTACGATATTGTAGTCAATTCGACAATCGCTCACGATATAGGCGATTATTACTGCTCCAATGAGACATTGAGTTTTTGTCTTATTGGCGATTCGTTAAATTCATCGGATATTTGCTGGGATTTGCCCGGCGCCGACAATTGCGACCAGTGTATTAATTATATTGCAGATACATCGTTCTGGGCTTATGTTCATTTCACCGATAGATTCGGTTGCCGATACGACGATTCGATTTATATTCCTGTCAATCCGCCTGTGAATTTCGCTTTTGTCTCATCGAAAGGTTGCGCAGGCGAACCGATTACATTCACGATTACGCCCGATTCGGCGACAGTTGCCGAATTTGTGATAATTCAGTTCGGCGATGAAACTTGGGATGTTATCGATACCGCAGATTCTGTCGGTGATTTTGTGATTACTCATAATTATGGCGATATTGGAAATTATACCGCCTATGTTACTGTCTATGATTCGAATGGATGTTTCCGAATCGATAGTCTCTGGGTTAAACAGTCCGAAATTGTTGCGAGTTTGACCGCAGAGAACAATCCTGCCTGTAGAGGCAGTCGGATATATTTAGATGCTTCATCGAGCACAGTGAACCCCTCGGGCGATTTGGTTTATCATTTTTACAATTCTACTGGCGATTCGCTCTATTTCGGTGAACTGCCTCATTGCACAGACACAGTGGAATCCGCCGATGTATGGTATATCTGGGTAATCGATACCGTTGCAGGATGTTCATCCTATGCATCGGTCTCGGTCGATATAAAATGGATTCAAATTTATGCACCCGATACTATTTTAGCGATTTCTAACTGCGAAAGATGTATCGAACTTTCCGCAATCCCACACAATTGCACAGGCGAGGTCGATTTTGGATATGCAAACTACGATACAGCAGTCGGTGAACTTATTCCATTGTCGAGCGATATATTCTGCTCGCAACCCGATACCGCTCGAACGCAATATTATCTCTACGGCTGGTGTGCCGATTGCCCCGATTCGCCCGATTCATCGCTGATTACCGTTATTCCTGTCGATATTTCGGCTGACGCTCACGATACGGTTCTTTGTTATGGGCAATTTATCCCGAATTTACTGGATACATTCTATACAACGCCATCTGGAATGGAGGATTCACTCATCTGTCAGGTCATTTACACTACCGATGGCACAGGCGATGTCGATACGATTCTGAATTGGATTTCACCGAATTCGCTTCCTGCAGAATTCGACTGGTTCCCGACTCCAGGAAATGGCATAATCACTTATCGATTTGGATTAAACAATGCTTACGATTGCGCTTACGAGATTTCCGCGAGAGTAACAATGCATCATCCAGTCGCGGTGCTGAATATATTGCCAAACGATATTATCTGCTATGGACACGCCGATACTTTGGATGCCTCGGCGAGTTATTCCAACTGCACCGGAGCGAATTTATGTTATAGATATTTCGAACTAATCGGAAGCGTTTTAATTCCGTTCGCCGATTTCGCAGATTCATCCTGTTGCGCACTTGCCTGTTCGATTTATGTCCCATCCCCCATTCCCGATGTCGGCACTCACACCTATGCGGTTCAGGTTTGTATGGAGGATGTCCCGTGGTGCTGCGATACAGCTTATGCCACACTCGATGTTTGCGATATCGATACTCCAATCGTCTCGATTACCGGCGAATGTTCACCCGATACGATTATGGCGGGTGCTGAAATCGAATTCGATGTTTTCAATGCCGATTTGTTCGATAATTTCCAGTGGTTTATAAATAATTCACTCATCGGGGACAGCAGTGAATTAACATATACGCAATCGGTTCTCGATACTGTGGATTCTATCGTTGTGGAACTTTGCACATACAATTGCGAATTTGCCTGCACAAGTTGCGTTTCGGACACATATTATCTCGATTATCCACCGATTGCGAATTCGACTAATTTGACCGCTTATGAAGATTCCTGCCCATTTGCGGCATTTATCGGCGATTCGGTTCTCGATAGAGAGAACGATTCGATAATATTCACTTTGATTTCGGGACCCGATGGAATATCTGTCGATTTCGCTGGAACATTGAGTTGGGACTGCCCGACAAACTGCGATATTGGAAATTTCGATGTTTCAATCGAGGCAGCCGAACAAAATTCTTGCGCGGGAGTTTGCACATTATCTGTTTCTATCGATGTTATGAATACTTTTGCGGGAATTACTGGAATCGATTCTACTTGGGGACTTTCGTGTGTCGACTCCGTGAATTATTCCAGCGATACACTTATTCTCTATAATTCATCCGGATGCTACGACCTCGCATTTCTGCTCGATGGCGACGATGTCGGTGAATGCGACTGCGGATTCTGGAGTATCGGCTCGCTATTCTGGCTCGATATAAGTTCTGCAAGTGGATTGGTTGGAGCAGACTTATACGAAGTCCCGCGGGGAAATTATTACGATATAATTTATCTATCGGATTGTGCAGACACCGATTCTGTCATAATCGAAATAGTCGTCCCGAATCATATTCCGAGAATTGCAACAGTCCCTTATGAAATATGGATACCATCGGGCTACGACACGATTGCGGTATCATCGAGCGATTTCAGCGACCTCGATGGCGATATTATCTCGATAGACAATGGAACGCTTACAAATTCCACCGAATATACATTCTCGGTCGGCTCGAGTAATGTGCAAATGCAACCATCGCCGAATTACAGAAATTTCCCGGGTATACCGGATACATTGACAGTTACCGCATCGGATGGCTATGGCGGAACTGTGATGGCGAGAGTTTTGGTCTGGGTATATAATCCATCCGATATTCGACCCGAGAACCGCAAACCATCTGCAACAACTATTGTTGGAGCATACCCGAACCCATTCAATACATCGGTCTGGGTCGAGGTCGAAAACAATGCTCAAAATAATGCGAAACTCATAATTTTAGACTATACAGGAAAAATTGTGAACCAACTTTTCGATGGCACATTGCCAGCGGGAATCTATCGTTTCAGATGGAATGGCGAGAATATGTCTGGCGAAACAATGCCATCTGGGAAATACTGGTTCATATTAAATATTAGCGATAGAAAATATTCACTGCCCGTGCAGTTTATTAAATAGAATTTAGCAAGGGGTTCCGATATGAAATATTTTGCAATAATCGTAATTATTCTGACAGGTGTATTATTATGGGGCGATGTCTCGATAGCTATTCAGCAGAACGGCGATTCGATGAGTATCTCTCTCGAACCTGTCGGTATCGGCGCTTATATCAGAATTTTGGGATGCAATGACAGCATCATTCAGGAGGGTGTTTTCGATTCCTCTGCGATAATCGATTTGGAAATTCCCGCCTGCGGTTCGCTATATGTTCATTGGACCTCGATAGATACAATATCCTCCGCCGATGTAATGCCGATGGCGAACTATAAAGTTCAAATTCCCGGCGGATGGTTCAAAATCGGAGCGGATGCCGGCGATACGATAGCACTCGTCAATGGCGGTGCCGATGAAAGTTTCATCCGTGCTTGCCGACCCGATAAATGGGTATATGTCGATACTTTTATCATTCGCACAATCGAGGAACCTTGCTCGCTTTACACCCGATTTATCGCCGATGGTGGATATTCGAACACTAATCTGTGGAAATTAAGTGAATGGGAAATCGGGAACTCTGCCGATTCTATGCTCGGTTGGGATTTTAAAGTATCGAGTTCACTCGATGGCAGCGATATTACCTGCACCGATGGCAGATATCCTGTTCGTAGAATTAGTCTATACGAGGCATTGGCTTATGCTCACTGGCAGTTCGGGACACTACCGACCGAGTCGCAATGGGAGGTCGCTGCGAGATTGAATACCGGCTGGATTTTCCCATGGGGCGATGTATTTTGCAATCCCGATTACAGCATTACAGCGAATGTTAGCGATGGAATTCAATGCGATAGTGACCCATTCGCAGGTGATATCGGCTATCCCGAATTTTTCGCCGGCGATTTAAGTGCAGCGGAATGTTATTCTATGGGCGGAAATCTAACCGAATGGTGTCTCGATGGCTATGAAACGAATTTCTATGGGATGCTCGACCCATTAAACTCGAAATTTATCGCAAACAGTTCGGACAATCGCACAGTCCGAGGTGGAAATTTCAATACCGGTAATCTTTATCGGGCAAGTGTATTTGAACGAGCTCCATTCTCTCCGGAATCGCGACAAGCTCACATAGGTTTCCGTGTTGCATGGACAAACAGCAATGGTTTTCCCGATAACTGGATGGATACAGTATTTACATTCGATACGACTCCACCGGATACCGTAGCGATTCTTTTGGTTCATTCCTGCCTGATGGATTGGCTCGCAGATTCTTTTGCGATAGTATTCACAGAACCTGTTTCGGGAGACATTTCGCTCGTTCCAGATGACCCTGCAAATATTTATCCTCGCTGGAATTCCTCGCCGGGCGAGACACTATGGATAATAAAAACCGCCGAGGCAACAACAGATTCCGATTCCATTTGTGTCGATATATCGTCATTTATAGATACGGTTGGCAATCAGATACTCGTTTCCTCGCCCGTTTGTATTCCATTGTGTGGAACCTGTATCGATATAGTTCAAATTCCCGAGACACTTTGGGCTCCGCAGGGATGTTTCACTCAAGCCACTGTGCAAATCATAAATTGTTCCGATATCGCATTGATTGTCGATTCGATTATGACTTATACTCCATTCGAGATATATGGCGATGTCCTAAATCTCGATGCAGGCGATACAGCCGATTTAACCGTGCGGTTTTTACCCGATTGTTCTGGAAGAGTTTCAGTGCCGATTGTTCTATACGGCAATTTCGGTCTATATTCGGATTCGCTTGTCGGGTATGGCTGCGACCAACCATTCGCTATCGTGCAACCGCCATCATTCGATTTCGGCGAAACCTGCGATACTATGTGTCTGCCGATTAAAATCATCTCAAATGGCTGCACATCGGGAATGTTGGAAATATGCGATATTTTCTGGACAGAGGGTGTAAATTTCACACTCGATAGCATAAATATCGGCGATACACTGACAGACAGCTTAAATGGTTTCGTCTGTTTCGATAGTGTCGAGCGAGGCGAACAAATAGATACTTTGCACATAAGATTTCGTCCACTCGGTGGAAGTTGCTGTGAATATGCGACTTTGACAGTTCCGGTTCGAGCTACCTGTTTCGGCACAGCTTGCAATCCAGATACAAGCACAAAAGCCATTCTCGGAAATGGAACAAATTTTGTTCGACTTACATGTATCGAAAATAATGTCGTGATTTACGATAGATGGGGAAGATTTGTTACGAAACTCGAATCCGATAAGTTCGGCGATGTCGAATGGAATTTGACCGATGACGATAGCAACCTTGTTCCCGCAGGAATATATCTGTGGGTATCACAAAAATTCTCTGGAAAAATAATCGTAGTAAGATAAATTTCGCCTCTTTGGAGGAGGTTCAAAATGAAACGAAAGATTTTTGTCGGAATAATTATCATTTCAGTTTTCATCGGAACAGCATTCGGTGGGGGATACAAAAGTAGATGGTATATGCCCAAACTGAACAGTGCTTATATGCAGATTCACGATGCCCTAATCGGCGAGGATATCTATGTTGGAGCATCGCTTGGTTTCGGTAGTTTCTTGAAAATCGAGCCGAACATTTACACATATCAATTTTATCCACAATGGCATACTTATGGTGGAGTTCTGCAGTTGAAATATCGACCGATGAAAAAATTCGCTGGCAACTGGATAATTTGGGCGGGCGGTATGTCCGATAATATCGATTTGACCCAGGTCGACAGTATCGGTGCAGGTTTAAATGCAACTACTTATTCCCGTTTTATGCCGACATTCGGTTTCGGCGGCGAGGTCGATTCCGTTCCATTTTTCTGTCGAGGATGCGGATATTATTTCACAGGTCGATTTCTACTCGGCGATTTCATCCCGATTTACAGAGAATTCGACAATCTTAATTCAGCATCGCCGGAAACACTTTCGACAGTCATAATCGGCGATATCGAGGTTCAATCGCCATTCGGGAGTGTAAGTGCATTACGGCATCTTCGTATGCGGCATTGGTTCGGCGACGATTACTGGCGGTTCGCTTATTCCTCGCCATATTGCTGCGGTGGAATTTTGCGAGGCACTGTCGGATGGGAGAGTAACTATCTCGGTTTCGCCGACATCGAGGTCAAAATTAAACCATTTCAAGTCGGTTATATAATTGTTTCGACCGGTGTGAAAATCCCGACAGATGCATCGCTATGGATGTGGAAAACGGGAATCGAATTCA
Source organism: bacterium (assembly GCA_021162205.1). Classification (GTDB taxonomy): domain Bacteria; phylum UBP14; class UBA6098; order B30-G16; family B30-G16; genus JAGGZE01. The sequence goes on from JAGGZE010000086.1 coordinate 10,245, forward strand.
GACCATCGTCATCGAAATCGGTCTCGCACACAGGCAAAATCCCCGATGTGGAAATTCTCGCACCGAAAGTCCGCAGCCCGTATGAATAAAAAATGAATAGCTCGGTTTTCAGAATAAATCGGTGGAATATATTTTAGTCAGAAAAAATTCAGTTAATATCATTTTGCCTTTTATATGCACTGATAACAGCTTCTCGTATATTGGTTGATTCAGTTTCATATTTTGCGAACTCATTGATATTATCCTGGTTCAAATGCAATTGTCCTTCACCGATATTTCCCCTATGTTGTCCCTTGGAATAGTGTTGATTTGTTGCCACTTCGTTCGCAGAAAGCACCCAATATCTCATTTTATCTCTCCATACGGCTATCCAGATGAAAACATCCGCACATTTGGGTTTTATTTGCTGGAAATTCATATCGAAAGGTCTATCCAAATCAGAAGATAATGCTTTTACATATAAGGGTTCATCGGGTCTTTCAAAATCGACTGCGCGAGATGCTTTGACCTCGATTTTTATTATATGACTATCCCATTTTAGGATAAGGTCGTATTGATTGGAATATTCTGGGTCTATCTTTTTACTTGGTCGTTCAAAAGTGGGAACTAACTGCATCAAATGCCCGAATGCCCATTTATCACCAAAACCACGGGGAGCAGAAATCTCAAATATATAGAGATATAAATTTCTATTTATGTAGGAATTTCTTAAATCGAGATACTCGTCATAAGTTAATTTATTTTTCGCCAAAAGATTCGATATTATGTATTCATATTCGTTAAATGGATATGCAGATATCAGGTTGTTTAGTTCATCCTTGAATTCTAAAGCGTTTTCCAATCTTCCTATCAATTTATCCAATTGTTGATTTAACTTCTGCATTTTTCCTCCAATTAAATAATTATCCAAATAATGTTGGTTGAGCTATTAAATTCTCTTTTCCCGTTTCCGAATATTTATCTTTTCCTGTAGAAACAGGAATTTGAATTTCTGGAAAAGGATTTTTAAATTGCCAACCCAATTTACCGGTTTTCCTAAAATATTCTAATCTTCGAATGGTCAATTCTGCAAAAATTGGGGCGATGTCAAAAGTATAACATTTTCTATTTAAAATCTCCGCCGCAAGCAAAGTTGTGCCTGAATGAGAAAAGAAATCCACAATTAGTTCTTTCTCATTACTTGAGCTTCTTATTATCCTTTCGATTGATTTCATCGGTTTTTGCGCGTATGCACCCGGCACATTCTCTTCCATTCTATAAAAAACTTGCTGAATGTCAACCCATACATTGCTAGCTCTGATATTATTAGATTTGCTTCGTTCCATATTCTCTGTTATGATACCATTAACCTTTTTATAATATCCGCGCAATATCTTGGGAATATCTGTATATACTACGGAAAAGGTAGGATTTCCCTTGGTATAATAAAGCAATTCCTGTCGAACAGCCATCCAATTCTTTTGAGTTCCATATCCTCGCTGGTTTCTCATCGTAATTAAACTTCTCGATTTTAACTGCTCAAAATCTCTCATCATCAGTATAAAATCTGGAAGTGGTTGAAAACCTGCATTTTGGTCTGCTCCAAGCCATACATAGAAATGTGCATCTTTGCCCAATACATCCACTGTGTTTTTAACCCATTTTCTCGAAAATTCCATATATTTATTAAGCGAAATCCTAAATAAATTATCTGTTTCTTTATTACCAACTCTGACATTGTATGGTGGGTCATTTATTGACAAATTAGCTTTTTCATCCCCCATTATTTTAGTAACATCTTCATATAAAGTAGCATCGAGAACACCGACTTTATGTCCACTGACAGAGTCTTCCCAGATTTCGCCCTTTTCAAGTCTGCACAATGGCAAGATTTTTTTCCTTAATTCACTATTTGTATCGAGTCTTCCGATGGATTCTTTTTGCATTTATGTCTCCAATTTTCAAAAGATATACAAATTTTTAAGATAATTAATTTTGCTTTTACAGTTTTCCTAATTCCGCTTTCAGTCTATCGATTATTTTCACAGGTTTGGGGTCTTCCTTATTGAGAATAGCAAGATAATAGCTTGCGAAATCGCCCAACTGAATCAACTCGAACATCCGCGTCATAAATGGAGCGTCTAATTCTGCGGGTTCGAGAAATATCGGTTCGCAGCCGTTTTCCTTCATAACTTGCGCAACAAAATCCATTCGGAATTTATTTTTCGGATGGTCGTCGGGGTCGCGCAGAAATATCGGCTGAATGTATTTGCCGAAATCGTATAAATTTTTCCAGCCGACAAGTTCGTTATGGTTCATTTCCGGCAGCACCGATGAATATGCGAGAGCTTTACCGTTTTCGCTTATTTGCCCGCGGAACCTCGTTGCAACAGCCTCGAGACGAGGCGATGAATAAATAATAGGCAATTTCCCATAGATTTTCTGTGCCAATTTTTTCGCTGTATTATCGCTCGTTGGAATATCCTTGGCAAGTTTTTCGGCTCCTTTATGCAAAGAGTATATAGTATTTTCAATCGCTTCGTTCTGTTTGGGGATAAATCCCCATACGGACATTAGCACGGTCAGTGGAACAAATGAATATCCTAATGCCGCTCGCGGCGGAAGTCCACCGGGAATTTGCACATAGCCGAATCGAAGGTCCTCGGCGAAAGATGTCAACTGACCATCGCTTGTAATCGCAAAAAGTTTCGCGCCTAAATATCTTGCCGCCTCGAGCGATGAAAGCATTTCCTCGGTATTGCCGGAATACGATGACAGTATCACGAGAGTTTCATCATCGACAAAACCGGGCAGTAAATAATCCCTGTTGACAAACAATGGTTTGCGAAGTTCGTATAGCGCATAGCATTTAAGCAAGTCTGCACCGATTGCCGAGCCACCCATTCCTGCAACGACTATTTTACCGATTCCCGATGAATCGATATTCATATAATCCGATGACTCGGTTATTTCACGACCTAAACGAAATTCCTCGTGAAAATTGTAAAGCAACGAATACACATCGCCGGGGTCATATTGTTCATAAATTTTTGCATCGTCGAGCATTTTAACCTCCTTGATTTTTCAATTTTCTATTTCAATGAAATATTTTTTATAAAAAAAACAAATGTTTTTTTATTATCGGTGAGAAGCTTATTTTTTTATTGTATTTCCACAGAAAATAGACATAATATTAACTCGACACTCGAAATATTTGGAGGTTTTAATATGAAATCGAATGAAATTAGACAGATATTTTTGGATTATTTTAAAAATCGGGAGCATACGATAGTTCGTTCATCGCCTGTTGTCCCGATTGCCGACCCGACATTGCTATTCATAAATGCTGGAATGAATCAGTTCAAGGATATTTTCATCGGCAAAATAGGTTGTCCATACAAACCGCCGCGGGCAACATCTGTGCAAAAATGTATCCGAGTGTCTGGCAAACACAACGACCTCGACGAAGTCGGCGGCGATGGCTGCCATCACACATTTTTCGAGATGCTCGGTAATTGGTCGTTCGGCGATTATTTCAAAAAGCGGGCTATCGAATGGGCATGGGAAATTTTGACCGAATATTATAAACTTCCCAAAGAGAAATTATGGGCTGCGGTTCACAAAAACGATGATGAATCGGCGAGAATATGGGAGAATGAAATAGGTCTTCCTCGAAATAAAATCATTCGATGCGGCGATAAGGATAATTTCTGGGAAATGGCAAATACTGGACCTTGCGGACCGACAACCGAAATCCATTACGATTGGGGCGAACAAATCGACCCCGATGGTCTGCCGAACTCATCACCTCGATTTGTCGAGGTATGGAATATCGTGTTTATGCAATATTTCCGCAATCCCGATGGCTCGCTCGACCCGCTGCCGATGCGAAGTGTCGATACCGGTATGGGTTTCGAGCTATTGACTGCAATTTTGCAGAAGACACAGGATAATTATGAAACCGATATTTTCGCACCGATTCTCGATACAATAGCCGATTTGAGCGGTTATCGATACGATGAAAACGAGCGGGTGAAATTCGCATTTCGAGTTCTCGCCGACCACACTCGTTCGCTTTCGTTCGCTATCGCCGATGGCGCACTTCCAGGAAATACTGGACGAGGTTATGTCCTTCGCAGGATTTTACGCCGAGCCGAAAGATTTGCTCGTGTTCTCGATATCGACGAGCCGATTATATGGAAACTCGTAACGCCGCTTGTCGATAAGATGGGCGATGTCTATCCAGAACTGATTCAGCGAGCACAAATCATCACACAGGTTATCAAGTCCGAGGAGGAACGGTTCGGCAAGACACTCGATTTCGGTATCGAATTGTTCGAGAAAATCGCCGATAGAACAATCGGAGCGGGCAAGAAAAAAATATCGGGTAAGGATGCTTTCAAACTTTACGATACCTATGGTTTCCCGAGCGATTTGACAAAATTGATGGCTCACGAACGCAATCTCGATGTCGACATAGCGGGTTTCGATAGTTCGATGAACGAGCAAAGACAGCGAGCCCGTGCCGCAGGAACTTTCAAAATCACTCACGAAGTGCTTAAAGCATGGGAAGGTATCACCGATGGCGACGATAGCGAGAAACTTTGCTACGAGTCCGAGAAATCCGATGCCGAAATTAGAGGTCTGCGAGAATCCGACGAAGGCAAAATCGAAATCCTTCTATCGCAGACGCCATTCTATGCAGAATCTGGCGGTCAGGTCGGCGACACGGGGAAAATCTTGGGCGAAAATTTCACTCTCGATGTGGTCGATACGCAAAATGAAGGTGAGCATATCGTCCATATATGCGAGCATCACGAAAAGTCGTTCAACGATTTACTCGATAAAATCGCGAAAAATCCAAAGGTATCCGCTGAAATCGACCACCAGCGACGAAATGCGATACGCAAAAATCACACGGCGACGCATCTTTTGCACAAGGCATTGCGAATGGTTCTCGGTGAACATATCAGGCAGGCGGGTTCGCTTGTCGCGCCCGATAGACTGCGTTTCGATTACACACATTACCAGTCGCCATCCGAGAATGAACTGCGTAAGGTCGAACGAATTGTGAACGAGATTGTTCAGCGGGATATTCCTGTCGAGACGAAAGACACCACATACACCGAGGCGGTGAAATCCGGTGCTATAGCTCTTTTCGGCGAGAAATACGGCGAAAAAGTCAGGATGGTTTCGGTTGGTGATTTCTCCTGTGAACTTTGCGGTGGAATTCATCTCGATAGAACGGGCGAAATCGGTTTGTTCGTTATCACTCGTGAGGAAAATATCGGTTCGGGCACAAGGCGAATCGAAGCCATAACTGGAATGTCGGCTGTCGAATATTTCTGCGAACTTCGCAAAAACTGGAACGAAATCGAGGAAAAGCTGAATACTCACGGCGACAGCGTGTTCTCAAGAATCGAAAAGATTTATGAGCAAATCGATGAATTAAATCGCAAATTAAAAGCACAAAGCGGCGAAAAATCGATAGATATTGCGCAGAAGCTTTTCGAGAATGCACAGGAACTCAAAGGTGCAAAAATCATAATCGGCAATGTTCCAGCCGATAGCCGCGACGAACTTATGAATGTTATGTCGGAATCGGAGAAAAAAGTGAAATCGGGCATCATTTTGCTCGGCTCGGCAATCGATGGTGGCAAGGTTGCATTCGTATGCCGCGTAACATCGGATATTATCGAATCTCGCGGTTTCAAAGCTGGGGATATTATCCGTGAGGTTGCGAAAGTCGCAGGAGGCAATGGCGGCGGTCATCCAGATTTCGCTCAAGCTGGCGGGAAAAATCCCGACAAAATCGATGCCGCTCTCGAACGA
>JAGGZE010000177.1 GCA_021162205.1 bacterium
ACAGGGAATTGAGCAAAGCGAAAGGTTCCGACTTCATCGGGATTAAGAAAAAAGTTGCACAAAGAAAACACCCGAAGGGGTGTCTTTGGAGCTGAAGGGAGTCGAACCCTCGGCCTCTGGAGTGCGATTCCAGCGCTCTCCCAAACTGAGCTACAGCCCCATTATAATTTAACAACTTATCCCTAAAATTTTAATTGTCAATTTATTTTTAAAAAATCTGGATACAATCTGCGTAAGGCAAACATCTATATTGAATATAATAGGATTAGCATTAATTCATTTTGCATCGATAATTACGAATTTTACATTTAATAAATGGATTATTTATAGGAAATTAAAATTAGCATTTGCTCATAACCCTTTCCTGTCATAAAAAAATCAAAAAAAAGCTTGCGCAAATAATAGAATTTTCTACTTTGTTTAGTTATTTTAATTAAACCAAGGGAGGTAAAATTATGCGTAAGGTATTTTTCATCCTGCTTATGGTTGGTTTTGTTCTTTGTTTCGGGCAGAAAGCTACCTCTCAACCCAAAACCAGTCAAGCAAAACCTATTACTTCTAAAAAAGCAGCACAAAATGTAAACCCCAGTTCGAAAGCAAAAATCGAACTCGAAGAAACATCGTTCGACTTTGGTTTCGCACCTCAGGGAAATTCTAAGCTTGTGCATGTATTTGTCATCCGCAATTCTGGCGAGGATACATTGACTATAACTAAGGTTCGTCCCACTTGCGGATGCACTGCTGCTCCTCTTGAAAAGAAAATTCTCGCTCCCGGTGAAAAAACCGACCTTAAAATTATTTTCAGAACTCGAGGATATAAAAGGAAAACAACAAAAGCAGTTAAAATTCAATCGAACGACCCTATCAATTCGATGGTCTCGGTTAGGTTCAGTGCAAATTTCGATACTACCCAGTGGAACGATGTTTCCAAAGGACCTCGTATCAAGGCCGACCCTGCAACTATCGGTCTTGGGAAAGGCGATGTGTTCCAATTTAAAACAAAAACCACTTTGAAAAACATATCCGACCAAACGCTCGAACTTAAAGTTATCGATTTCACAAAAGATGTCGTCAGTAATGCTAAAATTAAGAAAAGCAAGGTTAAAGGAAATAAATCCACTACTCTGGAAATCAAAATCGATAAAGATTACGATATAAATAAACCTGTTCAAACCTCGATTACTATTGCTGGATACGACAAAAGTGGCAGCGAAGTAACTCGTATATCTATTCCTCTTCTCGGTGGAGGGAAATAAATTCTTTTTGCATCTCCTGTGTTTGTGTTTGAGGTCGGTTGGCTTTTTGTCAACCGGCTTTTTTATTATCGATTTTACCGTGTGGTCGACATTCAAACTATCGTAATTCCAACCAATCTCGATATTTTATTATCGAATTACACTGACACCTTTTGGTAGCTCGAATATAGTATCGGCAGGACTTTTATATAACACAGAAAAAAAATCGATATTCAATATATTCCCACGAGAATATTGCAATTTTAGATTTTGCGGAATAAAATTACTATCGACACAAAATTCCCAGTAATTAACGGAAGAACCATCATTCTTACATTTTGCATAAATACAAATTTTTTCGCTATTTTTTTCTACAGTCATCTTGAAATTCTCGATTAATTTATCTTTCAATTTAATAAAATCGAAAAATGGCAGTCCATCGATTGGATATGCATCGGCACCCTCGCTCCAGGTAAGCATTTCACCGGTATTTACTCGAAGATAATAATCGTCGCCGATATTTGCATAAAATTTATTTTTCCCAACCGCTAAAAATCCACTATTTTCGATTGTATCCAATTGTGTGATTTCGATTATCGAAAGAGAACAAGTGAATTCAGGTCGTCGAGTAAGTCTATCGAAAAAAGAATTCACAGGATTATTCTCCGCAAAAATCGGCAATAAAAAACTCAAAAAAAGTATAGATAAGAATATCGATTTATTAGACATCAAAATCCTCCCGAATTTCAACTTCACCGTCGAATGATAAATAAACTTTTCCCATCAATGTTATATTTTTAGCCGAACCATTATTTAAAATATTGAAACCGACAACTAATTTATCGGGAAGAACAACTTCAACATCGACGGGTGCCGAAACGAGTTTTTTTCGCACAGCAGAAATCGCCGATGCAACTGCACCTGTTCCACAAGCCGATGTTTCCGATTCGACACCGCGTTCGTAAGTTCTAATAGCGATTTTATGCTCATCGACAATCTGAACAAAATCGACATTCGCACCATCGGGTTGAAATTTTCTATGGAAACGAATCTCTCTTCCCCATTCATCGACAGGAATTTCATCTAAGTCGTCCACTATATTAACAGCGTGGGGAACACCTGTATCGTAAAGGTCGAAAAGCATTGGAAGTCCATCGATAGCGAGTTCGATATTTTTTTCGATTAATTCACCATATGGCATTCCAACCTCGATAATTTCACCTTCGACAGATGAACCGATTATTCCAGCACCTGTTTCGATTTTTGGCGAATTGTTGCCTGTCCATTTCGAATAGAGAAATGCAGTGCATCTTGCACCATTTCCACACATAGCAGCAGATGAACCATCGGAATTGAAATAATTCATTCTAATATCGGCATTATTCGAGTTTTCAAGAAAAATCGTGCCATCTGCACCGATAGATACTTTTCGTCTGCACAGATATTTTGCGAGTTTAGATTTATTAAAATTATTATATGAACCATCGCGGTTATCGAGCATCACAAAATCGTTGCCCGAACCACTCATTTTGATAAATTTTATAATTAATATTTTCATTGCCCCCAAGACAGGCATTCGCCTGTCTTTTATGCGTCGCTTCTTTCCAAATCCCGATGAAGTCGGGACCTGATTGCAACGCCTGCATACTAAATAACTTATTCCCTAACTAAGAATAGCCGAAGGGCTCAAAAAGAACCGAAGGTTCAAGAACAGGCGAACGCCTGTTATTTTTTCACACTCGTATCGCCTACAACGGAGGATGATTTTTCGGCTTTTGACAATGAATCGGCTTCTTTTTTCCAAAGCTGGTCTAAGGCACCACTCTTAACCTGATTATAAAAATTGACAAATTCTTTATCATCTGGATGCTTGGTGGTCCAAATTTCGAGATTATGCACTAATGCCTTTTTGTCTCGTATCTTATACAGGAAACCGATATATGCCTTAAATAACTGATTATCATCGGGATATATAGCAAGTCCATCCTTGAGAGCTTTACGAGCTTCCTCGATTTTCCCCGCGCGAAAATATACCTCGAAATACATCTGGAACAGTCGAGCTTCGTCGGTTTTAATTTCTTTTTTCGATGAAATATTTTTCTGAGCATCATTATAAAGACTATCTACCGTATTCCATTTATTTGCCCAGCCATAAAATTCACCTGAAAAAGAACTTGCTCGCCAATCGAATGGAAGAACATCGTTCATCTTATTTATCGTCGCGAGAACATTGGTCGTATCATTTTGCTTTCGGTATTCGTAAGCAAGTGTGATAAATCCTGTCGTATAGTTCTGCAACAATTTTACCGAATTTTCATCCTTGTAAATCGTTGTATCTTTAAGCCCACGATATTGATACCTTTTGAATAAATTATATCTCATCTTCGGTATATCGATTTTGGGACCATTTTCGGTCGTTGTAACACGATATGCCAAACCCTCCATTCTAAGATATGGGTCGTATCCAACTTTATTGTCTGGGGCAACAGTAACGGCAAAGAACACAGGTGGGTCGAGATAAAGTGTAGTATCGCCGGTTTCGGGGTCGATTTTACGCTTGACAGGTGAATTATTGATTATATGGTCCACCATAAGGTCTTGAACACGAATGATTTTTCCACTCGATTGGTCGCGATATGCGTGAAGCATCTCGATTTGGTCATCGGTCAAATTCACAGGCACACCCGCTCTCTTGATTTGCTTAATATACCAAGGAGTATTTAATAGCGATAAGTTCACTATTTTAACATCGGCACGGACTTTGGGAACTGCCTGCAAAAACCACAGTGGAAATGTATCATTGTCGCCATTGGTGAAAATAATGCCATTTTTATCAACAGAATCCAAAATATTGAATGCGTAATCGTAAGGAATGTGATTTCTACTCCTGTTATTTTCAAACCAGTATGTAGCCGGTGAAAGCGCAGGCACAGCGAGAAAAATCAGTCCTAAAATAACTATCACAAAATTTTTCATTCCCGAATATCTAATCTTTTCATCACTTTTAGATTTATATTTGATAAATGTAGATAACAATCCAGCAATAAAAGTCCCGACAGCTACACCGAGAAAAATCGGTATATCCTGTTTAACGAGAGCCATTATAATCAATGAGCCGAAAGCGAGGAGGAAAAACATAAGCGGACCGATTTTTTTCAGGAATCCGAGAAGGTCGTCGAAGCCGCGATAAATAAAACTCAAAATAGCCGAAACACCAAGCCCCATAAGTGCGCCGAAGAACATAAATCCTGGTGTATAGAAATAATCCCTATCGCGAACTTCGAGATGAATACCTCGTGTGCCATCGGCAAAATTAAGATATAACAGTAGTCCGATGGTGGAAATTAATGTGGTGAAAAAGAGCAAGGACCCCCACCTTGGATTCTTATATGCTGCATAAGCTATACCGAGATAGCCGAGAATAAAAAAGAGCCAGCCATTCAGAGTAAATTTGTGCGGGATTTTATCTGGATTTCCCCATTGATTGCGGAAAAATCCCCAGAAACCCATTCTGTTGTGAGTGCCAAATTGACTTTGCCACGAGCCTTTTCGATGAAACATCAATGTCCACAATGATTGCTGACCATATTGCTTCCTATCCATATAATTTCGCAGCGATTGTATAGTTTCGGGGTCGTTCTCATCGATGTATGGGTTCGCTCGTGAACGAATCAGTGTATACGAATTAAGCGAAAATGCTATCATCAAAAGGAATATTGTGAGAAAACCAAATCTCCATTCACGAATATAATTTTTCATCATCACAACTATAAATGAAACTAAAATAATCAAAAATTGAAAGATTGCACCCAATACATTCGGGTTTGCACCAGAAAGTCCATACTGTTTGAATAATAATCCTGGAACAGTCGTTCCTTTTGTTATAAGAAACAGTTGAACTAATGCCCAAACACCTGTAAGCAAAAGGAAAAACGATTTGCCCGAACGGTTATTTGTCATTAAAGCCGCTAATGCAAATATAATAAATGCGGTAAAGAAATTCTCGACAAATATATTAAATTCTGTTGCCACTAAAAAGAAAACGAACCAGGTCATCCAAAATACAGGATTGAACCTTTTGGCTTTATCCACTATGATGTAGAAAAGAAATAATGGTGGCAACATTATCAAAACTGTCATATGAACAAACATTCCGAGATACAATAAATATGCAGAAAGCATAATGTATCTGTCAGCGATAGGATTTTTATGCCGTTCACTCCATAACATCGCAAAATAAACGAGAACCGCTGAAATAAGCATCGCCAAACCATATACTTCAGCTTCGAGTCCATTATTCCAATAAGTCGTTCCCCAACCTGCGAAAAAAGCTCCCGTAGCGGCACCGACTATCGCGATAAATGCTTCCATTTTATTTTTAATTTTGCCGAACCATCCTGCGACGACACGAGCAAGTATTAAAAAAATAACTCCGATAGCGAGTGAATTGAAAAGAGATGACATCCAATTTATTTTTCGTGCGACTTCGACTCCAAGTGGAATAAGTGAGAACAATCTTCCCAAAAGAAGGTATAGCGGCGCACCTGGAGGATGAGGCACAGCGAGTAAGTATGAACAGGAAATAAATTCACCACAATCCCAGAATGACACAGTAGCTTGAGCTGCCAAAACATATATGAAAAAAGTTACCAAAAATGCAATCAGCGCAAAAATATCGCGCGTAATGCTCCAATTTTTCATCTCACCCGTATCGGGACGCAACGATGACAATTGGTTTTCTTTCGTTATCGCTGAAGAACTAACATCTGACATATTTCCTCCGATTTTATTCGACTATATAACTTTGCTAAATAAAAGTGTGTATCCCGATTTGTCAAGAATTTGTTAATAGTAATGTTTTTTTTCAACATTACAATCGAAAAATTTTATCTTGCATATTTCTCTATCGGAATATTTTTTCAATTTTAAATAATCAAAAAGGAGAAATCGAATGAGAAAATTTATTCCATTTATAGTGATTGTCATTTTTTCGGGTCTCGTCTTCGGTCAATCGGTCAATGCACGAAACTATCTCGACTACCGCGGAGCGAAAAGCGGTCATTCATATTTCGAGGACCGAGCCAATATCAATCTCGGCTGGAACGATTTCTCCGCTGGACTCGTCTATTGGGCAAGACAGCCATCGAGATTCAACTATACAACAAATTCCGATACGACATTTTCCGATATAACTCAATATTGGTTCAATTTCTATTCTAAAAATCTGCAACTGACCGCTGGAAGTTTCACATACACGATGGGAATGGGTTTGCTAATCGACCTTTACGAGAAACAGGATATTCAAATCGACCATCACTGCGATGGTGCGATGTTCGATTTCGAACTCGGTCCGCTGGAACTTTCGGGATTCAATGCAATCGCAAAATGGGATGACAATTCAATAGTCAGAGGAATTTCGCCATCTTTAAAAATCTGGAAATTGAAACTCGGCGGTGAATACGCAAAAATTATTCCGACACTTTTACCATCGCAGGAATTGTCGGGTGGTTTTCTATCGTTCGATTGGAACTTTTTATCGCTATATGGTGAGTATGGGAAAAAACATCCGCTTGCAGGACTCGAAAAAGATGGCGACGGTGTATTCGCATCGGCATCGATACTGACCGACATTATCACACTGACAGCAGAATACAAAGATTATAATGAATTCGCTATAAGAAATACATTCGTTCAATACAATAATCCACCGACGCTCGTGATGGACCCGCTATATACATTGCCCAGCCGACATATTCATCATGTCGATTTCAATAATGAAATGGGTTATTCTGCAGACCTGTTAGGCGATTTCGGTTCATTCGGCGCAGAAATTATGTTCTCACATTCGGAAAATCACGATGGCGATTTGAAATTCGACAAAATTTGGTCCGAACTCGAATATCGAAACGACGCTCTGACTTTTCTTGCAAAAGGAGCATTCGATTTCCAAAACAATAACGGTGAAAACGCATACACTCCAATCGTCGATATAACTTACGAACCCGATTGGACAAAATTTGGATTCAATATTATCGGCGAATTTCAACATACCGACGATTTCGACAATGTGTATAGCTCCATTTCGGCATCATACCCTAAATATGCAACATTCGGTTTGGAGAGCGGTATAATCGAGGATGAAAATTTCGTTCGAGTATACACGGATATCGATATTATAAATAGGACGAAAATCCGATTCGGCTATGGCAAGCGTCCCGGCGGATTCACCTGTTCGGGCGGAGTCTGCCGATACGAGGAAGCATTCGAGGGCATCGAAGCTCAAATCATAATTACATATTAAATATAAACACCCCTTCGGGTGTTTTTATTGCGTTGCGTCTTTCTGAATCCCGACAAGTCGGGACATTCCTTTGCAATGCCCAATTAATCAAAATAACCATATCGAAATGCCTGGGCGACAATGAATGACAACTCGGTTGTCAGAAAAGTCGCCCCTAAAAAGAGCCGAAGGACTCAAAAGAGCCGAACGGCTCTATTGTTGCACCGATTCGATTTTTGACTGTGTGAAATTCATTATTATAATTCATTATAAAAAAGAAATCGGCGCGCAGGTGATTTTTTGCTTGGAATGGGAAGTTTCTCTTGACAAAACAGATGAGATTGAGCTCATTAAATTAGAAAAACCAAGGAGGCATAAAATGGCGGAGGAAAGAGGAATACCGCGCTCGGCAATCGAGAACCTTGCGCTGCTCGAACTTTGCAACAAAAAAGACGATGACCCCAACACTCCTGCGGAATACAAATTCCTGGCGCCGGAAAAAACCGCGCTCGTCGATTCGTTAAACACTGTAACAACGTTGTTCCAACTGTGGCACACGCGCTCCGATGAATACGGCGAACTCACCGCAAAGTGGGAACCGCTCGAAAAGCAGGCGAAAGACCTCATTGGCAGGGCGCGTAACCTGTGGTCTATGCGTTTCGAAGAGGGCAATGTCTATGAGCGCACCGCAGGTATCGACAACACACCGCGCAAAAAGGAACACATCGCACGCGCACTCGACCGTATCGTAATCGTGTCGAACGACAATGCCGGAACGCCGGGGGGTGAGGTGGTGATGGGCGAATGGTCAAGCGGAACGCTTGCAGAATTGTCGCCGGCATTGCTCACAGCGCTGCAAATACTGTTCACCGAAGCGCGCGATAATCTCAGGGATACAGCTCTCGCAATCGGCGAGCACCGGGGGGTTAGTTTCATTCCCCCCCACAATCGAGGAGTGTAATATATGTTCGGCTTGCGTGAACATTATAGTGGTGGGGTCGCCAAAGGCGAAGAAAACAGGCGAACGCCTGCCGACAGCTATCAGGAACTCAAGAAGGCGATTATCGAAAAGAGCATACCCGCACTCCGCTCATGCAGAAAATACCTCTATGCAGTCCTGCCCGATGGACGGGAAGACAAATTGCTCTATGAATGGGGATTCAACCCTTATGACGAAATCGTCCATCACAAGCCAAACGACCAAAAACTGAGCGAGACAGCTTATGACAAGACGACCGACAAAATTAAAATCCGCCTCGAAGAAGATGTCCTCGCGAGCGAATACATCATCGAGTTCGGCAAAACGCAATCGCCAGCGCCAGAAAATTGGAAACCCGCCGAATGGGAAGTTATGAAAACGCAGGATGAACCGTTCTTCGAACTCGGTCCACTCACGGAAGGTTTCACTTACGCATTCAGAGGTAGAGCAAAAAACAGCGCAGGATATGGAGGGTATTCGGAAATCTGGGTGGTGGAGGTGGTGTGATGAAAAAAATTGCCTTAAAATATAGGTTTCTCCATCTTTTGATGTTCATTTCGATAGTCACGGCGAGTGATTTACCCAAAGTTGCTTACTCAGGAGTATTTACTGCCAACACCATTCAATATTACCCAATTTATGCACGAAATTCGAGAGCTTTAGATGGGGAACTTAGATTCATTTTTCAGGAGGCGAATTCAAAAGGGAATTTACCTTTTGAAATAATTTTTGAAACTGATGTCGAAGCAAGAAAAAACGAACTAAGTAACAATTATTCACTTTGCTTATTGATAACAAGAGATGACATTTCCTCAATAACATTTCAGAACATCACTAAAACCACAGTAAATGTTGGGATTACAGCGATTATTTATGAATTAAACAGGATTGAAAACAAAAGGAATATTGTATTTAGTGTTCCAATAGTTGGTTATTCAACAGATTTATCAGCGAAGAAGCCGCTTAATGAAAGGGATATAGATGCTCTTTTCATTGCCACAGCCAGGCAAACATTAGATTACCTTCTTACAAAGCTGGTTAATCTTCAAATCGAACAAATTGAAGGTTTTGTTGTGAAAATAAGCTCGGAATTCATTAAGATAAACCTTGGTCTTTTAGATGGTCTTGAAAAAGGTCAATTTGTTAAAGTATATAGTGATTCGGGTATAGTATCAGCACAAGTTAATGAGATTGAGAAAAAAGAAAGCTTTCTAAAATTTTCAGGCAAGTTCCAAGGAATTCGAGAAGGAACCATTGTTAAAGCAAGAAATATTAGAGGATTATCAGACGAAATATATCAGGTAGTGAGTTTTAAAAACGAATCCAAACTCGCTTCTGAATTATTTGACAAGCAGTTACTTTCTGAATCGATAGGACAATGGTTTTCTGATTTTTTATCTTCAAAAGCAGGGAAAGTAGTTCTGCCATCACGAATTGGCGGAAGATGGCAGGATCATTCTGCTGAGAGGACAAGGGCAATTTTTGTGATGAATGATGTAGAATATGAATTTGAGATGAGGAAACCAAAACACCCGATAAGGCTGAAGTTGACTGGCTTAGCAACAAAATTAATTAACGAAAGCAATATTAACCAAAATTTCCTTTACAAGGCATGGCTTGAAATTGAATTTATTGATAGAGGTCTAAAGGAAGAATACTCGGAGACTGCTACTAGCACAGTGGTTAAGGGAGCTTTTGAATTTCAATCAGAAGCAGTTTTCTTTGATTTGCTACACAAATTAACAAACAAAATCGCTAAGGAGATAGACTTATGAAAACCAACATAATACTTGTATTAATTACTTGCTTGATAATTCCAAGCATATTAACTGCTATTGATAACTCGCTTGTTGTGACTGGTATATCAAGTTATAAAGGCACTGATAAGAATATTGCCTATGCTGAAGCAGTCAAAGATGCCAAAAAGAAAGCTGTAGAAGAAGGATTAAGGCTTTTTCTTGAAAGCACATCCGCAACAAATCAATTTGACAAAGTTAAGATGACAATATTGGGTAACTATGATGATTATGTTATCAATGCCGACCTATTAAAAAAGGAATTGATGGACGATGGAAAATACTATGTTAAAATGGAGATAATCGTTGACCTAACAAAAATTGAACTTACGGTTAAGCGGTCCACAGACGATATTAAGCAAGCAATGGGAAATCCTACGATAACATTCGTGCTTACGACCTGGGAAATAAAAGGTGAGAAAAAAAATGTAATAGTTGACGACAACCAAGATTTTACAGGAAATGCCAATTACACAGGTTCGGCATCGAAAACGGAAAGAATAGAAGCTGATTATGATTATAGCGGTAATGCGAATGTTGATATAGAGATTGATACTTCTAAGGGACTGAAGGGATCAGCAGAAGCAAATGTGTCAGAAAGTGCTTCTGGTGGTTACAGCACAGAAGCCAATACTAAAGTATCTGATAGTTTAGATATATCGAGCGACTATCACAGAGATTTGGAGGTAACGGTAATTGACGAGGAACTATGGAAAAAAGTACCGGACCTAAGCATTATTGACGCGTTTCAACAAGAGTTTATTGAAAAAGGTTTTGAGCTTAGAGCTTCGGATAGAGCTCGAGAAGTAGCGATGTCCGAATCAATCATATCGACATCAATTAATCCCTTAGATAGAAAAGCAGTTAGAGACCAAGCGGAAAAAGATGGTGTAAATTTCGTTGCGCGCGGTGAAGCTATGGTTTTAGATATACGCCAAACCGGACTTTCCATAGGGGTAAAAGATAGCATTGGCACAAGTTCAAAGAGACCGATTTTTTCAAGGAAAAGAACCGATGTAGGAACAGAGAACATTGAAGTAGATTATTCAGAGGAGTATATCGCTACGGTTAAAGTTGGGGTTGAAATTATCGATGTCAATTCTGGTGATGTCGTAGCTTCATATTCGAATACGGAAACCGCATTAAATAGTAACCCATCTCTTGCAAAATCGCAAGGAATAAAGAAATGTGCGGTCTTAGCAGCGAGGACTTTAGCATCTCAGACATTAACAACATGGCAAAACAGAGTGGTATCTGGAAGCCGTTATTCTATAGAGATTCATGGAATCTATAGTATTCGAAGTCAACAGAGACCTATAATTCAAGCTATTGAAGAAGTCGGTGCTGAAATGCAGAGTATTACGACACCAGAACAAGGAAAGCTATTAATCCAATGCATTTATAAAGGAACTAAAACGGATTTAGGCTATGGACTTCTTGATAATTTAGGAGTAAAACCAGGTTTCGAGGAAGGAAAATTCGACGGTCCGTTTTTTGAAGGTGGATTAATCATTTTTAAATTTCTAAATTAGAAATGTCATGAACTCAAAACAAGGAGGAAGAAATGACCACAAAAATCACTCATGCGATGGTTTTAGTACTCGTCATCGCGATTTGTTCAAGTGCTTTTGCATGGCCCAAGTTAGGTAAAAGCGACGATGACCAAGAAGAGCCAAGTGCTACAGTTGATATAAGTCAACTGGAGACTTCTTCTGTCGTCCTGATTTATAACGCATCTTGGGCAACAATTAATATCATCGATGCTTCTGTATTGATCTTTGATGCAATAGGCAACAAAGAGCAAGCAGAAAAATTAAGGATTGGTATGGAAATCCTTAAAAATAATCCTGAGGATGAGGATAGCCTGAAGAAATACATGGGCGAAACTAATAACGCGATTGAGGAACTAAACGAGGTGGAGGACCTGGAATCGAAGTTAAGCTCTGCGGCTACTTTCGATGTTGCGACAGCCTTCATAGCTTTGGGCTGCGCGATATATCTCGATAAAAATGCCCTTGAAACCGCAAAATTAATCATGGATGACTCGAAAACTGCTTTAAAAGAAACACCAAAAACAAAATTAAAAGAAATAAAGAGGATTAAAGCTATTTCGGAATCGGCTGTGTTTCTTTCGAGAAATATTCCCGTTCAATTAAAAGGTATAGCTTCTGTAAGCACGAACCTTGTTAACTTAGCTAAAACGAAAGGTATAGAACTGCCTTCGCAAGACAAGATCGATGAACGTGCAAAAGGAATGTTAAAAGGTTAGTAAAATCACAATCATCAATTTCTTAGAGAAGCGTGTTGTGTATTGGTAGTAAGTAGAAAAATATAAACCCAAAGCCCCGCTTCAGCGGGGCTTTTTTCTTCCACCTTCGCATTTTGCGAAAAACAGCTAAGTCGTTGTGAGACAAATATGTAGGGGTTCAAAATGTTGAACCCCTACCAAAACAAATGAATTCGCAATCCAATTTCGAACCTCTACGACAATTTATTTCGATTCTAAAATTGCAAAATTTTGACCCCCACAAAAACGACGCATCATTTCCTTGCGTCTTTTTTAATTGTGCATTAATTTTTCCGCATGAAATACGATTCATTCAAACATCATCGCAGGTCGATACGGCTGAAGGGATACGATTATTCCTCGCCGGGTGCATATTATGTTACGATATGTTCGGGGATGCGCGAATATTATTTTGGTGAAATCACAAATGGTTTGATGGAATTATCCTCTATTGGCAAAATTGCGGATAGATATTGGCGAGAAATCCCGGAGCATTTCCCAAATGTGCAATTAGACGAATGGGTTGTTATGCCTAATCATGTGCATGGGATTATTGTTATTGTTGAACGCGCGAGACAAAATGTGGGGGTTCAAAATGTAAGGGTTCAAAATTTTGAACCCCTACAACAACACATGGATTCACAACCCAGATTGCATAAATATCAAAAAACCGTGCCCAATTCATTGGGTTCGATAATCCGTGCATACAAATCGGCGGTAACGATGTGGTGCAGGAATAATGATTTCGGATATTTTTCGTGGCAACGGGGATTTTACGACCACATCATCCGCGATGAAGATGAAATGAATCAAATCCGGCAATACATTTGTACAAATCCGCAGAATTGGGATATTGACATGGAAAACCCGGATTTCCGCAAACTATGATGTGGTGATTCAAATGTGATGATTCAAACGCGATGATTCAAAATGTAGGGGTTCAAAATTTTGAACCCCTACAATATGTCTGTCCCCCCCTCCCACCTTCGCATTTCCCTCAAAAGCAGCTAACTCCTTGCCCTCCAACAAGAACGCCCGACTTTCGACACTGAATATTGGACTTTCGACATAGAATATTATACTTACGACAATGAATCTTCGACTTTCGACAACGAATCTTCCATTCCCGCAAAGAATCCCGGAGCTGCAACAAAGAATCCCTGACTTCCGACAAGGAACGAAGCGCCTCCGACAAAGAATCTTGCATTTCGACAAAGAACGAAGGAGTTGCAACAAGGAATGAAAGGGCTGCGACAGCAAATATTGGAGTTACGACATCGGATAAATTGGTTGCGACAAGGAATCTTTCACTTTTCAGGACGAATTTTTGAGATTGGAGGAAGGAATTTAGACTTTTCAGGATTGTATTCTGCGAAATTCGCCCTGAAAACACCCGAATAGGTGAACCCTTCGGTTCTTTTTGAGCTTTCGGCTCTTCTTAAATGGTTGAAATGTTATTTGCTCGAGCAGGCATTGTAAGGAATGATTGCTTTGCAATCAGGGAAACAATACGAAGAAAACAGGCGAACGCCTGCTACGGTATTTCGAGTTCGAGTGTATCGGTTGTAAATAGCCAGTATCCAGAGCCGGGTCGGATGAAATCCGCAATATTATAATTTTGTGATTCGGCATCGAAACCGAAAATCTCGCTGATAACATCTGGCAAACTAGTTATAGTCGAGCAATTCACTGCGACAAATGGCGCGCCGAGCATATTCCACCCGCGATAAAGTGTTTCGGTGATGCTTGTCGCCTCTCTCGTCCCGTTGATTGCAACAACTGTATCGAGCGGCGAAAACAGATAAAAAGCCTCCCCCGATGTTACACTATATATAATATTGTAAGCTTTGCTCTCGTTATCCCACGCCCATGCGGGATAGATATAGAATGGGAACAAATCCTCGAGTGCAAGTGTATCGTTGAATGGGACGGAAAGAAGATTCCAGCCTTGCGCTATTTGCTTTCCAATTATCCGAAATGAATAGATAAATGTATCGGAACATGCTATCAGACCATCCTGAATAACGGAATAATTGAATCTCAGCATTTGTGCTGGAAGTGAATCCGAAAATAACTCGATAGAACCAAAATAACAATATAGAGAATCAAGAAAAAGGTATGATGTATCGCTGTATGCTACAAGATACTTTCCTTTTTGAGCAATTGGATAATCCTCAAGATATGTAGCACCGTCGTCTCCGAATTCTCTAATTATATTGTAATGCTCATTAATGTATACTGGCGGTGTTGCATATTCATAACTACAATAGTAATAATGATCGACATTCGATACGAATGATAAGTCAGGAAGATAATTAGCTATAAGATTTACAAGTTGATCATTTCGGCGGGAACAATGATGGTATTCATCCATGTCATCGTAATTACAAAAGGAAAACGCAGTGTAAATGCTAAATTCCATCGCTCTAATATCAATACTTAAATACTTGAAATAAGTGTAATTTGCTGGTAACCAAATCTCCATTAATGATTCCCAATTGATTCTAATAAAGAAAGCAGCAATACCGTCATGTGCTCCCAATGATGTAAGTATTTCACATGTATTATAGCGTTGTGACTCAGGAAGATAAACCAAAGAATACAATTGACTTATTAATGTATCCCCATCAATAGAGATAACTGCAAAATAGCTCAAACAGCTATCTGCATCCATATGAGTATTCCCTAAATCCGCTCTAAATGCAATTATTGAATTACTTGTATCCATATCAATGACGAATGCATCGGTCCAGAGTGAATCGATATCGATTTCAGTGTAGAAGAAGCTATCAAGTCCATTTACTTCGATAGTGCCAGTTCTGAATTTCCAGAAATCCGCCGTGCCATCGCGGTTGAAATCGCAAATGCCGAAATCTATTGCATCAGAAATATCCAATGACCAGAGCAAAGCGCCATCATCGCAGGAAAGCACATGAAGGTTACTGTCCTGAATGGCTGTAACAAACTGTCTGCCATCGGCAAGTGTGATAACTCGAAGCAATGAATCGCATGAAAGCTCGGTTTGCCAGAGTGTATCGATAGCATAACTGGCGAAGCAAATCCCTGCAAACGCAATCACCACAGCAATTCCAAGCCATATCCTTCTCATCATAATCACCCCCCAATTATATTTTTAACCGAGGTTATCGTCATTGTTGAAATCACAATAATTTTCATGAACAAATCACATCCGCTTCATCGGAGGAAACTTACACATCGAGATTTCGGACATTGAGTGCATTCTTTTCGATGAATTCGCGGCGTGGTTCGACCTGCGTGCCCATCAACACAGAGAAAATCATATCGGCATCGGCGGCATCCTCGATTTTTACATTAAGCATTCGTCTACTTTCGGGGTCCATCGTAGTCTCCCATAGTTGCGATGGATTCATCTCCCCCAAGCCCTTATACCGCTGAATATATTTGCCCGCTCTTCCGAGTTCGCGGATTTTTTCGAGCAGTTCGGTGTATGTGATAAATTGCCAATTTTTCCCTTTTTTATTCAATGAAACAGGCAGTGGATGGTCTTCGGTAAGTGGTGCGAGTCTTTGAACAAGTTCTATGAAATCGGGATTATCGACAAGGGAATATCCGAGATTTAAATATCCGAACGAACCCTCGCCCTCGAATTCGAGTTTCCCGCCAAAGCAAAGATGCTCTTCGTCATATTTTGTCGAATAGTTAATAGTGAAACCGATTTCTTTCGCATCCTCGGAAATATTATGCAGTTTATCGAGAATATCGGTTTGAGATTTGAGGTCGTCGAATGTTCGGATTTTATGCTTGATTACAAGTTCGAGCAATTTTGGGGGACTTCCATGACGAGCGAAATAATTCAAAATTTTCTCGATTCGAGAAAGTTCACCGATAAATGCAACTAACTTATTTTCTTCGATTGTTTCGCCAGCTCCATCGGTTAATATCGCATCTTGCGAACCATTTTTTATAAGATATTTATCCATAACCTTATTATCCTTAATATATCGCTCTTTTTTGCCATCCCTGACTTTGTAAAGCGGCGGCTGTGCGATATATAGATGACCATCGGAAAGAACCTGGGTCATATGTCTGAAGAAAAATGTGAGCAGTAGTGTTCTGATATGAGCTCCATCGACATCGGCATCGGTCATAATTATTATTTTTCCATAACGCAATTTTGTAATATCGATATCCTCGTCGATTCCCGTTCCGATGGCTTTGACGAGAGACCTAATTTCGGCATTTCTTAACATTTTATCGATACGTGCTTTTTCGACATTTAGGATTTTACCTCGAAGAGGCAAAATAGCTTGAAACCTTTTATTTCTGCCCTGTTTAGCGGAACCGCCTGCGGAATCGCCCTCGACTATGAAAAGTTCGGCTTCATCGGAATTTTTCGTCTGGCAGTCGGCGAGTTTCCCTGGAAGTGCTGCAGAATCGAGTGCGCCTTTGCGACGGACAAGTTCTCTCGCCTGACGAGCCGCTTCACGAGCGCGACTCGCCCTAAGCGCTTTTTCTATTATCGCTTTCGATGAAACGGGATGTTCCTCGAACCAGGTCGACAGCCCTTCATAGAGCAATGTTTCGGTGGCACCTTTGACCTCGGAATTTCCGAGTTTAGTTTTAGTTTGTCCCTCGAATTGTGGCTCGGGAACCTTTACTGAAATCACCGCTGTCAATCCCTCGCGAGCATCGTTACCGGTAAACGAATCGCTTTTTTTTAAAATATTTTTCGATGACGAATAATTCACAAGCGAACGAGTAAGTGCGGCGCGGAATCCTGCGAGATGCGTTCCGCCATCGACTGTATGGATATTATTTGCAAATGGCAGAACGACTTCATTGTAGCTGTCATTGTATTGAATTGCGACATCGATTGAAATACCATTTTTTTCCCCCGTAATAAAAATAGGCGGAGCAAAAACAGGTTTCTTCCCTCGATTGAGATACTGGACAAATTCTACGATTCCGCCATCGTATTTGAACTCGATATCTCTATCGTCCCGTTCATCGACAATTTTAATTCTAATACCCGGATTGAGAAATGCTAATTCGCGTAACCTTGCAGAAATTGTATCGAATGAAAAATCTAAAATTTCAAAAATTTCAGGGTCGGGTTTAAAAGTAATTTTAGTGCCTCGACGATTCGTTTTTCCCTCTTTTTCAAGATGTGTCAATGGAACACCACGACTATATTTTTGAATATATACATTACCATCACGCCAGATTTCCATTTCGAGATTTTCGGAAAGTGCATTGACAACAGAAATTCCAACTCCATGCAATCCACCCGATACCTTGTAGGTTTTCTTATCGAACTTTCCACCTGCGTGAAGTTTAGTCATAACAACCTCGGCAGCAGGGATACCGAGTTCTGGATGAATATCCACAGGAATTCCCCTGCCATCGTCGATAACCGTAATACTGCCATCCTGATGGATAGTTATATCGGTGTTTTTGCAATAACCTGCGAGAGCTTCGTCTATTGCATTATCGACTGTCTCATATAGAAGATGGTGAAGTCCTTCGGGTCCGGTAGAACCGATATACATTGCAGGGCGTTTGCGGACAGCCTCGAGACCCTCGAGAACTTTAATATCTTCTGCGGTATAGCTTTTTGAACTTTCAAGTTCGATTTTCTCTAATTGTTCCTCCATATTGTCACCTTTTTCT
>JAGGZE010000117.1 GCA_021162205.1 bacterium
AAATGAATGAGATGAGGAAAGAAAATGAACACTCTTTACTACGGCGACAATTTAGATATTCTTCGGAATCGTGATTGGTTCCCGAATGGAGCGGTTGATTTAATTTATCTCGACCCGCCTTTCAATTCAAAGCGGGCGTATAATGTGATTTTCAAGGACAAGGAAGGCAAATATCCGCCGTCTCAAATCGAGGCATTCGACGATACCTGGCAATGGAGCGATGAAACGGCAGAGGCAATGTGGGAATTATCAAAACCGCCGTATCCTGCTGAACTTTATCGAACACTCGAGGCTTTTCGAGTCGCACTCGGAACATCCGATATGATGGCATATCTTGTTATGATGGCGATTAGATTGGTAGAATTAAAAAGAGTTTTAAAAGATACCGGCAGCATTTATTTGCATTGCGACCCGACAGCGAGCCATTATTTAAAAATTATTATGGACCAGATTTTTGGTGTGAAAAATTATCATGCCGAAATAACATGGTTGAGCACAACGGATACAGGTAGCAGTAAAGCAAGAGCCAAAACATTTCCCCGTATGTATGATGTCTTACTTTTTTACTCGAAGTCCAACAATTATTTTTTTGAACCACTTTTCAGACCATATAGAGAAAAATATATCGAGAACAAGTTTAAATATAGTGACGAAAAAGGGAAATTTAGGTGGCAGGTTCTAAAAACATATTCAGAAGAAACATTTAATAGACTCAAAAAAGAAAATAAATTAAAAAAAACAGCTGAAAGCAAATATTATTACTACAAACAATACCTTTCAGATTCAAAAGGTGTTATTACTGGAAATTTATGGGATGATATAATGCCCTTAGGACCATCGTCAAAAGAGCGTCTCGGCTATCCTACTCAAAAACCAATTGCACTTCTTGAAAGAATTATAAAAGCCTCATCAAACGAGGACGATATAGTTCTCGACCCATTCTGTGGTTGCGGAACAGCAGTTGCCGCCGCTGAAAAGCTCGGAAGAAAATGGCTCGGAATCGATATTACAATTCTCGCAATAAATCTTATCGAAAAACGAATGAAAGACCATTTTCCCGATGTGAAATTTGAAATTGAAGGAATACCAAACAGTGTCGCAAGTGCAAAGAAAATGGCTTCGACTCGTCAGGGCAAGTTCCTATTCGAGCAGTGGTTTGTTACGACACTCGGCGGACAACCTTTTAAATCGTCAGGCGGTGGCGATTCAGGCATCGATGGTTTTATGAATTTTCGAGATATAAATAATAAACCGCATACAATAATAGTTTCGGTAAAAGGCGGCGGCTATACACCCGGCATGGTTCGTGACCTTGCAAGAGTTGTCGAGCGAGAAAATGCTGCGATGGGTATTCTGCTCGCATTAAATGAGCCGACAAAAGGAATGTTATCTGAGGCGGCTTCCGCTGGTCGTTATCAAATGCCCGAAGTTTCCCGAACATATCCCAAAATTCAAATCTTTACAATCGAGGATTATTTCAAAGGTATTCGTCCCGATTTACCGGATACCAGCGAAACACTAAAAAAAGCAAAACGAATAAAAAAAGATAGCGAGAAACCGCAAAAATTGCTGTAAAGACGCAAGATGTTGCGCCCGAGCGGTTCTTTTTAATTGGTTTATAATTTATTTTGATTGAGCAGGCATTGCAGGGAATGTCCCGACTTGTCGGGATTCAGAAAAGCGCAATGCGAAGAGAACACCCGAATGGGTGTTGAAATGTTATTTGATTGAGCAGGCGTTGCAGGGAATTGTTCCGCTTTTGTGGAACAAGGAACGCAACGCACAAAAAACACCCGAAGGGGTGTGGGAGGAGAGAGAATATGCGTGTTTTTGTATTATTTATGTTAATTTTACTTATTATTTGTATGGCTGTGTTTATAAGTTTTAATCATGGTCATAGAATCGGGATTGTTTCGCTCGGTTTGACAATTATTCCCGATGCCACATTAAATGTTCTTATGGTTTGGGCATTTGGACTCGGTATGTTCTGGACATTGATTATCGCTTGTGTTCAGGAGATTCGACTTCGGGCGAAAATATCTAAATTTAAGCATACAATCGACCAGTTGGAAAATGAACTCGGGCAGTTGAGGACTATTCCGCTTGCCGACCTCGACATTAAAAAGGAGGGGAAATGATTAGCGGGAATCTATTATTTGTAATTTTGATATTCGCTGCGGTTATAATTATTGCGGGCTGGTATTTTTATCGTTTGAAGATTCGCTATCGAATCGGCAATGAGGATTTTATCGATGGTTTGGTTTCGATTATCGAGAACGATACCGATTCTGCGGTAAAGTATCTTCATTCGGCTGCTACAAATGATACATCGAACATAATAGCGTTCACACTTTTAGGCGATATACTTCGTCAGAATGGTGAGAGCGATAAAGCGAAGAAGATTCATATTTCACTATTGTCGCGAGCTTTTATAAAATCTTCGCAGAAAGCCCGTGTATATAAATCGCTTGCTCTCGATGCTTTTGCGGAGAATAATTTTCAAAAAGCTCTGGAATATATAAATCGAACTATTTCACTTAATGGTGATAAATGGTCTTATGATTTCGCTGCTGAGATACTCGAGAAAATGGGGCGCTGGAACGATGCTTTCGATGTGCTTTCCAAAGGTGGTGGCAGCAATGAAATACTCGCTCTTTATAAAGTCGAAATCGGCAAGGAATTTATCGATGACAATCCGCACAAGGCGAGAATTATTTTCAAGGATGCGTTGAAACTCGACCCGAACTGTCTTCCCGCAATCGTTTCGCTCGGCGATGCTTATAGTAGCGAGGGCAAATTGAAAGATGCACTCGAATGGTGGGAAAAAATTACTGCGAATTTCCCTAAAAAGGCTATGATTGTGCTCGACAAAATCGAAAGTGCCTATTATGAACTCGGTGAATTCGATAATGCAAAATTGCTTTATAGAAAGATTCTCAAAAGTTCTCCCGAATTGGAATTTATTAGATTGAGATTGGCAAAGATTTATGAAAAAATGGGTAAAATCGATACCGCACTGAAAATTATTCAGCAAGCACCTGAAAGAACAGTAGGTGCCGCAATTTACGAGATAAAACTTTTGTGCCAAACCGATGGTCTGCAATCCATCGAGAAAGTTATCGATGAACAATTGACAAAATTCGGCGAGTCCAAATTTGTCTGCAAAAATTGTGGATATGAATCCGATGTTCCACTTTGGCATTGCCCTAAATGCGATGAATGGAATAGTTTCAATTTTTCGATATAATCGATAGAGCTTTAATCGAGTGGGGGAAAATTTTATGCGTGGAGGAATTTATATTTTTTCTATATTTTTAGTCGCATCGTTATTATGTGCCGAACCGCAGTATTCGTTGTATTGGGATAAGCTGAGTTATTCATCGCAGTTAAGCACATATCTCGGCGATATGCGTAATGCCGAGCAAATTGCTGAAAAACTTCGTCAAAGCGAGACTCCGCAAACATTATTCGAGCTTGGAAGGTTATATTATTCACGAGGGCTTTATCATCAGGCATTGGCATTTTTTCAACGCACCGATTTCGGCGGCGATTCGAGACTTTTGCTAATGGGATTTTGCAACATAATTCTCGGTGAACCCGATTCTGCAAAATTTTATATTGTGCAGATTACCCGACCGAGATTGCGAGCGTGGAGCGCTGCTGGACTTGCAAAAATTTCGGGTTCGATACCATCGTCGGTGAACGACTATCCATATATTGCGAATTATTTCACCGATATTAAAAAACCTGCCGATTCATCGCATACGGGCGGTTATACTCTTCAGTTCGGTGCTTTTGCCGATAGTCTTCGTGCAAATACAATGATGCTGAAACTGGAAGATATCGGGCTTTCTCCATATATTCAAAAAACAAAAATCGGTGAGAAATTACTTTATAGAGTTCGCGCTGAACATTTTGCCAATAAGAAAGATGCCGAAAATGCAGGTGCAGCTCTCGGCGACCAGTTCATATATATGGTTGTTCCAGAGTGATAGCTTACCGAAGATTTTACATCTCGCCTTATTGTCTCATTCTAATATGAATAGTTTTGCGATTAAAAACCGAATTCATCGACTAAAATGTCCAAGAATCGGTATATTTTAGTAAGGATACATCAGCGTTATATGCCATTTGTGCGAGAATTGTTTCGGGTCGTAAGGATGTTTCGATAGCACGACTGCGTAATCGAACCTCAGTGGACCGACCGGTGTAATGAATGCTAAACCTGCGCCGGTGCTTGCTCGAATGTCGTTTGGGTTCACATCTTTCCAATCATACCATACCTGTCCGAGGTCGATAAATGTATGCCCCCAGAATTTCCATATTATAGGGAAACGGATTTCAGATGAGAACAGGAATAAAACTTTTCCGCCTAACATTGTTCTGATACTGTCGTTTGTGCGCGGTCCAATCGATAATTCATCGAATCCGCGAACGGAGTTAGCTCCACCTGTGGCTAATCTGTTATGAATGCTGATATCGGTGCCTTTTTTGGTATTTCCCATCACCGCCATTTTGAAACGGTTTGCATAGATAGCATTATGCCATATCGGAAAACGCAAATATCTTCCCCAAAGCACATCGACTTTAAGATAATGTTCATCGCCGCCTAATGGTCCACCGACAAAATCTGTGCTCATCCTGATAAGTGAGCCATCGGTCGGCATAAGCGGATTATTTCTGACATCGCGCTGATATGTATAATTAAGTTCTCGCGAAATAAAAATTCCCTGTTCCTGCTTAATTTCTTCCGCTTCATCCTCTAAAACACCGTATATATCGGCGCGTTCATATGTCAAACCGATAGAATGCAAAATGGGACCGAATCGTTTGATTAAATTTAAATTCCCGCCAAATTTTTGAACTCGGTATGGATATTGTGCGGTTTTAACACCGGGTTCGAAATAAAGTGTCAATATCGATGGCAATTTTTTAGAAAAAGTCCACGGTTCTGTGAACTGCATTTCATAGCGATGCGAGATGAATTGCCATTTACTTATCATCTCGGTTTGCGCAGATGCTTTTAATGAAACACTTTGCCCATTGCCCCAAATATTGCGATGTCCCCATTCGCCGACAAATTCGGTTGTGAAATCGTATTCCTTGCTCGCACCGAAATTTAATGAAAATCCATACCAGCCACGCCTGTTCTCCATAACATTCACGATTACATCGACTGTTTCGGGGTAAGTGAAAGTATCGGCGAGTTCGATAGATATTATTCGGAAAAGCCCTGTGGAATATAGTTCCTCTTTACTTGTTTCGATTGTGGAAAACGAATATAAATCGCCCTGTTTTATCCCGAGTTCTCGTTTTAGTAAAAACTTCTTGGTATTGCGAAGTCCTTTATAATAAATTCTACCGAAATGGACTTTTTTCCCGCAATCGACAGAGAATTTAATATCTACAATCGGCGTATCCACAGTATCGGCAGTCCAATTCAAATTCACAACAGCGTAAGGATAGCCCCTGTCGGCAATCCATCGCCATAATTTGCTTTTGGAATCATCAGTTCTATAAGGTGAAAAAATATCGCCCATTTTCATTTCTAAAACAGCGAAGGCACTGTCTTTATCGAATTGTGATGGCAAATCGATATCTATCGAATTTATTCGGAATAGTTTGCCCTCGTTTATTAAAACATAAGCGATAATTTTCATAGTATCATCTGGAAGGGGAGTCAACTTAAGTTTAGTTTTCACACCCAAATAACCGATATTTCGATACATCGCCTCGATAACAGAAAGATTATCCCGCATTTTTTTATATTCGACTGAAGGATAGCTGCCGAATATTCCATCATACCATTTCGGTTTATCGATTGTCAAAGCGGATAGCAATTCCCATTCGCCGATTTTAGTGTTCCCGACTACCTCGATATTCACAAGTTTCCGTTGAGCGAAAGCAAGACTAACAAGTAATCCGAAAAGAAATATTATTTTGCAAATATTTTTCATATTTTCAAATATATTCGATATTTTTTAATTTGCAATCGCTAAAATAGTGTCGAGTTGCATCACTCGAATGGGGTTTATT
>JAGGZE010000034.1 GCA_021162205.1 bacterium
CTCAAAGCTGGAACATATTCAAATATCATTTTATTTTTTAATTTTGAAATTGTCATACGCTCACCACGAGCAGTTTCCAACACTCTTCTTCTATTCAAAAAATATTCTTCTTTAAAACCATCTCTATACCACGTTTTTCTTATTTGGACACGCTTTTTCCCTAAGGATTTAAAAGTTTTTGGAGGTTCAACAGTTAACTTTATCGAAATACTTTGTTTAACTTTTTTTCTTTCTTTGATTCTTTCTTTCTCTGTAATATTGAAGTCACGCTCAAAGACAAGCGGTATTCCCGGTTCAATTTCACCATTAAAGAATAAATTCAGTGCTCTCAATATGTTTGACTTACCAACATCATTTGAACCAGTTATGACCCTTTGTGAACCAATGTTTTTGATTTCTAACTCATAAATTGATCTAAAATGTTTTATCTCTATTTTTTTGATATACGTTGGCATCTTTATTTTTCCTTTCCCTCATCTTATTTATTTTCTTTTTTTCTTTTCCACTTCCTTAATTCCCCTCATCTGTCTTGCGACTTCGTCGCAATCCACCTTCTCCCGGTGGGAGAAGGAATTTTGCTTCCCTCTCCCCACGGGAGAGGGACAGAGGGTGGGGAGGAAACTTCGGCGACAGATATTCATTAGTGAAATGGTGCGGTGCAAACACTGTCAGGTTTATTTGCGATGATATTTGAATTTGCAAGTGGTTCATCTATTTTACCCCCGAAAAGGAAAATAAAAATAATTTAAGGAATGTCAAGACAATTCAGGGATGAAATTTCACGAAACTCGCAAATTATTCGATATTTTAATATCCTTTTATTTTCATTAAAAGTTTTTGCTCTTTCGATTTGGGAAGTCTTCGATAGTGAGAGAATTGCATCGTGAAAAATCCTCTGCCCTGAGTAGATGAGCGAAGCGATGTGGTATATCCAAACATTTCCGAAAGTGGCACAATCGCATTTATAATCTCGCCATCGCTGCGGTGGTCGATACCTTGCAGTTCGGCGCCTCGTGATGAAAGGTCTCCCATAACATCGCCGAGATTTTGCTCGGGAACGATGACCTCGATTTTCATCACGGGTTCGAGCAAAACAGGGTCGGCATCACGAACAGATTGCGAAAATGCCTGCGATGCCGCCATCTCGAATGCCATTTCGGTCGAATGCTCCTCCTCGAACTCGATATATGTGATTTTCGCAAGCATATCCATCAATGGGTAGCCCGCGATAGGTCCGCTGTCCTTAGTGGATAATATCCCTCGTTTTGCGGCATCGCGAAATTCCCGCGGAATTTCGATATCCGATGAAAACGAATCTTCGACAACAAGCCCCGAACCCTTGTCATTCGGTTCGACCTCGACCTCGACAACGGCGTATAGATGCTTATTGCCGAGCATTTTATCGAGTGTGTATTTCGAGCGAGCCGACGATATAACGGTTTCGCGGTATGCTACCTGCGGTTTGCCGACATTAACCTCGACATCGAATTCCCTGACCATTCTATCCACAAGGATTTCGAGATGAAGTTCGCCCATACCCGAAATGATTGTCTGCCCTGTTTCAGGGTCGATACGATGATGAAAAGTCGGGTCTTCATCCTCGAGCCGTTGAAATGTTTTATATAATTTTTCCTCATCGGCTTTGGATTTTGCCTCGATAGCCACAAATATAACCGATTCAGGAAATTCCATAGATTCGAATGCAATCGGTTTATGAATATCGCAAAGTGTATCGCCTGTCGATATTGTGCGCAATCCAGCGATAGCAACCACATCGCCGGCGAAACTTTTTTTAAGTTCCACTCGCTTATTCGCATGCATTCGGAATATTTTTTGGATTCGTTCCTTTTTCTCGGTGCGTGGATTGAGATACTGCCCGCCGACTTTCATCATCCCTGAATATATTCTCGTGTATGTAAGTCTATCGACATAGGGGTCGGTGGCAATTTTGAATGCGAGTGCCGAAAATGGTGTATCGCTATCGGGTTTCCGCTCGATAATATCACCTGTTTTCGGATGAGTTCCTTTCACAGGCGGAATATCGAGCGGTGCTGGAAGGATATCGACTATGGCATCGAGAAGCGGTTGAACACCCTTATTTTTCAATGCCGAACCGGCAAACACAGGAACAAAATTATGATGAATAGTCCCTTCGCGGATTGCCCGCATTATAAGTTCGGGTTCGGGAGTTTTTTCCTCGAGAAAACATTCCAGCAATTCATCATCGTATTCGGCGATAGATTCGAGAAGATGTTCCCGCGCGAATTTTGCATCGTCGAGTAGTTCATCGGGTATAGGCAATGTGTCGAATTCGGCGCCGAAACTTTCATCATTCCAGATTAAAGCTTTCATCGAAATCAAATCGATAATGCCTCGGAAATTTTCTTCCTCACCGATTGGAATATTTATCGGAACTGCCTTCGCATTTAAATTGTCTTCGAGCATCTGAACAGCGCGCTCGAAATCCGCTCCCATTCTATCCATTTTGTTCACAAATACGATTCGCGGGATATTATAATTATTCGCTTGCCGCCAAATCGTTTCAGTTTGCGGTTCGACACCGCTGACAGCGCAAATCACGATGACAGCGCTATCCAAAGCGCGCAGAGAGCGTTCGACCTCGACAGTGAAATCGACATGTCCGGGAGTATCGATTAGATTTATCTGATAATCGTTCCAGAAAAATGTGGTCGCAGCGGCGGTAATAGTAATACCGCGCTCTTTTTCCTGTTCCATCCAATCCATTTGAGCAGTGCCATAATCGACCTCGCCGATCCTGTGGATTTTCCCGACATAATAGAGAATTCGCTCGGTAGTAGTGGTTTTGCCCGCATCGATATGCGCCGCTATCCCGATATTCCTGATTTTGCTTATATCATATTTCATAATATTTGTCTCGATTTAATTTGAGGATATTTATAATAGAAAAGTTTGAAATAGCAAATAAAATAATCGGTCGAAGAAATTTATTTTCTTTCAATACTGTAGTCCGATTTGAAGGATTTCAACATACACCATACCAACCATCCGCCGTATATTAGGCATATAAGCATAGAGATAACCGCTGCGAATCTGACTAATGAGGCGATTGTCGCGTCATAATTCAGCATGCCCATTTTTCCGAGAAGATAGTTCCAATCGTGAACGGGTTCGCTTCCGAATGGGGAAACAAGCGGCAGACTCATCGACCGTGAATCTGCGATATATGTTGCCACATAGAATAGATTTGTCGAGAGCCATCCGAATGAAATCGCTATCGCAAAAAAGTCGCGTTGCCGATAGAACATAAAAATAGATATAATCGGCACGAGGCATTGTAATATCGAGCCACCAGCCATCATAATAAATCGTCCGCAAAATGTGAAAACGATATGTCCCAATTCGTGAATTCCGAGATTTAATCCGCCGAACCAACTTGAATAAATAGGATTTCCAAGATGATGGATTCCAACATAAGCTAAGTATATAAGAAGTAAAAGTCGAATGACCGGGAAACGACCATCAGCCCATTTACGCGAATTATCTATGAAAGTTTTCATATTCACTATTTATAGAAATAATCTCTATAAGTCGGTTTTTGCTTCAATTATCGTCACATCTTGAATTTTTCGCCGAGATATATTTCGCGAGCTTTCGGGTCTTCGAGTAAAAATTGGGAATTGCCCTCGATTAAGATTTTGCCCTCGAAAATGATATACCCTCTATCGACAATCGATAAAACCTCGCGGACATTGTGGTCGGTGATTAGGATACCGATACCTTTTTCGCGAAGTCCCCCGATTAGTTTTTGCAGTTCGCCGACAACAATCGGGTCGATACCTGCAAATGGCTCATCGAGCAAAAGGAATTTCGGGTTTGTGCAAAGTGCTCGAGCCACTTCGACTCGTCTTCGCTCACCGCCGGATAGCGTAAATGCTTTTTGTTTTCGCAATCGAGCGATATCCAATTCATCGAGCAAGCGCTCCAATTTTTTACTGCGCTCTTTTTTTGTGAGCGGCATAAATTCGAGTATCGCCCAAAGATTTTCCTCGACAGTCAGTGTGCGAAATACCGACGGTTCCTGCGGAAGATACGACATCCCCATTTTAGCGCGTTCATACATAGGTTTTTTCGTAACATCGTTATCGCCGATGAATACTTTGCCTGCATTCGGACGGATGAGTCCCATCATCATATAGAACGATGTGGTTTTGCCTGCGCCATTTGGACCGAGCAGTCCAACTATTTCGCCGGATTCGACATTCAAATCGATTCCCGCGACAGCAACATTTTTGCCATAGTGTTTGACGAGTCCGCGCGCCGCAAGTGCAAAAGTCGATTTCGATTCGACTTTGTTTTTTTCTGTTTCATTCATTCTTCGATTCTTCCGCTGACATTTATAATTTTTATATGTTTGAAATTCGGGTCTGATTTGAAACCGATACCGTGAATAATTTCTTTTCCCTTAACCACTTTGACTTTAGAGCCGCTTTCGATTTGCTGTGTTTTTGGATTCCATCGCAGTGAGTCGGCGAAAAGCTCGGTGCCATCGGGTGCAGTAAGATGAACATTGCCAAAAACCAATACCTGACGCCGTTTTGTGCCGCGACCATCGAGAACAAAACCCGAATCTGCAAGCATGCCGCCATCGGATATCGTATCGTCACCTGTGAAAAAATCGACATCGATATTCCAGCCCCATGTGTTTTTCTCTCTATCGACAAGACTATCGGAATAGAGAATAGCTTGCAAGTTCCCACTTTCCGTGAATTTCACTTTAACCTTTTCAGTAGTAGAAAGACTTTGCGGTTTAGTCTTCGATGTATTCGATACTTCGTTATCTGAACAGCCCTGAAAAATCATAATAGCGAAAAATAGTGCGAAAGTCGATGTTCTCAAAAATTTTGCCATCAAGTTTTTTTCTCCTTTTTTTGTGCCGCAGGAAATAGAACATTGTTAAGTATCAATCTATATCCAGGTGAATTTTTGTGCAGCGACACATCCGTTTGTGGGTCGCCGATATAATGAGCGTAATCCTCGGGGTCGTGCCCTGCGAAAAATGTAAATGTTCCCTTACCGAAACTCCCGTGAATATATTTTACAACATCGATGCCCTCGTATCGACCGAGAATTATTATATTTTTCTTGACAGTATTGCCAGCAAATGCAGTTGTCTGACCGAGAAAATCCGGTATCACAGATGTATGGTCCTGCACGAGCATAGTCGGGACAGGGTCGTATTTCGCTGAGAAATCGAACAGCGAAAAATATCGGTCGTCACCATTTATTATGCGTGATGTCCTATCGGGTTTAACATCGATATCGGAAAATTCATATACCATCGGGTCCGTTATGATTTTGAAATTTGTGAATGCCAATGTCTTCGAGAAATCGAGTTCTTGTTGGCAGTTCGGATCCGGCGGGTCGCCATCGAATGGAACATCGACTATGTCCGCATTTTCTGCGGCGAGTGCGATGTCGTAAGAATCTGTCGCCGAACACATCGCAAATAGAAATCCACCGCCCGCTACATATTCCTTGATTTTCCGCGCTACAACTTTTTTTAATTCGGGAACTTTGTTGAATCCGAGTTTCCTCGCTGTTTCCTGATTTATCGCAACCGTTTTTTGATACCACAGTGCATTGCGATACGAGCCGTAAAATTTTCCATACTGCCCTGTGAAATCCTCGTGGTGAAGATGAATCCAATCGTATTCGGAAAGTTTTCCCATTAAAACCTCGGGGTCCCAAAGCGTTTCATAAGGGATTTCAGCATATTGAAGCACGAGCCGAACAGCATCGTCCCACGGGTCGTTTGTCGGCGGAACATAGACTCCGATTTTGGGCGCTTTTTCCAGAAGAACGACTTCCATATTGGCATTTTCGATAGTATTATAAATTTGAGCCACAGTATTGCCATCGACAACGGTGTATGCTACGCCGCGCAATTTGCAGATTTGCTCGATATCGGGTGAATATGGAGCGAGAAAACTACCATCGCGGTAATTCAGCAGCCATTCGACATTATAGCCCTTTTGCAAACACCAGTAAGTTATGCCATAAGCTTTAAGATGGTCTGTCTGCGATGGGTCCATATATATCAGGATATTATCCGCCCACAGAATCGTCGAACCGAGAATTATTATATAAATTATTTTTTTGAGCATAATCGTGCCTCCGATTTATTTCTATAAAATATATAACTATTTTGGATTTTCAAGAATTTTTTTATAAAATAGCTTGAAAATAGCTTATGCTCATTTGCCTATAAAACATATTGGCATAGCGATAGTAATTTTGTATTTTATCACTATGGCATATTTTACACGGGAAAAATTTCTAAAATCGGAGATTTCGCTTCTGCCCGCTCATTCAAAAAAATGGGCAGTTCGAGCAGCAGCAGTGTTCCCGAACGATTACCGAACGGGTATGTCGAATTTGGGTTTTTTAGAAATTTTCGAGATTATGCATCGATTTCCACAACTTTTCCCGCAAAGGTTTTTCGGCAGCGAACCATTATCATTGGAGACTGGCGAACCACTTACATTTTTCCCTATAATAGCGGTATCGTTATCGTTCGAGCTCGATTTTTTAAATTTGCTATCGCTTTTACGCAAATCGGGAATTTCTGTGAAATCTACCGAACGAAAGGATAGAATTTTAATAATCGGTGGAGCAGCAGCGATGATAAATCCATATCCACTCGCCTCGATTGCCGATGCAATTTTTATCGGCGATAATATTTCTAATATCGAGAAAATATTTAAAATTTTAGCGGAAAACCCACCTGGTATTGTCGATAAGCAGGATTTACTTGCAGAGTTATCGAAAATCGAAGGTGTATGGATACCATCGTTATTGGAAAACCCGCCGCAGCGAGCGATTTCTGTGAATAAAATTCAGAATGCAGAGGCCACACCTTTTGAAGAGGTCACACCTCCATCGTCGGCGATTGTGTCGAGTTTTGCAGCATTTCCTAATATGATTCTTGTGCAAATCCAGCAAGGATGCCCATTCCGATGTCCATTTTGCGCTACACCCGTTATTTACAATCCATTTCAAAATTTCTCGGTCGAGTCGATTATTTTATCCATATCTCGATGGGGCAGCAGAATTTCAAGAATCGGTCTTGTCGGCTCGGCTATCGCGGATTATCCCGATTTGAATGAACTGCTTAAATATTTTCGCGATATTGGGCAAAATGTTTTCACATCGTCGCTTCGATTGGATAGATTGAATTCCGATATAATCGAGAATTTGAAATTATCGAAACAGCGGACTTTGACGATTGCGCCGGAGGTCGGCTCGCAAAAATTCAAGAAAATAATCGGGAAAAATTTTAGTATCGACAAAATTATTTCGATAATTCAAAAATTACCGGCGAAAGAAATAAAATTGTATTATATAATAGGATTGCCCGATGAAGAATTATCCGATGTTAGTGCGATTGGCGATGAGATTGTGAAAATTGCAGGTGAATTCCCAAATAGAAAAATTATCGCATCGGTAAATCCATTTGTGCCCAAACGAGGAACTAAATGGGAATATTTTAATATGATGGTGCACAAAGAGTTAATTAAAAGATTCAATATCGTTAAGAAAATGATAGATAATCGTTCGAATATATATATGCAAATAAACTATAGACGAAAGACAAGGTTGCAATGGGTTCTTGCTACAGGAGATAGACAGGTCGGCGAAATTTTTGCTGAAAGCGATACAATATCCGATGCGGTTTCTAAATTGGACAGCAGGTCACATGTTTTTTCCATACCATAGAAATAAGAGAATACCGACAACGCATCGATAAGAAAGGATGAAAATGAAAAATATCATCGGTATAGTCGGTTCTGGACGGCGAAATAGCAATTCCAAAAGAATTTTGGAATACACTTTGAAAACATTGAATTCACTCGGTGCAAATGTAGAGATGATAAATATTCTCGATTTAAATATTTCGGGATGCGCAGAATGTAACGAATGCCAAAAAATGGGTGAGTGCATTGTCGAAGACGATTTAACACCGTTATACGAGCAGTTTTTGAATGCCGATGCTATAATAATTTCGACACCGGTATATTTTTATTCGCTGCCGGGGCAGATTAAATCGATGATAGATAGATTTCAAGCACTTTGGGCGAGACGATATATTTTGAAAATCGAACCTAAAAGACATGGTATCGGCGGATTGATAAGTATCGCCGGTTCGAGTGGAAAAAAGGTTTTCGATGGTGTGATTCTACCAGTCAAATATTTTTTCGATGTTCAAGGGAAAGAACTATTCGAGCCGCTATTGTTCAGGAATTATGATGGCGAACCCGAAAATATTCCCGATGATTTTTTAGCAAAAATAGATATATGGACAGATGAGTTCTATAAAAAGACATATAAGCCTGATTCCTGACCAATAATTACAATAGTTAATTTTAAATTCCAGTTTCGATATTTTCCTTAATCACAGTATATGCACCATCGGTATCGAGGTTTCTTATTTCTATACCTTTATGATTACTTCTTGGGAAGCCGGCCATTTCAAATGCATCTCGGAACATTTTTCTCTGCATATTCGGGTCGCAACCGGCAACATATAGTTCATCGACATCTGCACCTTGAAGCAATGTTTTAAAATATTCATCGCCATCATCAGAGCAAAGTTGAGGATGAATGCCTACCCAATCCACTAATTTTTCTCTTCTGGCACGATTTAGAACCTCGAAAATATCCATTTTTTGAAACGATGGACAGGTCCCAAGACACACGCACAGTAACAGTCCTTTTTTCGCCATTTTAAAAACCTCCTATTCATTGAAATAAGTTATTGCATCGAATTCGCAAGATCCACACTGAAATGAAAAGCAAATTCAAAAGGCACACACAGCAATAATCCATTTTTAACAATTTGAAAACTCGCTATTTATGTTTTTTTAACGATTATCATTCCACATTCACCTATTACCTTATCAATTTCTGTTATGTAATCTGAAATATCCTCCATTTTTGTCGAGACAAGAGAGAATTTAACGATAGATGGTGCCTTAAAATCCCAACAGCCTCTCAGAGAGGATGATTCGATTTTTATGTCGATGATATCCACCTTACAATCTTTTATTCTATCGTGGACTTTTTCCATGAATTTCTTTTCGAGTGCGTGCCCGACTAATTCATATTCCATTTTTATTTTGGAATTAGCAAGCGTATCGAGAACTTTCTTGCGAATTTTCTCTAAGTCCAATTTTAACTTTTTTTCCTTTGCCTTGTTTTTTATTTTAGAAAGAACCTTTTCTTCTCGCTCGATTTTCTGAACTAAGTCCTTTTCTGGGAAAGAAATAGCGTTAACAGGACAAATTGTGGCACAGGTAGAACAACCGACAAGACAGTTATATGCCTTTGCGACTACTGCCTTATTCCTTTGAAAATCGAAATCGAAAACATTTCTTCCGCAAGAAACAAAACACAATTTGCATCCAATACATTTCTCCTCATCTACTGTGGGATACCAAGATATTTTTGTTCTTTCGATACCGTGCCAGTATGCGAATTTTGGATCTAATTTTTCAACCATTTTAAAAACCTCCTATTCATTGAAATAAGTTATTGCATCGAATTCGCAGGATCCACGCTGACAACCACGACAGAATTCTACACAGGCGTCCTTATCGACAACTTTCGCTTTCCCATCTTTTTTTGCAAGAACTCCATGTGGACAAAATTCCACACATTCGAAGCAACCCGTGCATTTATCATAATCGATTATCGGATACCAATTTTTAGCCATTTTCACTTCTCCTTACAAGTCTTTGGTGTCGATACTTCATTATATTTACCGTTTATGTAATCGTTCAAGATATTGGCAATTCGTCCGCTGATACCGGAAATAACTTTTATGTCGAAATTGTTAAAAAAATCTATTGCACGCGATCCAATTCCACCAGTAATTAAAATATTTACTTTCTGTTCGTTTATGAATGCTGGC
>JAGGZE010000049.1 GCA_021162205.1 bacterium
AAATCAAATTTATTACTTGGAAATATCGATGTTATTATTATAGTTATATTATAAACATAAAATTTATATCAGATTATGAGGATAACTTATTTAATTGCAATATGTTACTTTACTTTTATGAGCGGTTCGCTCGATGCACAGGATGTATGGCTATCCATTAGCAATTCTGGCTCCGAAAAAATTAGAATAGCGGTAATTCCATTCGTTCCGCGGGTCGAAAATCCTACCGCCGACGACATTGGAATAGGCGAGAAAATAGTGGAAGTGATAACATCCGATTTGACATTTTCACCATTTTTCACCGTTTTAGACACTCAATATTTCCCGCAACAAATTCACAGCGAAACCGATATAAATCCATTTCAATGGATGAGTATCGGTGTTCAAGCGATAATAATAGGTTCTTTCAAGGTTTCGGGTGCTAATCTTAAGGTCGATGCAAGATTGTATTCGGTGAGTTCATCCAAAAGAATGTATCGAAGGAAACTCACGGAAAAGCCACGACAAATCCGAAGAATCGCTCACGCAATATCAGACGATGTCGTTAAGGCACTCACCGGCGAGGAGGGTATCGCTCAAACACAAATCGCTTTCATATCGAACCGCACGGGACATAAGGAACTATACACCTGCGATTACGATGGTTTCTATGTGAACCGATTTACATATAACAATTCGATTTCGTTCACACCCGACTGGTCTCCCGATGGCTTTTCGATTTCTTTCACATCGTTTTCGAATAGCAATGCGAATTTATATATATACGATTCGATGAAAAAACAGCAAAGCGT
The DNA here is from genome assembly GCA_021162205.1 of bacterium. GTDB lineage: Bacteria > UBP14 > UBA6098 > B30-G16 > B30-G16 > JAGGZE01. The sequence continues at coordinate 792 of JAGGZE010000049.1, forward strand.
TATATCGGATTTCAATGGATTGAATGTATCGGCATCGTGGTCGCCCGATGGCAGGAAAGTCGCTTTCGTTTCCACTAAAGATGGCAATTCGGAAATTTATGTTATGGATGTCAGAACGAAATCGATTCAACGATTGACATTCAACCGTGCGATAGATACCTCTCCGAGCTGGTCGCCTAATGGCAGGAATATAGCATTTTGCTCGGATAGGTCGGGTTCACCGCAGATATATATTATGGACGACGAGGGAGCGAATGTCCGCAGATTGACATTCGAGGGCAATTTCAACGACCAGCCCTCGTGGTCACCGCGAGGCGATATTATCGCTTATGCATCGAGAGCACAAGGACAGTTCAATATCGCAATTATCGATGTCGCCGGCGAACATTTGACATATTTAACATCGATAGGGCAAAACGAACATCCCGACTGGGCACCCGATGGCTATCATATAGTATTTTGCTCGAATAGACTCGGACGATACCAACTTTATGAAATGCTCTGGGATGGCACTCGTCTGCGAAGAATAACGAATTCGATTGCTAATAACGAATCGCCAGCATGGTCGCCGAAATTCAAATGGAACTTTGAATAGGAGAAAATTGTGAACAATATACATAGAAATCTACGGCATAAGGACAAAGAAAAAATTCAAATTAAACGAATGGCATTTCAACGAACGATGAAAAAAATTTTAGTGGTAATTGCTGCATCGATATTATTTTGGTTTTTTGTCGGCGGGAATCTCGGTATTTTTGCGATGATTCGTTCCAATAAATATAAAAATAATCTTAAAATGCTTGTGGAACGGGAGGAAAAACGGTCGAACTTACTTTCACAAAAAATAAACAAAGTTACATCGGATACTTTTTATATCGAGCAAGTTGCAAGGACAAAATATGGGATGGTTAAGGATAACGAAATTGTGTTTGTGTTCACCGATGAGGATTCATCGAAAAATATTTTTAAAAACAGTATGAAATAATATGGAAAAGAAAACTTTATTACAGATTCTAAAAAGATATTTCATCACAGGTTTGTTGGTAACCGCACCTGCATTGATAACTTTTTTTGTGTTCGGTTTTATTTTTGTGAAAATAGATGGAATATTGGGTGGACTTTTCAAATTATGGCTCGGAATAGAAATTCCAGGACTCGGTTTCATTGCGTTGGTTCTGCTTATTATGATTGCGGGATTTTTAACATCTTCATATATCGGCAGAAAATTATTTAAAATTTCAGATTCGATTTTTACAAAATTACCATTTGTAAAAACAGTCTATTTGACAGTAAAACAACTTCAAGAACTATTGAAAATCAGGAAAAGTATCGTTTTTCACGGAAGTGTTCTTATAGAATATCCACGCAAAGGTATCTGGGTAATCGCTTTTTTATCATCGCCGAAACCGATAAACATTGCAGGCAAACTAACATACCCGATTTTCGTTCCCACAACTCCAAATCCCACATCGGGTTTCTTAATTTTTGCAGATGAAAGTGAATTTATAAGACTCGATATACCTTTCGAGGAAGCTATGAAAATAGTGGTTTCGGCTGGAATCATAAATCCCGATGAGAATAATAATGAGAAACAAAAATCCATCGAAAGCGATTGAAATTAGAATCGGTGCAATCGATGCACTATCCGAAATTTTGGAAAATAATCAAAATGCCGGCATATCGATAAATTTCATTTCAAATAAGAAAAATATTCGAGGAAGAGATAAATCTCTTTTAAGCCAGATTGTTTTTGGTGTATTGAAAAATTTATCCTTTCTCGATTATATCCTGATAAAATTGTTGAAATCGGGTAAATTCCCATCGAAAATCGGGACGAATGCACTGCGTATAGGTGCGTATCAGATAGCATTCACAAATATTCCGGATTATGCTGCGGTCGATTCGACTGTCGAGTCTGTTCGCTCATTCGATGCAAAGGAGCGCGAAATCGCTCTTGTAAATGCGGTTCTGCGAAATTTCATTAGGAAATGGAAATGTATAAAATTGCCGGAAAATACACTCGATTATCTATCGGTGAAATATTCGCATCCTGTTTGGCTCGTCGAGCGATGGCTCGAAAGATATGGCAAAGAAATAGTGGAAAAATTGCTTTCGGCGAACAATTTACCGCCGCCAAAAACATTTAGGATAAATACATTGCGAATTTCGATAGCCGAATTGAAAAAATCGCTTGCAGAAAATGGAATAAAATATTCCGATACCCAATTCGATGAATTTTTCAATCTCGATGAAAAGATTTCACCGAATGATTTTGCACCATTTCGAGACGGATATGTTTCCGTTCAGGATGCGGCGTTTGCTATTCCGATTATTCTACTCGACCCGCACAGCGATGAAAAAATTCTCGAAATCGGCGCCGCTCCCGGTGGAAAAACAACACATATCATCGAAAAACTCGTAGGGAAAACCGAAAATTTTTTTGCGGGTGACATCTCATATCGAAGAAACCTGTCGATTTTACAAAATTTAAAAAGGTTAAAACATCCAACTCCTGCGATTATCACATTCGATGCTCGAACGATGCCATTTATGCCGAGAACATTCGATAAAATTTTCATCGATGCGCCCTGTTCGTCATTCGGTGTAATCAGAAGACATCCAGAAATTCGATGGTTCAGGAAAATCGAGGATATAAAAAGGTTGGCGAAAATCCAATCGAAAATAATTCGAAGCGCATATACGATATTAAAAGACGGCGGGACTTTGATTTTCACAACCTGCACTACTGAACCGGAGGAAAATCGAGGTGCTATCCGCACAATTCAACGGTTAGGGATGAAATTTACACCGATTAGTTCATACATTTTATCGAAATTTATCGAATCGGATAGTTTGGGAGTTAGAACATATCCTCACAGAGATAATTTCGACGGTAGTTTTACGGTATGTGCCAAAAAGAAGTGATAAATTTGAATGTTAAACTAAAATATCGTATTTTGCCAAAAAATAAACCGAAACGAATTACTTCAATCGAATTCCCATAGAAAACATCTCGAATTCGATTCGATATATGGCTGAGCGAAAGTAAGACTATCGCCGACTGTAATGCCTTCGCTAAGTGATTTATTATATGTGAACCTGACCTCGAATGCATCACAATCGACAGTCGCGCCATCGCGGTCGCCATCGAGCATCTCGCCATCGGCGGATGAATAAATATATGGACCGACTCGAATAGTATATTGCTTATCCATTTCCAACGGATAGGAAAAATTTAGCACTGCGAGTGCAACCTCATCGTAATATGTCAAACTGAAAAATTGTGCGATACTCATATCGTCATATATTGTGATATTGCCCTCGCCGAAGATGAGATTATCGGGATTTACACCCTCGGAGAAATAAATAGCGAGTGAATAAACCTCGTCGAGAGTCGAATCGTAGTTTCGCAGAAGGTCGACATAATATACTTGAAGAACACTTCCCGTTATGAATTCCTGCGAAATTGTTTCCATCAGTTTTCCCGAGGCATCGGTAATACCATCTAAAACTTCAAATCTATATTCTGTGGAGTCTTCAAGTGGATTATCTGGAATGAAAACGATTCTTTCGCCACCGTATAGCACTGTTCCCGATACAGAATTTCCCGCCGGCAATTGGATAAGTTTCACTGTCTCATCACCGACACCATCGAGAGGTTGTCTGGGAACATCGACAGATAATCGCAAAGATATATTCCGCCTAACATTGCTAATCCCGAAATTCAAACATTTTGGATATGGATTATGTTCTTTGGGACCACATCCAATAGTCGAAACAATCGCTAATGACAAAATAAATAATTTTAAAATATAACAAATTTTCATAAAACAAAATCTACTTTCGCACCGCATTTCGAACATTTGCCATCGTCGGTAATTCCCCGAGCAGCCGAAGTAAATCCTCTTCGTTCAATTAATAAATTATTGCATTCGGGGCAATAAGTATTTTCGGCATCGTGAATAGGCAAATTCCCGATATATACATAGGACAATTTTTCTTTCGCAATATTATATGCATTTATAAGAATTTCAGGTGAAGTCGGCGGCACATTAAATTTATATGAAGGATAATATCTTGAAAGGTGAAGTGGAATTTTTGGATTTACACTTTCGACAAAATCTACCAACTTGCGAATTTCCTTTTCGGTATCGTTGAGAGTAGGAATCATTAGGAAAGTAATTTCGATGTGAGTTTTTTTCGCTGATTGCTTAATAGTTTCAAGCACAGATTCCAGTTTCCCGCCAGTGAATTTACGATATGCTTCTGGATTCATAGATTTCAGGTCGATATTCATAGCATCGATATGAGGCAAAAGTTCATCCAAAGGTTCTGGCTCGATATATCCATTAGTTATAGCGAGCATAGAAACTCCCTTAGGACGGCCTATTTTAGCCACATCGATAATATACTCGAACCAAATTAGTGGCTCGGTATATGTGAATGCGATTCCTGCCGCTCGTTCTCTCAATGCAATAGTTACAAGCAGGTCGGATGTTAAATGCTGTGTCGGAACTTTAGACTGCGATATTTCCCAATTTTGACACCAATCGCAATGGAAATTGCATCCATTTGGAGCGACCGATAGAACATAATTCCCAGGTTTGAAATGAAATAACGGTTTTTTCTCGATAGGGTCCATTGCGATACTTGTGGTTTCTCCATAACCTGTCGCGATAAGTTTGCCATTTATATTCCGTCTGATTCTGCAAATACCTGCTTTGCCAGGTTTTAATCGGCAAAAATGAGGACACAATTCACATTGAACTTCACCGTTTTCGAGCGGTTTCCAAAATTTCGCTTCCACTGACATCTACATCACCCCTAAATACCTATAATATTTTATAATATTATTTAGCGACACGGTGGAATTTTGTCAACAAATATCTAATAAAAGTCGTGAATTTTATTTATCCTAAAATAAAATCAGTCATCTAATTTTTCCGGAGTGTAACCGGCATTTATGATAGCATTCATTATCGTATCATTATCGACATTGCCATCGACCTCGACTTTTTTTGTGGAAAGGTCGATAATCACATCGACAACGCCATCGATTTTGCGCAGTGCCGAATCGATAGTTTTTACACAGTGCTGGCAAGACATATCTGGCACAGAAAATATTTTACCCATTCCTGAAACCTCCTGTTTATTCGAATATTTTGCATAAAATGCTTTAACAATCAACACAAGCAAAATAACCACCGATGCAGATTTTAACCAAGTGGGTAGCATTTGCATTTTTCCTGTTAAAAACATCGTTTCGCCAGCGAATTTCAGCCAAATGAAATCGAGCAGAATTCCGAATACAACCGAAGCTATAGTTATTGTAGCAAGATATATCACGAGCACTTTTTTGCCAAGTTTTCCACCGACAAACGATATTGTTGCGGTATTCGTAGCGGGACCGCCGATTAGAAAAATCAATCCCGCACCGGGTGTCATACCTTTCATTATCAGCGATGCAGCGATTGGAATCGAACCTGTCGCACACACATACATCGGTATCGATATAGCGAGCATAATCGGATATGCTATAAGAGGGTTTCCAAGATATGTGCCGATAAAATTATTAGGGATAAAAAACGATATAAGTCCGCCCGTGATAATCCCGATAACCAGCCATTTCGCTATATCCTCGACCAGTTCGAAATAGCCGTAGCTGAACATTTTCGAGATTTTCTCGCCGAATGAGTGTGTGTGAGGTTCATCATTATCGCATATATTGCAGGAGAATTTATCGTCCTCGTGAATGCGATTTTGTTCATCGGGAAGATTATTTGCAAAAATTCCAGCAACGATTCCCGATATAAATGCAGCAATTGGTCGGAAAATTGCGAAAATCGGTCCGAGAAGCGAATATGTCGCAAAAATCGAATCTATTCCGCTTGTGGGAGTCGAAATTAAAAACGATAATGTTGCACCCTTTCCAGCACCGGATTTGCGAATATGCGCCGCAACTGGAATAACTCCGCAGGAACATAGTGGAAGTGGAACTCCGAATAATGCCGCCTTTATAACAGAATAAATATTCCGATTTGAAAGATGTTTATATATAGTATCCCGAGGAAAAACGATATGCAGAAACCCTGCTATACCAAATCCAAACAATAGATATGGCGCCATATCTGTCAGAAGTATCCATATTTCTTTAAGTAATCCCATATAATAAAATAAATGATTATTTGCATTTTTACTTGAATATTTTTCCCGTTTGTTTCGCCCAAAATAATAAATCGAGATAGTCCATCGGGATTTTCACATATTTGGAAAAATTTTGCATTTTTTTCTCGATAGATAGATATTTTTTCCTGTTCATCGAACGGGGTATTTCATCTATTATAGCGATTGCGAAAAGAGTTTTCAAAATATGTCTATCTAAAATCGCAATATTTTTGCCCCAGCCGATATTTCGCAGAAAATGACTCGCCTCCTTATAGCCGAAACCATTAACATTTTCCACAAACCATTCCCTTGCAAGATATGGGTCGTCGAAGCGCTGCAAAATTTCGACTATCGAATTTCTCGAATAAAATTTTTCGATTGCATCGATAATTCGTTTCGACTTGGTATATTTGAACCGAACACCTGTGAGGCATTTCAAAATAGAATCTTGTTCGAGATTGGATAAATCATCGTTCTTAAATATTTCCTCGACCGATTGCCAGCACGCAACCGCCTTCGATTGCGGTGTCAGCAGGCAAAATATCATCTCGGCAAAAATATTTCTATCATCACGACTTTCCCATATTTTTGCGAATTCATCGAGTCTTTGGATAATTTTATCCTTCGATGCGATATAATCGGTTTTCAACTTTTTTACAGCGGTTTTAGAGTATTTTTGCGACATATTCACATACTATTTCGAGAAAAATTTTATCATCGTCAGTAAATGGTGCAATAGAATACGAATCTATATCGAGTTCTGCGATGAATTTATTGTTTTTGAATATCGGTATAACAATTTCCGATTTCACATTTATACTGCAGCAAAGATAATTTGTTTCTTTGCTAATATCGTCGATTACAAACATTTTTTCAGTTTCAGCGGATTGACCGCAAATTCCGTTGCCATAATGTATTTTTATATGCTCGGTCGGTTCGCCCGCAAAAGTTTCGAGAATCAACATTTTTTCTTCCACTCGAGCGAAATAAAATCCAACCCAATCGTAATGTGGGACTTTATCCATAAGAATTTTGCATATACTGTCTAATTTTTTATCTTTCACCGTATTCGATCGGCAAATATTCAAAATATCGGACAGCAATTTTTCAAATAATCTATTCATTATTTTTGATTCTTTTTATATCGATATTTTCTAATTAATTCAAAATAATTGATAACCAAAACTTTACTAACAAAATAGTTCCTATTGTAAAATGTTCGACGGTATAGAATTCATTTTCGATTAGTCGATAATTCTTTTGGAAAATATTTAAAAAATACTTGCGCAAAAAAACAGATGATATATTTTTTCTAATTCAAAGATAGCAGGAGGTAAAAATGGCGCATAAGAAAGGTGCAGGAAGTTCTCGCAATAGCAAGGATAGCATAGGTAAAAGACTCGGTGTGAAAAAATTTTCGGGAGAATCTGTTCGCGCAGGAAATATTTTAGTTCGTCAACGAGGAACTAAATTCCACGCAGGTGAAAATGTTGGAAGAGGCAGAGATTACACTCTTTTCGCTCTCATCGATGGAATTGTGAAATTTGGGCAAAATCGATTCGGGAAAAAGACAATTTCTGTATTCTCCAATAAATGAATTTAGGAGAATTTAATGTTCAAAGAATATACCACGATTATCGAAGTAGCGGGCCCATTGCTTCTTGTTGAGGGTGTCGAGGGCGCGACCTATGAAGAACTTACGCAAATAACTTTGCCCGATGGTTCGCATCGGCGTGGAAAAGTGCTCGAGGTCGACCACGATAAAGCTCTAATTCAACTTTTCGAGGGTGCAGCGGGTGTCGATGTTCAATTTTCGAGAATCAGGTTTCTCGATAAGGGTATCGAAATCGGCGTATCGCTCGATATGCTCGGTAGAGTTTTTGATGGAATGGGCAATCCAATAGATGGCGGTCCCGAAATTATCGCCGAGGATAAACGAGAAATCAACGGTTCGCCAATAAATCCCTATGCAAGAGAATTCCCGCGCGAGTTCATCCAAACTGGAATTTCCGCAATCGATGGATTAAATACATTAGTTCGAGGGCAGAAATTACCGATATTTTCAGGTTCTGGATTGCCCCACAATCGACTTGCCGCTCAAATCGCAAGACAGGCAAAAGTTATCACCGGTGAACAATTCGCTGTAGTATTCGGTGCGATGGGTATAACATTCGAGGAAGCGCAATTTTTTCAGGATGAGTTCCGTAAAACTGGTGCAATCGAGCGAACTGTGCTTTTCCTAAATCTCGCCGATGACCCCGCTATCGAGCGCATCTCGACTCCACGAATGGCACTGACAACCGCTGAATATCTCGCATTCGAGAAAAATATGCACATACTTGTTATTCTAACCGATATGACAAACTATTGCGAGGCATTGCGTGAGGTTTCCGCAGCAAGAAAGGAAATCCCAGGACGACGAGGCTATCCCGGATATTTATATACCGACCTTGCAACGATTTACGAACGAGCGGGCAGAATTCATGGTCGCGATGGTTCGATTACGATGATTCCAATTCTCACGATGCCCGAGGATGATAAAACTCATCCAATTCCCGATTTAACTGGTTATATTACCGAAGGGCAAATCGTTATGTCTCGTGAGATGCACCGAAGCGGGATTTATCCGCCAATCGATGTTCAGCAATCGCTTTCGAGACTGCGCCAGAAAGGTATCGGTGCCGAACGCACTCGTGAAGACCACGATGATTTGTTCGCACAACTTTATGCCGCTTACGCTCGTGGAATGCAAGCTCGAGAACTTTCGGTTATTCTCGGTGAGGCGGCTCTTACCGAAATGGACAAGAAATATTACAATTTTGCCGAGAATTTCGAGGATGTCTATATCGGGCAGGGAGAACATACCGACCGCACAATCGCTGAAACGCTCGATTTGTCATGGGAATTGCTTTCGGTATTTCCCGATATGGAACTCAAACGCATCCGCAAGAATTTCCTCGAAAAATATATGCCGAAATTCAGAAAAGACGGGTGAGCAATAATTTCATCGTTTCGTCATTTTGGCAAATTCGGTTACCTGTTTATTTCTTTTCATAGCTGGTCGGATGGAACAATCGACTATTACTCACCTTATTTCAATTTTAACACATTTATGCAGATAAATTTGCAAAGTCGATTGCAAAAATTAGAAGTTTTATTTCCTGAAAAATTGTTTATCTTATTTAAATTTCCGAGTAAATATTACAAATCAAACAGGAGGTCGATAATGAGTAAGAAAATCGGTATCTTGACCGGCGGCGGCGATGCCCCCGGATTGAACCAGGTTATTCGCGGTGCGGTCTATCGCGGCATAAAAGAATATGAATTCGAGTTTTTTGCAATCGAAGATGGCTGGAAAGGACTTTTAGATGGCATTTTGCATCCATTGACAATCGACGATGTTCGCGACTGGTCGTTCGAGGGCGGAAGTCTTTTGGGCTCATCGCGAACTAATCCATTCAAACACGATGGCGGCGGCGAAAAATGCCGTGAGAATTTCGAGAAAATGGGTCTCGATGCAATTATCGCACTCGGCGGCGAGGACACACTCGGAGTCGCATATAAATTGTATTCGCAGTTCGATATTCCAACGGTCGGTGCTCCAAAAACAATCGATAACGATCTTCCAGGCACAGACCAGTGTTTCGGTTTCGATACAGCAGTAAATCGTGTAATGGAGGCATTCGATAGGATTCGCACGACCGCTCGGTCGCATCATCGGATTCTCGTTGTCGAGGTTATGGGCAGACACGCAGGATGGATGACACTCGTCGGTGGAGTCGCCGGTGGCGCCGATATAATCTTGATTCCCGAAGAACCTTTCAATATCGACGATGTCGCTCGAAAGTTGAACAAGTTGAAAACCGAGGGCAGAAAATACGCGCTAATCGCTGTTTCCGAAGGTGCAAAAATGAAATTCGCCGATGCAACAGATATTATCACGCAGGATGCTCGGGTCGATGAATTCGGTCATGTTCTACTCGGTGGAATAGGCAATATTTTAGCGAAAGAATTGCAGAAACGCACGGGTTGGGAGGCACGACACATCGTTCTCGGACATCTTCAACGAGGTGGCGCACCATCGGCATTCGATAGATGGTTCGCATCACGACTCGGTATCGCACTCGCAGACCAAATTTCGCAGGATAATTATGGAATTATGCTTGTGCTAAAAGGTTCGGCTATCGTTCCTGTCAGTCTCGAGGAAGCAGCTAATGGAATACGCACTGTGCCTGAAAATATTATCGAAATCGCAAAAATATTCGAACCCCACCCTTAGTGTGTTTTCTTTGTGCAACTTACCTGATTGCAAAGCAATCATTCCTTGTTGCACCCTTCGGGTGTTTTTATTGACTTATATATAATCTAATTTATTTTGTAAGTAAATAATTAAAATGGAAGGTATCATTATGAAATTACGGAAGCATCTCGCTATTCTTATCGGGATTTTAATTTTTTCACTCGGATGTGCACCGACACAGAAAATCGCGCAGAAAAAAAGCACAGGCAAAATTATCGCACAAAAAGTTGTTCCATCGCAACTTAAAATATATCCCGATAAATCTACTGGAAAACGATACGACCAGTATTCTGCAATCGTTCTTATCGGAAAGATTGCTACTATGGATGAGGATGAAAACAGAGAAATTCAGGTTATCGACAATGGAAAAGTTATTATTGTCGGTGAAAAAATCGACACAATTTTGCTCGATGGGCAGAAATTCCCGCCCGATTTGGATTCAACCGGTGCTATTTTTCTGAATACTCACGGGATAATTTTCCCTGGTCTTGTCAATGCTCACGACCATGTGCATTATAATCTCATCGGAATTTGGGATGCGCCGAAAAAATATACCAACCGCTACCAGTGGCCACAAAACAAGGGTATGCGAGTCGATGTCAAGTATGCTAAATATGTTGCGCAGGATAAAAAATATTTCGGTATTCAAGCCGAAGCGATGAAATATGCCGAAGTAAAACAATTGATAAGCGGCACGACCGCTGTTCAGGGCGCTCCGAACGGAGCTAAAAAATTCTGCAATATACTCGTTCGCAATATGGATGTTAGCCCGAATTTCGGTTTCAAACGAATGTCACCTTATGTTCGTGATGTTACTAAAGTCAAGGATGATAAAATCCAGCGATGGCTCGATAAAATGAACGAGGGCAAATTAGATGCTTTGTTTTTCCATATCGCCGAGGGCACCGACGATGTCGCTCGCAATGAATTCGATTTCCTTGTGGAACACGGTCTCGGCAGAAAGGAAACGATTATCATTCACGGCACGGCACTCGATGAAGAGCAAATCAGGTATATGTCCGACCACGATATGTCGGTCATCTGGTCGCCTGTGAGCAATTTACTTCTATATGGTGCCACAGCGGATATTCCGACATACTATGAAGATGGTGTCAATATCTGTCTCGGCACCGATTGGAGTCCATCGGGCGGGAAAAATTTACTCGACGAATTGAAAATCGCTTACGAGTATAATAAAGCGAATTTCGGTGGAATATTATCGTATGAGGATATGGCGAAATCTGTTACCTGCAATCCTGCCGATGCAATCGGTTGGAAAGATTACTGCGGAAGAATTAAATCGGGACTATATGCCGATATTATGGTGATTAGCGATAACAAAACTAATCCATTCGAGGCATTGGTCGATGCTACCGAACGCGATGTCGAACTCGTGTTTATCGGCGGCGACCCGCTTTATGGCGATTCGATATTTATGGCAAAACTGAAACCCGGCGATTTCGAGTATATAAAAACTCCTTGTGGATTCACAAAATGTCTCGATTTCACGAAGGACGATGTTCAATTGGGCAATCAAACATTCGAATATGTCGTCTCGATTTTACAGAAAGCATTGAGTTTCGACCCCGATTATATGGAACAGAAATTCCACGATAAGCGAATTCAAAATTACGATAGTTTCGACGATTATCTCGATGCAAAATTCTCGGGTTATCATCCGGTTCAACTCGACCCGATATATGCCTGTATGGATACATATTTTTTCGATGCGCTGCGAAATTCTAAAAATGCGAATTTATCATTCGATATTCAGAAAATATATTATAGTTGGGTGCCGGATAGTGTATTAAAAAAATAGAATTCGATAGGATAAATAATATTACGAGAAGATAATAATGAGATAAGGTCGAGAAATTCAATAGTATTGTTTTGCATTTTCGATAATTTCTATTATAATTTAATTAATACCAATTGCAGAGGTCACACCTCAATCGAGGTTTCACAATGGATTTTTGGAATAAAATCGAAAATTTGCACAAAATCAATCGTTCCTCACTTGTTATAGGTCTCGACCCCGTAATCGATAAATTGCCCGAGAATATCGAGAAAAATAACGGCGGTATATTGAAATTTATCGAACAAATCGTAAATTCTACGCACGATTTAGTGTGTGCATACAAACCGAATCTCGCATTTTTCCTCGCTCTCGGTGATGATGGATTGAAAATCCTTCGACAATCGATAGAAATTGTCAAATCTTGCAGAGGTCACACCTCATATGGCGATATTCCAGTTATACTCGATGCCAAATTCAACGATGTCGGGCATACTGCGGAAATGTATTCGAATTTCGCATATAATACCGGTGCGGATGCTGTTACGATAAATCCATATATCGGCAGGGATACTATCGCTCCATTTATCGAAAATGGTTTGGGAATCATATTACTTTGTGCTACCAGCAATCCCAATTACACAGATGTCGAGGGCATTCCCGTCGGAACGGGACGAGATGGCAAACCATTATATAGCGAGATTGCGAGACTTGCCGAAGAATGGTCGAGATATTTTGGTAAACGAATCGGCCTCGTTGTCGGTGCGACTCATCCAGATGTTTTTGCTCGAATCAGAAAATATGCCCCGAATTCACCATTTTTGATTCCCGGTATCGGTGCTCAGGGCGGAGATATTGCCGATTCTATGAAATCGAGCATCACAGCGGATTCGTTCCCGCCACTTATTGTATCGGCTCGCTCGATTCTCTATGCCGCAAGCGATGAAAATTTTGCCGATGCCGCAAGAGAGAAAGCAATAGAATTGAAAAATAAAATAAATTCGATTTGTAGAGGTAATACCTCTCACACCTCTATCGGTGAAAGGATTTCCAATGAATGATGAAGAACTTTACAAATTGCTCGAACGCACCGGCGCGTTATTGACAGGACATTTCAAACTTTCATCGGGATTGCACAGCGATAAATATGTCCAGTGTGCAAAACTTCTACAATATCCCGAAATGGCTGAGCAAGTGGGAGTAGAACTCGCAAAACGATACGAAAACACCATTTGCAATGGTCGAACCATAGATAAAATCCCCAATGTAATTGCATCGCCCGCTATCGGCGGAATCGTAATCGGTCAGGAGGTCGCAAAAGCACTTAGCAGTGGTCAAACCACTTGTAGTGGTCGAACCACAAATATTCGGCATATATTTGTCGAAAAGGACAGCGATGGCAAACCGACTTTACGCAGAGGTTTCTCGATTGCACAGGACGAAACATTCGCAGTGGTTGAGGATGTCATCACAACAGGGAAATCCACACTCGAGGTCATCGATTTGCTCACCGAACTCGGCGGAAAAGCAGTCGCGATTCTATCGATTATAGATAGAACTAATTGCAGAGGTCACACCTCTTGCAGAGGTCACACCTCTTCTGACGGAAATCCCGAGTTCGACATACCATTTATTTCACTCACCAAACTCGATTTCAACACCTATGAACCCGATAAATGCCCCTTGTGCGCTCAAAATATCCCAATCGAAAAACCCGGCAGCCGCAGGCGTTCGCCTGTTTTTAGTGCGTTGCATTTTTCTGAATCCCGATGAAATCGGGAACTGACAACCAAGTTGTCATTCCTTGCAACGCCAGCTCAATCAAAATAAATTATCAACCAATCAAAAAGAACCGCAGGTTCCCTAATCCGTCCCGACCAGTCGGGACACCTTCCCCCAACAAGTGGGAGAAGGAACAGATGCCGAGCATTTCCTTAAAGTCTTTCTCCCATTCACTGGGAGAAGGATTTAGGATGAGGGAAATCCCACCCATTCGGGCAACCATTCGCTTGTTTTCTTTTTGCAACTTTTTTCTTAATCCCGATAAAATCGGTGAAATGTTTCGATATTCGGCTTTTGTATTTTCTATTAAATTTCACAACTTCCTTGCAAAAAATAACATATAAAATATCTTTGAAGTATGAGTGAGAAAAAGCATTACATAATAACCGGTGGCATTGTTACCGATGGCGTTTCGACTTTTATCGAAAATGGTGCGTTGGAAATCGATGGTGGCAAAATTGCGAAAATCGGTAGTTCGGAAGAATTGAAAAATCTCGATGCCGAGTATATCGATGTCGGCGGGAGAATTATTATGCCCGCATTTTTGAATCCTCATCACCATTTGTATTCTTCGCTAACGACAGGACTTTCCCCGATAGGTCGAATCGATGGATTTGTCGATATTTTGGAAAATCTCTGGTGGCGACTCGATAAAATTCTCGATGAGGAATCGGTCTATATTTCTGCGCTTGTCGGGATAATCGATTCGGTCGAACACGGTGCGACAACCATTTTCGACCATCACGCATCGATGAATTTTGTGCGAGGTGGGCTCGATACGATAGCGAAAGCATTCGAACTCGCGAAAATCGAGGGATTGCTATGTTTCGAGACATCGGATAGAATGGGTAGCAACGAGGTCGAAAAACATATCGCAGAAAATCTCGAATTCTATGAGAAGCATAGATATTCAAAAAATATAAAGGGAGCATTCGGACTGCATGCAAATTTCACTTTAAGCGAAAAAACACTTGCAAAAATCGCCGAATCGAAGCCAACAGATATGCCGATTCACATTCATTGCGGCGAGGATTTTTTCGATTTCGACTATTGCAGAAATCTCGGCTATTCTGGTCCTGTCGATAGATTGAACAAATTCGGTTTACTCGATAATAGTTCGCTTCTCGCTCACTGTGTCAATTTGAGCCAGCGAGATTACGAACTTATCGATAAAATCGAACCGATTGTTATCACGAACCCCGAATCCAATGCAAACAATCGAGTCGGGAAAATGAACCGTGATAAAATCGGCAAATATATTCTCGGCACAGATGGAATGAGCGGCGATATACTATCGACATTACGGTCGATGTATCTGCTCGGCGATGGTATCGATTCGGATTTCGATGAATTAAGCCGAACATTTTTTGCGAATCGATATGCAGTCCAGCGCAAATTTTTCCCGAATACCGGAGAATTCCGTGTCGGAGCGAGTGCAAATATCGCAGTTCTCGATTACATCCCGATGACACCGATAAATCACGATAATCTTCTGGGACATTTAATCTTCGGGGCGAAAACAGGGAAAGCATTTTTGACTATATCCAATGGCAATATTTTATATCGCGATGGCGAAATAAAATTCATCGATGAAAACGATGTCATCGTGCAGGCGAAAATTTTAGCAAAAAAATTGTTCGACAAATTTTATAGTAAATGATATAAGTAAATCATTGGAGGTATTATGCCCGATTTAAGCGTGAAAATTTCCGGTATCGAGTTCAAAAATCCTGTTATGCCTGCGGCTGGACCTAATGTTCGCAATTCCGAACTGATGATAAAAGCCATCGATGGTGGTGCTGGTGCTATTGTTACGAAAACAATCTCGGTTGTCGCTGCGAACGACCCACGACCGACTATTAGAAAAACCAACTGTAATGGACTTATGAACTGCGAAACCTGGTCGGAAACACCAGCCGAACAATTCATCGAGGATTGCAAAAAAATCAAAAATCTCGGTGTTCCACTAATAGTTTCGATTGGATACAAATCCGACGATGTCGCAAAACTCGGCAAAATCGTTCAGTCCGAACTCGAACCCGATGCTATCGAATTTTCGACTCACTATGTAGGTAGGCAGGTCGAGCCGCTTGTCGAAATAGCGAAATCTCTGCGTAAAAGTGTCGATATTCCAATCTGGATGAAAATATCCCCGAATTTTTTAGGCATCGAGGAACTCGCACTTGCAGTATCACCATTTGTCGATGGTTTCGTGGCGATAAATTCATTCGGTCCCGTTCTCGATTTCGACCCGGAAAATTTAGAACCGAAACTCGGCTCTAAATATGGTCGAGGATGGCTGTCCGGTCAGCCGATTTTACCTATCGCACTTCGGATTGTCCATCAAATCTCATCGGTGCAGAATAAACCTGTTATCGGTGTCGGCGGAATCGCTCGTGGAATCGATGCGATAAAATTCATTATGGCGGGAGCTTCCGCTGTGCAGGTTTGCTCGGCAGCAATTCAGAAAGGACATTCGATTTATGGCAAAATCGTTAGCGAAATCGAACAGTGGCTCGAAAAACACGGATATAATTCGCTCGATGAAATAAAGGGACTATACAGCCGTAGTTTGGAAAATCGCCTAAAATATTCCTCTATACCTGTGATGACGATAGATGAATCGAAATGCACCGGTTGCCAAGCTTGTATATCCCGATGTGTTCAGGGAGCATTGTATTTATCAGATGACAAGTCGAAAGTTATCGCTGAAAACTGCATCGGTTGCGGATATTGCCAGGATTTTTGCGCTTTCGATGCAATGAAACTGAAATACTAAAGTTTTCTGGAAGGGGTCTGGGGAAACTTCTTTTCTAAAAGAAGTTCCCCCGTAAAACATTTTACAAAATATTTTGAAAGAGGTAAAAAATGAACATTTCGGATGAAATTATTGCGAGGGCTATTAAATACCGCGATTACACGGCGAAGAATTTATCTGAAATCGTGAATATACCATCACTGAGCGGGCAGGAAAAAAATGTAATCGAGAAATTGGCACAAATTCTCACCGATGCGGGTTTCGATGATATTAAAATCGATGGACTCGGTAATTTAATCGGGCGAATCGGTGATGGTCCGAAAAAAATGGCTTTCGATGCTCATATCGATGTGGTCGATACTGGTGATTTGTCGCAATGGGAGTTCGAGCCATTTTGCGGAACAATCACATCGGATAAAGTGCTTGGACGCGGTTCGACCGACCAGAAAGGCGGTGCGGCATCGATGATTACCGCCGGCAGAATTCTCAAAGAAATCGGATACGATGGCGAATTTTCGCTATATTTCACATTCACTGTTATGGAGGAAGATTGCGATGGTATGTGCTGGAATTATTTAATCGAAACAGGCGAACTCGTTCCAGATTTTGCCGTATTGACCGAACCGACAAATTTGTCTGTATATCGCGGACATCGTGGTAGAATGGAAATCGAGGTATTTTTCAA
The DNA here is from genome assembly GCA_021162205.1 of bacterium. Taxonomy (GTDB): domain Bacteria; phylum UBP14; class UBA6098; order B30-G16; family B30-G16; genus JAGGZE01. The sequence goes on from JAGGZE010000049.1 coordinate 18,277, forward strand.
TGGCGTTTCGGCTCACGGTGCGATGCCCGAACGCGGCGATAATGCGGTATATAAAGCAGCTCGTGCTACATTGAAAATCGAGAAACTCAATGAACAATTAAAATTCGATGAATTTCTTGGCAAAGGAACGGTCGTTCTTTCGATGATTCGCTCGGAATCGCCATCACTGTGTGCTGTGCCTGATAAATGTATGTTTCATCTCGACCGCAGACTGACATGGGGCGAAACGAAGGATAGCGCAATAGCAGAAATCCGAAATGCTGTCGGCGATGATGCTGAAATCATTGTGCCGATATACGATAAGAAAAGTTTCAAGGGCATTTCTCATCCACAGGAAAAATATTTCCCTACATGGAAAATCGGGGAAAATCATCCGCTGGTGCAATCGGGTAAAAAAAGTGCGAAAATTGTTCTCGGCGAAGAACCTGTTATCGATAAATGGACTTTTTCAACAAATGGCGTATCTATTTGCGGCAAGCACAAAATCCCTGCAATCGGTTTTGGACCAGGAAACGAAATCTACGCTCATGCACCGAACGAAACCGTGCCGATAGAACATCTCGTAAAAGCATCGGCATTCTATGCGCTGCTGCCATATATGATGTAATGAAATCGAAAGTCCCAATCGGTTGGAAATAGTTGGATTTCTTTATCGTCTTGCATTGCGAATTTTGAATTACGCTAAAAACAGGCAAACGCCTTTGGTTCTTGCAAGATATTATAAAAATAAATTTCAACCAATTAGATAAATCATTATTCTTTTTAATCGATTTAATTCGATGTTAGAATTTTTTTCTTGCGGAAATTAGTGAAATGTTTATTTAGTTAAAATCGATTTAGATTTGTCGATAATTATTATTTAATATATAAGGCATAACAGGGAATTGCTCGCAGAACAAGCTCCCGATTACATCGGGATTAAGAAAAAAGTTATGCAATAAAAACAACCGAAGGGTTGAGCGGGGCGTAGCGCAGTTTGGCAGCGCGCGCGGTTCGGGACCGCGAGGTCCCCAGTTCAAATCTGGGCGCCCCGATTTTTTAAATAATTCACTCGATAATTATGAACAATCTCCGGGATAAAATCTGGATTTCGGTAATAGGTGGGCATCGCCCGAGCAAAAATGCACTCGATAATGCTTTTCGAGTCGGTGAGTTAATCGCTCGAAACGATGCGGTTCTCGTTTGTGGAGGACTCGGTGGAGTTATGTCGGCTGCTGCAAAAGGCGCAAAATCACAGGACGGGTTGACTATCGGAATTTTGCCGAATAGTTCACGAAACGATGCCAATCGATATATAGACATTCCGATTATCACAGGTCTTGGAATCGCTCGAAACCTTTTAGTCGTTCGCAATGGCGATGTCGCAATCGCTATAGATGGTAATTGGGGCACACTTTCCGAAATCGCACTCGCAAAAAATCTCGGCAAAATTGTGATTACACTCGATTCATACGAAATCGATGGCTTGATTTTCGCAAATTCGCCCGAAGAAGCTGTGAAACTCGCTATCGAAAATGTAAAATAATTTTAATTCGATTACTATAGTCGGTTTCGCACTCCATTCACTTCATTTGTTCGCCATATTCTTGTAAATCGCCGTGGCGGGAGACCCCAATTTCATCGGGATTAAGAAAAAAGTCGTCACTAAAAACAGGCGAATGCCTGCCCGAAGAGGTGAAAAAGAAATTTTCCCAGACCCCTTCAAGAAGAGCTTTCAGCTCTTTTTAATTGGTTTGGAAACTTTGCAATCAGGGAAACAACGCACAAAAGACAGGCGAATGCCTGCCCGAAGGGGTGAAAAAAAGTTTTCCCAGACTCCTTCAAGAAGAGCTTTCAGCTCTTTTTAATTGGTTTGGAAACTTTAATAACGCGGCGTTGTAAGGAATGATTGCTTTGCAATCAGGGAAACAACGCACAAAAGACAGGCGAATGCCTGCCCGAAGGGGTGTTAGCTGCATTTTGAATATCCGCAGGCGGGGCAGGTAGCGCATCCCTCGGCTACATACATTGTAGAGCCGCATTCGGGACATAGCACATAAGAACCTTTATCTTTATTTTCGGATTCGGATTGCTCGACTTGTGCCGTATCTACGAGATGCTCTTCAGCATTAGATGATTCATCGGGGAAAAGCTGTCCCTGACGCTGTTCGTGGTATTCGACTGCCCATTCGAGTGCTTTTGCGATACCATCTGGGCAAGATAAAATCATTTTGCCTCTATCCCATATAGGATTCGGACATCGAATACCTTTGAGTTGGTTGATAATCGCATTAGCTGGGATACCCGACCTGAGAGCGAGAGAAATTACCCTGGACAACGCTTCAGATTGACTTGCCGCACAACCGCCTGTTTTCCCGAGATGTGAAAATATCTCGAATGGTCCATATTTATCTTCGTTTATTGTTACATAAAGATTTCCACAACCGGTCGAGATTTTGAATGTCATTCCTTGCATCAATGGAGGACGATTTCTAACATTGCGTTCGGTGCGAACTATATCGGTTTCCTCGACAGTATCCTTATCCTTTTCCTTCGATGTGCCGATAGTAAGCACCTGCGATGTTCTACAGCCATCACGATAAACCGTTATACCCTTACAACCGAGCTTATATGCGAGAATGTAACCCTCGCGGATGTTATCCCGTGTTGCATCATTAGAATAATTTATCGTCTTAGAGACTGCATTGTCGGTGAATCTTTGGAATGCCGCTTGAATTTTAATATGCCATTCGGGGGAAACATCGTGAGCGACAGTATAAATTTTCCGCATATCATCGGGGAATTCATCGAGATGAGCTATCGTTCCATGTTTGAGAATTTTTTTCACAAGTTCTGCTCTGTTGGAAGAAAGTTTATGTGTCTCTAATTCTTTCATAAAGACTTGATTCACATCGATGAGTCTTTCGCCTGTGAGGACATTTCTCGCGAATGCAAGTGCAAAAAGCGGTTCGATTCCCGACGAAGTGCCGGCAATTATCGAAATCGTTCCAGTTGGAGCGATTGTTGTAACTGTGGCATTTCGCCTGTAAATAGGATTGTCGGGATTATCATACATCGAACCATCGAAATTTGGGAAAACACCTCTATCTTCTGCGAGTTTCACCGATGCCTTTTCGCCTGTGCTTTGAACGAACGACATAACTTTTTCGGCGATTTGAACGGCATCGTCGGAGCAATAAGGAATTCGTAATTTAAAAAGCATTTCCGCAAACCCCATAATGCCGAGTCCGATTTTCCGATTGGCGCGAGTATTTTCCTCGATTTCCTTAAGCGGGAATTTATTGACATCGACTACATTATCGAGAAAATGAACGGCATTTTGAGTAGTTCTCGCCAATCTATCCCATTCGATTTTATTACCATCGACGAAATTAGAAAGATTTATCGAGCCGAGATTGCAGGATTCATAAGGAAGTAATGGCTGTTCACCGCAAGGATTTGTGCTTTCGATTTTGCCGACATTGGGAGTAGGATTATCGCGATTTATTCTATCGAGGAAAATAATTCCAGGTTCACCCGATTCCCACGCATTTTCAACGATAAGGTCAAAAACTTCTTTTGCTCGCAATTTATCGACAGTTTCGCCTGTTCTCGGGTTCACGAGGTCGTATTCGGTATCCTGTTCTACCGCCTGCATAAATTCTTCGGTAAGTGCCACAGAAATATTGAAATTTGTCAGAACCGAATGGTCTTGTTTGCAATTTATAAATTCGATTATATCGGGATGGTCGATTCTAAGGATGCCCATATTAGCGCCTCGTCTTGTGCCACCCTGTTTGATTGCCTCGGTTGCGGCATCGAATACTTTCATAAATGGAACGGGTCCCGATGAAACACCCGCTGTGGTGCGAACAACATCGTTTTTCGGGCGGAGATGCGAAAATGAAAAACCGGTGCCACCACCAGATTTGTGAATTAAAGCTGTATATTTTACAGTCTCGAAAATCGAACTTATGGAATCGCCAATTGGAAGCACAAAACAGGCGGAAAGCTGACCAAGTTGTCTGCCAGCATTCATAAGTGTCGGTGAATTTGGAATAAAATCGCGGTCCACCATCATTTCGTAAAATGTCGCTGCAAGTTTTTTAATATCGGCATCGGAATGATAAATTTTGTCTCCCTCGGCGATTGCGAAAGCTACTCTGCGGAACATATCCTCGGGAGTCTCGATTACTTCGCCTTTCTCATTACGCATAAGATAACGTTTCTCGAGAACCGTTTTAGCCGATGGAGTTAAACTAATTCGTTTTTTGAATTTATTTGAAACTCCATCTGGAATATAATTTTTAATTTCATTTATATCGGGCGATGCAGCGATAACTTCTTCGCTGGACGACGCAGTAACAATTTCTTCACCGTGCGATGCAACGGTAACTTCACTTCTGTCATTCATTTGAAACCTCCACAAGATTCAGCAATTTTTTAGGTAAGACCTTATTGGTAATAAAAATAAATTTCAAATGTTATATATGTCAAGTGAAAAAACCACAATATATTGTGTTATTAAAACTTAAATATCACAACCTATTGAGGTTCAATGGAATTGCGAATAAAAAAATTTTCACACTAATAATATTTATTCCATTTTTAGATAGAAATAATTAAACTTGACATAAATGTGCATAATAATATCATAGTTCTAAACATTAAAGGATGGAGGAAAAAATGTCCATATTTTTAGTATCATTCGATTTGAAAAGCGCGAACACTTCTGAATATAAGTCTTTATACGATGCGTTTGAAAATTTCGGTAATTTTTGCAAATTGACATCGACCACATCTATTCTCGATGCAGAAATCGAGGTCGATGAACTTATCGATGAATTATCGAAAAAACTCGGCGATAATGATACTTTGTTTATAATCGACCTCGAAACGCTCGAAATCGATGGTATCAATCTTCCAGATTGCCTCGAGAATTTTGTCGCATCGGATGAGGAAATCGACGAGGAAAACACTGAAGAATTCGATAATGATTTAAGCTAATTTTTCTATTATGTTTAGTAAAGTGTCGATAACAAAATATTTCATTTAAAATCTTAATTATCATTTTTTCTTAAAATAAAAATAAACTGATAAGTGTTTTTTAGCGGCATAAAAAGCCATATTAGTTTATATATGATTTTCTTTGTTATTTTTATCGGATTCAATGATGAAAATATTTTATCCTTTATCATAAACCATTTATCCTGATGGATTTCTGATATTTTCAACCCATTTTTAGCGAATAGATTTTCCCACTGTTCTAAAGAAAATAAATGCTCATTTATATCTTGCTGAATCGTTCCTTTTTTACCTTTAATTTTCCAAAAGAAATAGTTTATATTCGGCACAACTATGCAAAATATCGCATTATCTTTGGCAACTCTGAGTATTTCTGCAATTCCATTCTCGATATCGATAAAATGTTCCAATACACCGATGCAGGTTATATAATCGAAAGTATTATCCAAAAAAGCGAGATTTTCACCACTGTTCACAATGATAATCGAATCGGGAGATGTGTTTTTTGCGATTTTCACTCCCTCGATAGAAATATCTACTCCATAGGTTCTTAATCCATTTCGATTAGCAAGTTTCAGCAAAAAACCCGTTCCCGAACCGATATCTAATAATTTTCCACCCGATTTTATATTTAAATAATCTAAAAAATTATGGTATGCCTTAAAAGGTCTCCATGATTTTTGTCCCAATGAACTATGCCTTCGGTTATACCAGATTTTAATTTTTTCTTCATTTATCATTATATACCGCCAAATCGCCGTTCCCGTGAGCCGTAATCGAGAATAGCTTTGCATAACTCGATTTCATCGAAATCGGGCCAATATTTCTCGGTGAAATACAATTCGGTGTAAGCTGTCTGCCATAGTAAAAAATTTGAAATTCTTAGTTCGCCGCTCGTTCTAATTAAAAGTTCGGGGTCTGGTAAATCGTGATTGTAAAGAAACTTTTCAAATAACTGTTCATCTATGCTTCGGGATGATATTTCACCACTTTTAACTTTTTTAGCGATATTTTGCACAGCATCGATAATTTCCGCTCTACCACCGTAATTCAATGCAAGATTCAAAATCAATTTCCCACCATCTTTGGTCTTCTTCATAGCGAGTGATAAAGCTTTTCGTTGAGCAAACGGCAATTGCGAAAAACGCCCTGAAACTCGCAACTGCACGCCATTTCCGATAAGTTCATCGAGCTCGCTAAGAGTAGTATCGCTTAATAGATTCATAAGCATTTTGACTTCACTTTTAGGTCTTCCCCAATTCTCTGTGGAAAAAGTGTAAAGTGTTAAAATTTTGACATCGACCTGCGGTGCAAACCTGACGATTCTTTTAACCGATGCAACTCCTGCACGATGTCCCTCGGTTCTATTAAGATTTCGCTGTTTTGCCCATCTGCCGTTGCCATCCATAATGAGCGCGATATGATGGGGAATTCGCTTTGCCGGAAGCTGTTTTATCTGTTCGACTAATTCTTGTAATATCTTATTGGATTGGTCTTTTTCTCGATTTTTCAACATTTTTTTTAGTCTTTCTTTTGGTTCGAGTTTTTTCTTTTTTATCGGCAAGACAGGTTCTATTTCGACCTTCGGATTTCGCTTTATAGAGCAATTCATCGGCAGATTTCAAAAGTTTATTAGCCGTTTCACCATCATCGGGAGAAACAGATATTCCCAAAGATACGGTAACTTTTTTCAAAAGTTTTTGCTGGCTTGCAGATTCGAATTCTTTACGAATTCGTTCGGCGATTTCAAATGCTTCGTCGCTCGAAACCTCGGGCAGAATTATCGTAAATTCTTCTCCGCCATACCTTGCGGGAACATCGACTTCATTTCTTATATTCGATTCGATAATTTCTGCAAAAAGCTGAAGCACCTTATCCCCCTGTTGATGTCCGTATGTATCATTGTATGATTTGAAAAAATCGAGGTCGGCGAAAATCAGTGCGGTAGAATGCCCTAATCTCTTCGAACGCTTAACTTCCCGCGATAGCATATCGGAAAATGCACGGTAGTTATAAAGATTCGTTAAACCATCTGTCGTTGCAAGCGATTCGAGTTTTTCATACAGCATCGAATTTTTAATCGCAATCGATATTTGAGTTGCGAGTAGTTTGAGAATTTGCTCATCGGATTCAGAAAAGGCATCAAGTTTTTCGCTTTCCACATCGAGCACACCGAGTATTTCTCCACGATGTTCGATTGGAACCGCTAATTCCGAACGAGCACCTGCAAAACCTGAAATATATAATGGAAATTTTGTAACATCGGGAACATACACAGATTTTTTAGTCGATGCCACAAGTCCGATTACACCCTCTGAACCGATTTTTAGCTTAAATTCATCGACCTTTTGGTCTATCAAGCCGGCAAATGCCTTAAGAACAAGATATTCCTTATTATCCGTAAGGAAAAGCGCTGCACTGGTATAATTGAAAGTGGTTCGAAGAATATCCATAAATTTTCTATACAATCTCGATGGTTCGAGAATCGAATTTATAATCGAACTTACATTAAAAAGTGTTCGCCGAACACGCAGTTCTTCCTTCATCGAACGACGAGCATCGAGATTCCCAAATGCCGATGCAATCTGGTTCGTAAGAGTTCTCACAAATCGGCGGTCTTCCTCGTCGAATGCAGAAATCTGCTCGGATTCGATTACAAAGACACCCAGCACTCTATCGTGTTTCCTGATTGGAACAGCCATCACAGAACGAGCCTTATAATGGAATGTGAAATATTTGTTCTTTTTTTCCTTCACATCATCGATGATTTTGTATTGTCCCGATGCAGCAACTTTGCCAATAATTCCACCTTCTCTGCCGATTTTATATCTTAATCCCGTAAAACGAATATCCTCGAGACCACTTTGGGACATCATATAAAGCGTTTCGGTAAATGAATCGGTGAGTAATACGCCGGTCCAAAGTAAATTAAACCGCTCTCTTATATTCGAGCAGATTTTATCTAAAAACAATTTCTCATCTTCGATAGTCGAGGCTTTTGAACTTATATTGTATAGAAATTCCATTTGAGTGAGGCGGCGTTCGGTTCTCTGATAAATTCTCGCTTCTTCGATTGCTTGCGAGGATTGTGCAGCAAGAATTTCCAATGCTATCAAAACATTTCTATCGGGAAATTTCCCGAGTGGAGGTTTATCGACAGAAATAATCCCGAGTAATGAACCATCGTGAGCAGTCAATGGAACAAAAAGAGCATCTTGAGGATTCCACTCTGTTTTTTCATCCCAATGTGCGATATATGAATTGTCATCGGTAGTCTGCGCTTCATTGTGCCACCATCGCACAAGATATGAATGACTAACCTTAAATTTATCCTGCATTATTTTTTTATAATGTTCTAATGAAACAGGTTGATTTACAAGTTTTTGATAGTCCTTTTCGGGAATACCTATTTGCGCAACTCGTTGAAAAATATCGGATTGAGCAGAACGCATACTCAATAAAACCACTTCGAAACCGAGTTTTTTATTGATAATATCGACAACACGATTATAAATTTCGACCGAACCGAGATTCCCTGAAATAGCTTTAATCATTTCAAGGATGGAAACGAGATTATCCGATGGTTTAGACCATCGGGAAAGTTCCAAAAATTGTTTAGAAATTTCCTTTTGCCTTTCGACTAAAAATGGCTCGAGCTTTTCCCAAGCAGCAATGTGTTCGGGTTCACCGCGAAGCTCGATTAGTTTCCTTATATGCTCGAAAATATTTTTATTATACTTTTTTGCCATTATTCTTTCTTGTTTTTAATGTATTCGACATACAAAAGTCCCATCGCAACGAGCAATATCACTACCGCGTGGTTGATGAAAAAATCTACCGTAGTATCGGCAAATTCGCCAGATATAAGCGATAGCGAAATTATAATCAATATAATAGCCCAAATAATCATAAATAGATTATGGAACAATTTTTTGAAAAGTCAAGTTTTTAGCGGATTAAAATGAGTTTTTTATTTAAAATATTATTATTTCCACAATCGACTTTCAAAAGATATACTCCGCTGGGAATGGAGTTGTCGGGTTTCCAGATGTAAACCCCCCGAGCCAATGCTGAAGCATCGCCTCTGTCCTCTTTATTAAGGGGGACAAATGAGTCCCGACTTTGTCGGGACGAATAGGGGGTTATAATATTCCCTCGCAAATCGTATATCTCGATTGTGGGAGAGGTCTCCTGACCTCGATAATCGACATCGGGAGATGCCTCCCACATTATCCTGCACGATGAATTAAACGGATTCGGATATGCATCGATACCTATTTGCTGCGGCAATTTATTTTCGGCGATACTCACAGAACTTCCAGGAGCGACTACCGATATATTATCGATATACCAGCCGACATCGGTGTTTTGGTTGCTCGAACCGAAATCCCAAAATATAGAAATCGCTTGCCCGCAATAATCGTCGAGTGGTATTACGATTTTATGCCAAGGTGTTCCCGGTTCATTGTCGGCGAATATAGAATCAGCGGTATTCATAAGCCAATTGTATTCACTCGAAACGAATCTGTATCCCCAATATGGTGAGATAGCGACAGTATCTGTCGATGTAGCGATTTTAATTTGTCCACCATCATGCGCGACAGTATCGCTGCTCGACCAATTCACCGATTGAAACCTATACCATTCATCGAACACGAGCGATGCTTTGGTATAAGCCGATAAATCGACATTCAGCATCAATCTCGACTGCGATGAATCGTTGTAATTGTTAGTCAGCACAGTTCCCCATAATTTTGTTCCGCTTGGAACATATTCGGGGAAATTATTGCCAGTTGTCGGTTCGCCCCATTGCCAGTCCTGATAATATGTGAAACTTTGAGTTGTCAATCCGCCATCGTCGGACTCGAAATCGGAATAGTATATCGTATCCGCTCGCACAAGCTGAATGTTAATGAAGACCGAAGATGTATCGGTCGGCAAAGTTATTCCAGTGATTCTTTTCGAATAATAGCCATCTGCAATAACTGTTAATGAATATGTTCCCGCTAAAAGTTCTCGGTGGAAATCGCCGAGAGCGGGGTCGGTATTTGCCCAGCGGTCGATTTGGTCGAACCAGATTTCAGCATCTAATGGCTGACCTGTGATAGAATCCTCGACTATGCCGTGAATTCCTGTCATCGCAAGTTCGACTATCCTCAACATCGATTGATAATTCTCGTTCCAGATTCGCGGCAATTCTGTATCCGATGGCCACTTAACATTGTTTAACTCGACTGTGATATGCAATGCATCGAATGTGTGATAGTGCCAATCCTGCATCGAGCCGTTCACCTCATACCAATCGTAGCCATTCGTGATACCATCGGGGAAACTCGGAGATGAATACATCGCAGAATTTAGAATCGAATAATCGGTCGAGCGTCGAATATAAAGGTCATCATCGGGGGCACGAACGATATCGAAATCCCAGGGATAATTCGCAACCAAAGCTCCTGTGTGAAAATTTATCGTGAACGATGGTCTCCGTTGCGAAAGAAAATCCATCATAGCTTGAGTTTCTGGCGCGAATGTGTATGTTGCATCGTTTCCGATTGTGCCATCGGGAACGGGAAAATTTCTGTTCAAATCGACTCCATCGACATTGTATCGTTGAGTGTGAGTATTGCCATCGGGGTTCATCATCGGAACGACCCACAAATCGAGCGAATCGACAATTCTTGTCAATCTCGGCTCTGTTCCATATTTTTGTGTCAGCGAATCGCAAAACCACATCAAAAGTTCCGTGCCGACTGGTTCATCGCCGTGCATAGTCGAAATATAGACAAATTCGGGTTCGATTTCCTCGTCATCGGGATTGTCTGTGATGTGAATAACCCAAAGCCATCGACCCTCGACAGATGGTCCGAGACTGTCGATACCGACTATCGAAGGATATGTCGCCGCGAGATTGTGAACCCAATCCGTAAGTTGCGAATAATTGTGATACATCACATCGTCGGGGTGAGTGATGGCATATCGAGCATTTATCGCGGATGTATCTACCAATCGAACTGGATTGTATCCGAGCAAATTCAATTCGCCATAGCTATCATCCGAGACATAAACTTTAACCATTCCCGTTTTCGGGTCGAAATCCTCGATATATTCGACAATTTTTTGAATCTGTTCGAGCTGTCCGCGGCTATCGATATAGAATTTCACAGGGAATTCGCTCTGTGACTGTGCGAGAATTATTGTCCCGAAAACGAGTATCGAAAATAATGACTTTTTCATTAGAATTATCCTTCGATTAAATTTTATATAAGTATTTTGCAAATATGTAGATTATAATTGAAATGTCGAGAAAAATATTTTATGTGTTGCACCTTTTAGGTGTTTTTATTGTGCAACTTCCCTGATTGCAAAGCAATCATTCCTTGTTGCACGAAGAGAACACCCGAAGGGTGAGACCTTCGGTTCTTTTTAAATGGTTGAAATGTTATTTGACTAATCAGGCGTTGCAGGGAATGTCCCGACTTATCGGGACAGGAACGCAACGCACTAAAAACAGGCGAAGCCTGCCCGAAGGGTGCAGGCGAAGGGTGAAAAATGTCTTGCTTATGCCATAGAAAATGATATATTGTATTTTAGGTAATTATAATATAAGAGGCGTAGAGAATTGAAAAAATTAGGGAAACTAATACTAATTATTGCTGTTTTCAGTGGTTTTGTATATGGGCAGAATATTGTCTATTTTCTTGCCGAACCTTCTATCGATGGTATTATCGCTTGCGATGACCAGCCGATGACAATGTCTATTATTCCCGCTGGCGATGATAGTATTAAAATACTTATTGTCGAACCATCCGACGATTTCGGTGAAAGTCCTACTGGCGATAATCCTGCCGATTGGCGAAGATTTGCCGATACTATCGCAACACTCGGTTTTTTCGTCGATATTGTCGATTCATCCGCCGATTTATCGGTTTTGCTGCCCGACTATGATGCGATGATTTTGTATGGTCATCCTGGAAGAGAATTATCAGCAGCCGAAATAATTGCAATCCAAACATTTTTGTCGAATGGCGGCGGAGTGCTTTCCGTGATTCGTGCATCGGCAGGCGATATCGGCGAACTCGATGTCCACAATCCTATACTATCACTTGTCGGGATGAATTATTCTTCGCCGAGAACTACTATAATCGATACTCTCGAAATCTCGGGAACGCATCCGATTCTTACAGGAATTCGGCAGATTACGACATATAAACCGATGCCGATTTTTGCATCGTCGATTCAGCAGGTGATTATGACCGATGAGAGCGATTGTATTGTTGCTGCGGATTCATCGTTTGGTGGAAGACTTGTCGCCTGTGGTGAGGAACATATTTTCCACAATGGACCACTCGTTTTCGATGGAATACCTGTAGATTGGGATGCTGCCGGTAATAAAAAATTCACACTCGAAACTATATTCTGGTTGACATCTAAAAGAACTCATCCAGGATGTGGTCTCGATACTGCGGCATCGTTCATCGATATCGATGGTGTTATATATTATTTTTCCGCGCCTGAATTCGATTGGGATGGGTCGAATCTTACATTCGCACCGGGAGCGGGATTCTGGACATCGGGCACACATAGTATTTCATATTCGATTTATGATTCCTGCGGTCATAACGAAAATTATTCGTTTAATCTCGAATTCGATGTCGATGCTCCACGAGCGACACTAATCGACCCGCCGACAGGAATTTTAATCAGCAGCGGCGATACGGCGATAGTATTCGTTCAGGATTATGAAACTGCGCTCGATACATCGGCGAGCTATATTGTAATCGATTTACTGGATACATTCTGGCTTGCGAGCTGTGCTTTTGAAAGTGGTTTCGGAGTAATTCCTTTATCGGGCTGGAGTGTCGGTCCGCATCAAATTTGTGTTCACGCAGAGGATTCACCCGATTATTGCTCACCGAATATTTTAGATTCCTGTTTCACTATAACTATGGCAGAGGAAACATTGCGTGTCGATATAGTCGATGTCTGGGTAGAGGGATGCAGTCTTGTATATACCGAGGTTTGTGTCCGCAGTGGCGATAGATATGTTAAGGATTTGCATCTCGATAATTTTTCGTTTTACGAGAATGGTATCTCGGTGTTTCCACCATCTCTCGAATTATTGAGTGCTTGCCCGACTGAAAGTATAGAGGTCGATATTGTTTTGCTATTCGATTTCTCGACGAGTATGAATGACGAAGTAACTATGTTCTTCGGTTCGATACCATCGTTTGTTTCGGCATTGGGTCCGATGAACTATCGAATCGTTGCAGTAGTGTTCAATGGCTGTCCCGAACAAATTTGGCCCGACGATGGTGTATGGTTAATCAATCGCACCACATTCGGAAGTCCTTTCTGCACTTATAATGCCTCGGCACCGGATTGGTGGGCAACAGATTTGACCGAATTCGATTGCATTTATAATTCTGTCGTGAACGACCTTTACACCTGGCCTCCAGGGATGCGCGGTTCGGGTAATGAGGACCAATATGGAGCTATCGTTCGAGCGAATGAAAACCTCGATTTTCGTCCCGATGCGTTGAAGGCATTTATACTTTTCACCGATGAGCGACCGATTGTCGATGACCCACCGTGTCCTCATGGATGGGGACCCGATGAAGCGAGTCTCGATTCGATTGTTCAATATTGTATCGACAACGATATTGTGATGTTGCCTGTTACTCCTAATGATGGGGAATTCATTTATAACTATTCCGAATCGCCGGAAAGAGCGTTTTACGAGGGTTATTACGACCTCGGTCCACGAACGAACGGAAATTGGTTCTATCTTTGGTCGGATGATTACGATAGTTTGGCTACTCAAATCGGCGTCTCGATTTCAAATCTGCCCTGCTGCTACCTTTTTAGATACAGAGAGGAACAATTTTGCAACGATTATAATTCTCTTGTGGTTAATGCTTTTCAGACGATTACTAATTTCGGTATGGATGATACAGTATATCAGCCACCGTGTCCCGGTAATGGTGAATTTTTCTATCCCGAACCTTGTGGCGGCATAACGACTTGTGCATTTCAAGATATGTATCTCTATCTCGTTTCAGAGGATGAATATTTTTCGCCTATCGAATCCACTCTTGTTTTCGCCGTGAATCCAGTAGGATTTTATCGTCTATCCGATGTCGAGCTGACGATTAGCAACGATACTTTGCATTTTGTGCCATCGACAAGTTATAATAACGGCGATACGGTCTGTGGTGCACTCGTTGCTGGCTTCGATAGTATGGGCTGCCCGATATACAGCGATACCTGTTGTTTTATTGTGGACATCGAACCGCCATATTTCACAGAACTTTATCCGCCGCCGGATACTGTTATGGAAACAGTCGATTTCACAGCATCGCTTATGATATCCGATGATATTGCCGGTGTCAGATGGACAGATGTCGGCAACGATAATTTCGAGGTATTCATAAATGGTGTTTCCGTGCCATTTGTGGTATTCAGCGACCATCCATATATGAATATCGGTGGATTTCTTCCACATAATCACGATACGGTCGAGATTTGTTTGCACGATATTCCAGACGACCCGACTTACGATTACTGTCCGCCAAATCTCGGCGATACCTGCTGGCAGTTCTCGATTTTAATACTCGAAGGACCGATTGCGGAACCGATACTTCCCGAGGGAATTTCCGCCTGTATCGACCAGCAAATATGGCTCACTCTTTCCGACAGCGATGGTGTCGCTCGTTCGACGATTGTGCTTGTAGTTAACAATGATACATTCACCTGTGCCGACAGCGAACTGATATATCGAAACGATACACTCTTTTTTGTCCCACCTGAAAGCTATTGGCATAACAATGAAATCGTTACTGTTCAACTTATCAAAGCCGATGATATTTACGGTGTCGAATTGCAGAATAGCCCATTGAGTTGGCAGTTTTCACTCGATTTCGAAGCGCCATCGGCAGAGATGACAATTCCCGAGGATAGTTCGGGTGTGATGGATATGGAACAGCCAATCGAACTCGAACTATCGGATAATCTCGCCGGTTTGCAGGTAGTTGCCTGCACAGTTTCGGTAGATGGCGTGCAATATCCACTCGCTCAAATTTTGTTAGATATATCGGGCGATTCGCTGACTGCACTGACGCTTTTCAACCCCGATGAATTCGATAAAATTTGGCTGCCGGGCGATACTGTTTTAGTTTCTGCACATCTTTGCGATAAACCCGATACCTGCGGACCGAATTGTGCCGATTTCGATTGGTTTTTCTATCTTCCACCGACAGAGGGATGCGCTCGAATGCCGAATCCATATACTCCGAACAATGATCTGATAAACGATTACTGCCAATTCACATTTCCTGGAATGTATTATTCACAGGGAACGATATATATTTACGATATGCACAGTGTATTGGTTCGGGAAATTGTGATAGACAGCGGATTTTCCGCGAAGGACAAAGCAATTTGGAATGGCAAAGACAATAATGGCAGAAATGTTGTGCAGGGATTATATATTTTCGTAATCGAGGTCGGCGGCGAGGTCGTTTGCGAGGGAACGGTTACAGTGGCAAGATAAAATAGGGAGGTAAAATTATGTCGGTATCAAAATTTAGTATTTCTATTATTTTACTTGGATTTTGTATGGCATTTGCCTACGATGTCCGAGTGGAGCAAACGGACTGGATGGGTGGAAGCGGTATGCTGGGACCCGTTACGAACTGGGGAACGCAATATGCTGAGCGAGAAAGTATAACGACTGCAACACCTGGCGTTGTATCATTAGTAGCGACAGATTGGGATTATTCTTTATGGACAAGCCATACGCTTTATTCTGGGTCAGTATCACCATTTTTTCAAGGAGCGATGCCCGCGGATATAGATAACGATGGCGATAAGGATATAATCGCTATTACGGGTGATGAAGTAAGTTGGTTCGAATGTATTGCACCATTTTCATATGTTTCACATTCTGTCGGTGCTTATTCAATTACAGATCATGGCTGTATTTATCCCAGCGATTTAAATGGCGATGGGAAAATAGACATACTTTTAGCGGCGCCGGCTATTGGTGCGGGATGGTGTGAAAATATAGATGGTGGAATAACCTGGGACTGGCATTTTCTCGGTAATGAAATCGGCTATGAAAGAATAAGTGCTGCCGATTTCGATAATGATGGCGATAACGATGTGCTGGCATCAGCAATGTATTCCGGTATCGTTCTTTTCAGAAACAATGGAATAGATTTCAGTTATGAACTTATTTCATCCTCCTATTATGCGGGATTTCGCATCTATCCAGCGGATTTCAATAACGACGGCTATCCCGATTTTTACTCTGTGGGTTGGAATTCATTTATTGCTATATTTCTCAATGATGGAACAGGGCATTTCACAATCTCGTTTAGTTACGATGGTTCATCTGATGATTACTCATATGATGGCACCTGGGCGCAAGATATGGACAACGATGGCGATATGGACATAGTTACAGGCACATCTACAAGCATAGGTGACGGCAGATTTTACGGATTCTTGAATGATGGCACGGGAACAAATTTTGTGCGCATAACACTCGTGCCATCGGGAGCATTTCCATATTGGGATGGAGCGATGGCAGCAGATATCGACCTTGATGGATTTTCTGATATAGTGGCCTCTTACTCTGCAATTGGATGGTATCGGCAATTACCAACTTCTCCTTTGAATTTCGCTCTACATACGATAGAACCAGCGATACCATATTCACATTGGATATATGTCGAAGATTTAGATAATGGCTGTGCTCCCGATCCCGATATTATCGTGACAGAATTGAACGCTCATATTATTTATGAAAACAATATGATACTTTCCTATGCGAGTGTCGGGACACTTGCGTCATCGATACTGGATGCAGAAGATACAGCTATGTGGCATGAATTTGGCTGGGATGCCTGCATTCCGTATGAAAATTCTATTGCATTTTACTGGCGTGCAGGCGATGACATATCGACTTTTTCATCTATTCCTTGGAATGGACCCATTCCAGGCATTGTTCTCGATACACCCGATAGCACAGAGATAGATGGACTCGGCAGGTATTTTCAATATCGCGTGGAATTTGTTGGCAGTGATGATATAGCAGCCCTTTACAAGGTCTGGGTGGAATATGATACATTCACACTCGCTCCACCGACTGCGGCATCTATCGAGTATAACGAGGAAACCGATTGCGATGGTATAAATACGGTTGAAATTTGCTATACAATCGACAGCCCCGACTCTCTCCCTGCCGATGTCTCGATTCAGTTTAGTTCTGATGGTGGAACGAGTTGGGCAGTTTCGCCATCGACTGTAACCGATGCCGAAGGCGACCTCGGCATAAACATTGTTCCCGGAGACCATTGTTTTTATTGGATATTATCCACCGATGTCCCCGGTATCGAGGGTCGCGATTGGAGTGCAAGAATTATTGTATCCGCGCTGGATTCATCGGACACCGCATACTATTTTGCACCGCTGGATTCTCGTCCGCCAGATGTGAACATATTCGATTATCCCGTTCAGATTCAATTTCCCGATTCTGTGATTTTGAACTGGTCGGTGGAGGATTTGTTCTGGAGTCATCAACCGGGAACGCTTTCGATAATCTGCGGCTCGGATACAATCGATACGGTTCTTTCAGATACATTTTTTGTCTGGCATCCCGACTGGTCAACAATTTCCTGCGATAACGCAATTTTCCGCGTGGTTATGCGGGATTCGTTCTGCAACTGGGGCGAGGACACCTGCGTAACAGGGCTTTGCCCCGATATTGTTCCACCTGAAATCATTCCAATCGACACACTTTCGAAATGTTTCGATTTCA
>JAGGZE010000162.1 GCA_021162205.1 bacterium
AACTCTAACAAAATAATCGATAGATACCCTTTATTGACAAATGAAACGAGGAAACTACTTATGATTTCATTGAAAAATTATATCGATTTTTCACTGTCTCGAAAATGTAGTGCATTTCTAATTTTATTCTTATTGCTTTTATTCGATTTATCCTGGGGAGAAATTTCTATCAACAATACTTTGCAGGGAATCGAAATTTCATTCACACCTTATAAACTCGAAAACGCACTCGGTTGCGTATATGTCGGCAGCGATTATCTCGCGAAAATTCCACCCGAATTGATTTCGCAGGGCAGTTTTAAAGTAGATACCGATAGATTATTGCAATTGCTATCACAATCGGGGCAAAATTTAAAAATTTCTATTTTCATTCAAGGGGTTGCCGATAGCAAAACACTCGAATACACCGAGGCAAATATCTATTCTTACCGATATGAAAATGGCAAAATCGAATTCGCAGATAATGGTAAAATTTTTGTCGCCGACGATTTGAAAAATTTTGTATTCGGCAAGTTCGATTTTCTTCGCACGATACGAGACAGAATTCTCGCGCAAAATGCTCGCTGGATTGCGGATTTGAACCCGATATTTATGCTGCCCGACGATGAATTTAGAGCGCTTCTCGGAGCGAGACCACACTTACCTCGAAATAAGAACAATAATGAAAACAACAACACTAACACGAGCAAAAGTTCGTCGATTCTCTTGACATCTTTAGATTGGCGCGATATAAGCGGTCAAAATTATGTAACTCCGATACGAAATCAGGGTTCATGTGGCTCGTGCTGGGCATTTTCTGTGAACGGAACCGCTGAATCGCAATTTCTTGTCGGTTTGGATAAACCCTATTTACGCACATCCATCGATTTATCTGAACAGCATCAAGTTTCCTGTGATGCTGCTAATTGGGGTTGCGATGGAGGTTATACAGATTCCGCAAGCGATTTCATTCGCGATACTGGAAATCCCGATGAAAGCTGTTTTCCATATACATCAGGGTCGTCTGGCACAGAGCCGCCTTGCAGTGATAGATGTTCGGACTGGGCATCGAGAGTGAAAAAAATATGTGGATGGAGTTGGATAAATTCCGGCGAATATGTTAATACGACCAATTTAAAAAACGGCGTTCAAAATGCTCCACTTTCGGTGTGTATGCGAGTTTGCAGCGATTTCTCATCCTATTCGGGCGGAACTTATGTGAACACTTGCGGATACTCGGGATGGGAAGGCTGGCATGCTATTATGTTAATCGGCAACGATGACAATCAAAATTACTGGATTATGAAAAATAGCTGGAATACCTGGTGGGGCGATGATGGCTTTTGTTATATGGATTATTCAGAATCCAATTACGGTGAATCTCGTTTCGGCACCGATGCTCTTTTACAGCAATATTATCTCGATGCCGACTTTTCATTCGCTCCGACAGACCCACTTATCGGGCAGACTGTGAATTTTACCGATAATACAACACACTGCCTTTCACTTGTGAGTTGGTCGTGGAATTTCGGCGATGGTATCGGTTCATCGTCATTGCAGAACCCGAGTTATGTGTATTCGTCGGTCGGGATATTCACGGTTCGTTTGATTGCCTGCGATGGCAATTTCTGCGATACTTTCACACAGGATATTACTGTCTCTCCGAATGAACCCGATTTGAAATTTTATTCATATAGTATAAACGATGCAGGCGGTGGCGATGGTGATGGTTACCCCGAACGCGGCGAGACGGTTATGATGCCTGTAACACTGAATAATATCGGCGGTGATGCTATCGATGTTACAGTAACACTTAGCGAAAGCGACCCCTATGTTACTTTTACAGATAACAATGCGACATTGCCCGATATACCTTATGGAGAAAATCGTCAATCGAACTATAATCATTTCAGTTTTTCGGTCGCCGATGCCGATGCCACTTGCGGTCATATTGTTTCATTTATTCTAAACTGGAGTTGCGAAAGTGGAACATATACTGGAGTCGATACTTTCGAGGTAGCATTGGGTTGCCCCACTCCCGTTCTCGAATACGAAAATTATACAATAGACGATGTGAGTGGAGGAGATGGCGATGGTTATCCAGAACGAGGCGAAACTGTCGCGATGCCTGTTACTCTTCATCATATCGGTGGTGCAAATGCCGAATATGTTAGTGCAATTCTTAATACATCCGACCCTTATGTTTCGATTATCGACCATACTGCAATTTGGCCCGATATTGCGGTCGCTTCATCCGAACAATCGGCTCCCGACCATTTCGATTTCTCGGTATCGCCATCCACTCCGAATGGATATGTCGCAACATTTACAATCGATTGGGATTGCTATTGCGGTTCGGGAAGCGATACTTTCGATGTAACACTCGGTGGACCCGCTCCGCAACTGATTTATACACCTCCATTATCGATTTTAGATGCAAGCGGTGGCGATGGCGATAGCTACCCCGAAGCTGGTGAAACGGTTACTATAATAATCCCTCTGCGAAACGAGGGCAATGACATTGCATCATCTGTTTCCGGGATAATTCATACATCTGACCCTTATATTATCCTAATCGACACTTCATCTACCTGGCCTAATATCGCTATAAACGATACACAGCAGACAAATCCCAATCATTTTTTGGTTAAGCTCGATGACACAACACCTTGCGGCTATGTCGCGGCATTCCAGCTTATAGATACCGCAAATGGCGATGTTGTCGATACGAATTATTTCGATTTGACAATCGGCAGTCCGACACCTGTTTTGGAATACAATTCACAGAGAACTATCGATGGTGTCGGTGGCGATGGCTACCCAGAACAAGGCGAAACATTCAAGTTTGCAGTAACCCTTCACAATAGTGCAGCGGTCAATGCTCAGGATGTCGATGCGACGATTTCCACAAGCGACCCGTATGTTTCGATTATCGACAACGATGCCGATTGGACAGATATTGCACCGTCGGGGAATACCGAATGCGATACACCATTTTATACTTTATCGGCGGCATCTGGAACACCTTACCTTCACAGTGCAGATATATATTTGCATTGGACATCGTATTGCGGTTCGGGAGATGATACATTTCAACTCATAATCGGCGACCCGACCGATAATGCTCCATTATCGCCAGAATTAGTGCGACCATTTCCATTCGAACGCGTAGGCAATGGCTTATTATCGACTACATCGCAGTTAAAATGGAATGTCCCGACAGACAGCGATGGCGACTCGCTTCATTTTATCGTTCGTTTCGGAACTAATTACGATATGAGCGGTGTTACTGCAATCAATAGTTTTAATAATCCGATTGGGTTCGACCCCTTGCCGCCTGTTCCCTCGGAAAGCGATATGATGACTTATAATATCGATTCTCAGGGCGAGGGCGAACTGAATCAAAATACAACATATTGGTGGGATGTATCGGCTTACGATGGCAACCGATGGAGCTCGTATTCTGCGAACCGTTCGTTCACAGTCGATACTCTATTAAGTGTGTCGGATTGGTTCCAGACAACTACCGAGCAATTCGCAACGGGCACCGCAGTTAATATTACAATAGACGACAATAAAGCATCTCTTTTTGGCACATCATTTTTAATAGACGATGATTTCGAATCTTATAGCGGCTATTCAGAATTTGCAAGCGAATGGAATGCCTATGGTTCTCAACTTGTTTTGCAGGATACGATTTTTCACTCGAGTAATTTTGCGATACACTATTATGACAATTTGACATCCAACCTATCGTATTTCTATCATTCGTTTTCAGCTCTAACAAATGGATTTATATCGTGTTGGTCGAGAACCGAGGCGAGTTCCGACGAATGCGAAATTCTGCGTTTTTACAGTGATGGCGGAAGCACTCGTCGAGGGCAGTTATATTATCGAGAGGGTTATGTCGCATACTGGGATGGCACAAGCAGACATAATTTGAGAGCAATCGAACCCAGTGTCTGGCATCATTACCAAATAAATTTCGATTGTCCATCTAACGATATATATATCGTAATCGACAGTGTGGATACATTCGGACCGTATCCATTTATCGGCGGAGCGACAACGAGTATCGATATGGTTATTACAGGTTCTGCCACTTATACAGGATATACCTGCAATTCGTATTTCGACGACTATCGAATTGGGCAATCCAGCGGAGTCAACGATGGAATGTTAACATCACAGCCGATTCTTTTCGATTGGAATAGCGAAGCTGTTTCGTGGAACAAAGTAATTTGGACGCAAAATTCCGGCGATTCGATTATTATTGCTGTCGATAGGATGAATTCCGGCAGCTGGATTCCATTCGACTCGACAATCGCTCCTGCACCATCGATAGCTGGAACACTGGATATTTCATCGCTTACAAGCACGGATACGATAAGATTGCGTGCAAAATTTTATATCGATGGTTCTGTCGAAACGGATTTATACGATTGGTCGGTTCGATGGGCATCTGCAATGTTGAGTTTTCAAATGCTTCATCTCGACAGTTCGGTTTATACATCTATTATCACCGATTCACTCGAACCCGGCGATACTTCATGGTCCGATTCCGCAAATGGAATATGGATTCTAAATCAAAGCACTATCCCGACAAAACTTTTAGCAAAAGCTTTCGATGATACCGCATATCTGCCATCGGATACTTTAATCTGGGTAATCGATAATCATTCTGGATGTGATACCTGTGCAACAGGTATGGCGATATATTCGACATCACGCAATCCAAATATTGCCGATATCCATTGGCTTTCCCACATCTATCAGATAATCGAATCGGCTGTGCCTCCGGGCGAAGAGAGATACCAATATATATTCTTTGTCGCTCCAACAGATACTATTATTTACAACGAACCCGACCATAGAGTAAAAATGATAATAAAAATAATTCCAGAATAATTTTCCCTATTCCAGAAGTTGAGCTACCAAAACATAATAAATCGCATAGCCGTTGCTATTAAATTAATATTAAACAATATGAGTTCTTTACCTACATAGTATCCACCCTGAGATGAAATTATCGAGTCGGTTTGGGGATTGGTTTATGTGTGAAACTTGTAATTTGTTGGGTGGGAATAACATACCAGCTCCCGCAGCGGGAACTGGCGTTTCGGCGTTTTTTTGGGTTATATTTTGTTTGAGCAGGCATTGCAGGGAATTGTTTCGCTTTTGTGGAACAAGGTCCCGACTTCATCGGGATTAAGAAAAAAGCAACGAAAGAAAACACCCGAAGGGGTGCAACAAGGAATGATTGCTTTGCAATCAGGGAAGTTGCACAAAGAAAACACCCGAAGGGGTGTAAAGACGCAAGATTTTGTGTATCTACATTGTTCCTAAATACCATGTGCGTAAAGCAGACAAAAACTTTAAAATTAAATGTTGCCATAATTAATAATTAAGCTTTATTCTATTAAAATAACTCATAGGAGGAAAATTATGGATATAGAAATTTTGAAAAAAACGATAGAATTACTTCCAGATGGTATTTTAGCCAAGAATAACGATGGTAATATTATTCTTTCTAATGAATTGGGTTTAGCATTGCAAAATCGTGAATCCGACGATGATGACTTTATCGAACTCGATGGGAAATATTACAAAATTCGGACGAAAAAAATTTCGGATAGTGAATTGATTATCTGGCATAATGTAACAGAACTGCGAAAAACACGAGACCTTATGGTAATCGACCCTGACACAGGAGCTTTTAATGAAGTATTTATGCGCGAGGAACTCGAAAGAGAACTCGACCGAGTGCATCGAACAGGTTCGCAGATGGCTCTGGTGCTTATCGATATCGATTGCGGTGAGGATGGTCCATCGAAAAAAGAAATCGTGTCGGTTTTGAAAAAAACTATACGGAATTACGATATGCTTTTCGATGGCGACCGCTCGGATTTTGTCCTTATGCTCTTTGCTGTAAATGTAGATAAAATTTATATCACAGGTGAAAGGATATTAAAAACCTTGAAAGACCTTAATATATCGAGAGTCAGTATCGGAATTACATTATCAGAGAAAGCACCATCCGCCGAGGCGATGATGAGACAAGCTCAACGAGCGTTATATGTTGTCAATGCGCGAGGCGGTAATGATTTCTCGATTTATTAGTGGCGAACAACCACTTTCTATTCGATGTAAAATGGAACAGGCAAAATATCTAATATGATTTCTTTGAAATTTGAACTTTTAACTTTGGATTTTCAACAATTATGATTTATACAATTCAAATATTGCTTTTTGGGATTCTCATTATTTTGGTAATAAACAGAATCGACCGAATTTCTATTTCTAAATTTAGAAGATGGCACGAGGAAAAGATTAGAAAATTTCTCGATAGCGTGGATTCATATTTCATCGAGCAAAATTCTTCCGAACTTTCAGGAATCGCATATCGTTCACGATTGCTTTTGGAACTCGCCGAAAACAATGCAGAAAGAATAGCCGGTATGCGTCTTATTCTCGGTTCTGTATCGACAATCGCGCAGGATGATAAAGAAATTGCAGAAATTAGAAAAAATTACGAAATCGCTGTTTCCGCACTGCGAACAGAAAATTATGCTGAATTACAGTTTCGCACACGATGGCGAAATTTGTGTGGCAAAAAGGTTTTGCCAATCGATGAAAATGTGATTTTTCAAAGTGAGAAAAGTTTATTGCTTAAACAATCGAATATGCTTGGAAATCAAAATCGATAAGGGATAATTATGAGAAAGATAATATTTGTTTTGTTACTTTTTTCGAGCGGTATAATTTTCGGTTTCGGTTTAATCCTGCCGCAATACGAACCCGGTGAAAATCTATCTTTCGGCAAACTCGAAATAAAACCTTATGAAGCTGAACTTCATCTCGAAATAATCGATAATTATGTCTATACCGATTTGAAACAAAGTTTTATCAATCGCAAAAAATATCGTGAAGAGGGTGTTTTCAAATTTCCACTTCCCGAGGGTATGGATATAATCGGTTTTGCGACTTGGGATGGTCCCAAACGAATTCCCGGCGTAATTCTTGAAAAACAAAAAGCAATCCGAATTTACGAGGAACTTCGAGCGAGAGCAATCGACCCGGGGATTTTGCTGCCGACAGCGAGAAATCTTTTCACTGCAAAAATCGCACCTATCGAACCATATTCGACAAAACTTGTTGAAATACAATTCGGCGGACTTTTGCAAGAAATCGATGGCTCGGCAAAATTTTTGCTTCCGCTTTCACCGGGAGATTTGGATACTGTGAAGTTCGTTCATTTAAAAATTTCGATACTCGTTTCTGGAAGAGACAAAATCGATAAAATATCGGTCGGCGGTATCCCGATAGAATTATCGTTCGATGGCGAAAAATATATCGGTGAAGCCGAACTCGATAAACCGACATTGACTAAATCGTTCATCGTGGAATATTCTTATGCAAACGATGCAAATGGCTTATCGGTTTCATTATCGAATGGCGACGATGACAAAATTTATGGACTCGCTCTATTTTCTCCACCTGTTAAAGAGAAAAAGAGTAAATCGAATTCCTTAATATTAACCGATATTTCTGCGAGTATGGAGGATAATTTCGAGCAGATTAAATCCGCAACAATAAAATCCGCAGAATTGTCCGGAAAATTTGCCTCCATTTGTTTCAACGATTCGATATATAAATACTCGAATGGCGCATTCGTCGATTTTTCAAAAGAACCGATGTTCGCTAAATGTCTCGGTGATTTAGAACCCGCATTCGGCACAGATTTGCTATCCGTATTGAAACAAGGATACAAAATTATCGATGGACAATCGGGGCGAAAGTCGATTATACTAATTACAGACGGTGTTCCAACAGTTGGCGAGATGGGTCGTAAGGCAATTGTCGGACTCGTTAAATCCCATAAGGTAATTCCGATATATGTGGTCGCAATCGGTGAGGATGTCTCGGGAAAATTACTCGAGGAAATTGCGAATATTTCATCGGGTTCGGTTCTGTTCATTCCCTCGGGTGCGACAGGTGCTGAAACATCCGACGAGGTCGAACGAGTGCTGAAACCATTTTTGCAGAGAGAAATCACTGCGGTCAAAAATATCGCAATTGATGGGACAAAACTATCGCAAATTTATCCAGAATCGTCAAAGATTTTCGGCGGGATGCAGGGTGCGATATCGTTCATTGTAAAAAATGAAGTATCCCCCGATGCGGAAATGAAACTCACGACTGCCGATGGCAAAGAATTTAAGGCGAGTGTCGGCAAATTAATTCGTGGCGATTTCATTCCGAGATTGTGGGCAAAACATCGAGTAGATTATCTCCTGATGCAAATTCAGAAACAGGGCGAACGCAAAGAATGGGTCGATGAAATAGTCGCTCTTTCGAAAAAATTTATATTTGTTACGCCATATACTGCATTTCTTGCGGCTCCGAGAGCTGTTCTCAGACCGAGAATTATTCAGCCATCCGACCCGAAACTTGTAATCGATGCACCTACCGCGGTTCGTGTAGTCGTGGAACTTCCATGGGGCGAACAGATAGTCGCACAGAAAAATGCGAACACAGGTTTTTGGGAGGCACGTTTTCTCGTTCCGCAAAATGTAAATGATGGTGAATACGAATGCACTTTGATAATCACCGACAAGAACGGCGCACAATGGCAGCAGCGACAAAAATTTGTAATCGATACCGAGCCGCCGGAGATTAAAGCTGAAATCCAACCTAAAAAAGTTCATCCCGGCGAGATAGCGATACTCAAAGTATATGCTCCGCAGGATACCCGAAAAATTCTTGCGAAAACTCCCGATGGCAAAATGCTCGAACTTCACTATGACGATAAAATTGCAGCATCGACAGCCAAATGGATGGTTCCCGATATTCCAGCGGAGAAATATAAGATAAAATTTGTCGCCACGGATTTTGCAGGCAATCAAACCGAAACCGAATCTGAAATCGAAGTCGTGAAATAACAGGCATTCGCCTGTTTTTTGTGCGTTGCTTCTCTTGCCGATAGAATCGGCAATTCCATGTTGCACAGGCAAGCAGCCTGTTTTCATCGTGCAACTTTTTTCTGAACCACGATAAAATCGGGGGCTCCCGATAAATCGGCAATTCATTGTTGCACCATGGAATTATAATAGGTGATGGTGATTCATTTTTCATTTTTTAAATTGCTATAACTTCTTATATTTCAACCGATTATATTTCTCTATTCGTTCGAAATGACAGCATCGTTTTTTGATATTTGTCATTCGAGCTTGATTTGAACTTTGAGCTTTGACATTTGGATTTTATATTGCATTTTTTTCTCACTGTCCCGCCATAACGGGATTGAATATATTAAAAGTGTAAGCAACATCGAGATATTTTACACATTATGGTGCTAATATGAAAAAATCAGTTTTTCTACTTGCGCTAATTTTATCGAGTGCGATAATATTTTACCAAACACCGAACAGAAATGGCAAAAAGGAGGAAACTATGCAGAATGAGGAAAATATTTCTAAACTGCCCACCCAAAAAATTAGCATAACAGTAGTCTATGATAATAATCCATATAAAACTGGATTGCAAACCGCATGGGGATTTTCGTGTCTTGTCGAGGGAATATCGAAAAATATTCTTTTCGATACCGGTGGCGATGGCAAAATTTTACTATTCAATATGAAAAAATTGAATATCGACCCGAAAAACATCGATATTGTGGTTTTGTCTCATATTCACAATGACCACATAGGTGGGCTTTTCGATTTTCTCGGGCAAAACCACGATGTTACCGTGTATTTTCCCGAATCGTTCCCTGATGATTTCAAGAATAAGGTGAAAAAATACGGTGCAAAAATTGTCGAGGTCGAAAAACCTGTCAAAATTATCGATGGTGTCTATTCGACTGGTGAGATGGGAACATCTATTAAAGAAGAATCAATGATTCTCGATACCGACAAAGGTGCTATAGTGATAACAGGTTGCGCTCATCCTGGAATTGTGAATATAATCGAAAAGGCGAAAGAATTAACTCAAAGCAATGTGCTTTTCGCGATGGGCGGATTTCATCTATTCAGGTCGAGTGAGTCCGAAATTAAAAATGTCGTTCAAAATTTCAGGCGATTGGGCGTGAAATATGTCGGTTCTACTCATTGTTCGGGCGATATGGGAATAAAATTATTTAAATCTGAATACGGCGATTGTTTTATGCAAACAGGGGTTGGCAAAAAAATAGATGTCGACGAGTTGAAATAAAAAATGAGTTCACAATACCGTCTGGCGAAAGCAGAGAAATAACCTATATAAATAGGCGATTGAATAATCGATATCGGGAAATGTCTCCTACCGATTTTAAACTTTTGATTTATATTCTGATTCTCTTTTCGGTTTTCGCATCGAATAGTTTTATATTTTGCACATCCATTCGGAATGGGGTTTTGTCACCGACTTTAACCGGGTGCGATGCCGATGCTCTCGCCACGATTTGTTCCCCCGCGAGTTCAAAATACAGAAATATTTCGTTGCCCATCGGTTCGATAACCTCGATTTCTGCTAAAAAATGCGGATTCTGTTCATCGATAGTGAAATATTCGGGTCGGATTCCGATAATTACTTTATCTGTCTGGATTTTTTTACCGATATCGATTTTGATATTTTCTATAACTATTTGCGAATTCTCGATTTTGCCTTCGACGAAATTCATCGCCGGCGAACCGATAAATCCCGCTACAAAAAGATTGTCGGGGTCGTTATATAAATTCAGCGGAGTATCGTGCTGCTGGACGATACCATCGTAAAGCACAGCGATTCTATCGCCCATAGTCATCGCCTCTATCTGGTCGTGAGTTACATAAATCATCGTTGTTTGAAGTCTATTGTGCAGTTTGCCGATTTCTGTCCGCATATGGACACGCAATTTTGCATCGAGATTCGACAGCGGTTCATCGAAAAGGAATACCTGCGGTTTGCGAACGATAGCTCTTCCGAGTGCGACTCGCTGCCGTTGCCCGCCCGATAAGTGTTTCGGCTTATGTTCGAGATAATTTGTCAAACCGAGAATTTCAGCGGCTTCATTTACACGGTTTTCGATTTCATCCTTCGCAAATTTTCGCATTTTCAATCCAAATGCCATATTTTCATATACATTCATATGAGGATACAGTGCGTAATTTTGAAATACCATCGCAATATCGCGGTCCTTGGGTGAAAAATTATTGACGACTTTTTCACCGATTAGAATTTCCCCCGATGTGATTTCTTCCAAACCTGCAATCATCCGAAGCAGCGTGGATTTTCCGCATCCCGATGGTCCGACAAGCACAAGAAATTCCTTATCCGCAATTTCGATACTGACATCTTTGATTACATGCGCTTTGTTATCGTATATTTTATCGACATTTTTTAGAATAACTTTAGCCATTTTCACTCCGATTTTCTCAAAATCTAATTCAATATTTAGAATATTGCAAGAAAAATTGAAAAAAATATTTTTGCAAATTTAAGCAGACAAAGTAAAAAATTGCAGCTATTGACAAAAATATTTTTGCTATTCTAATAATATGCTATTCATAGT
>JAGGZE010000171.1 GCA_021162205.1 bacterium
GAATAAATCTATGCAATACATAAGCTATTTTTTGAATGTAGTGCTTTTGTTTTTTATTGTTGCGATTTGCGGAGCAATATTTTCACTCGGGGCGAAGGTTCCCGATTTTGGACTGCCCATTATTGTGCGAATTATTATCGAATTAGTCTATTATATATCGGTGCTATTTTTATTTTATTCTAATGGCAAATTCGATATCGATATATGGATTCGCTCGCTTTTGCTATTCGTAATAATCAGAATATCTTTGGGACTATTAAATACCATCGTTTTCACAATTATGGCAGATGAAATTACTTTTTCTGTGGCATTTAACGGTGCAATGTATGGTCATCCACTGATTCATTTTATTCAATTTCTCTCGATACCTTTTCTTGCTTTTCCGATAGTTTTTGGATATTCACGAGCGCAAACCGAAAAAGAATTCAATGAATTCGATAAATTTAATGAAGAAGGGAATTCCGCTGTCGAATATATTCCGATAGGGCAAATAGAGGAGCAAATTATACCGCTGAAAATCTGGCAGCAATTTTTCAAAACCGAAGACCGAGAAGAATTACAGTCTCTCCTTAAAGGGATAAAATTATCACCTTATGCTAAAAACCTTGTCATTCCACAGGAAGCTACTAAATCGGTATCGGATATCGAGGATATTCTTAACGAGCTTATTCCATCGGAAGCGCCACAAGAAACTGTCGGAAACAAAATCTCTGAAAAAGCTATTCCAAATGTGCCATTGGAAGAATTGTCTCGGGAAGTTCCTCCCCCAATTACATCCTCGCAAGTATCTGCGGTTCCCGATGTCTCGGAACTATCCGAGCTGGAGCAATTACTCAGTGTTGCAGAATCTACCGAGGAAACTGAAAAAATACCACAGGAAATTTCAATAGAGGAAAATCCGACAGAAGCAGTTGTTCAAACCGCCGATAGAACAGAAGAAATTTCACAAGTTCCAGAAATTCCAAGCGCTGAATTACCGATGAATAACGAAAAAGCTCCTGAAATATCTCTCGAAATGCCTGAAATACCTGAAATACCACTCGAGTTGCCCGATTCTCTTATACCGGAGGAAACTCCTATCGAGGAAAAACACCCCATAGAAGAGCCAACGACACCACCTGTTTCAGCTTCCGCACCATCCGGCACTTATGCTATTAATTCATCCGATGATTTCTTTAAAATTTCACTTCGACGACTCATAGAATTAAATCAAGGCAAACAAGGTGCAAAAGTTCTCGAAAGACTTATCAAACGAGGTGCTAATTTTGAACTTTCAGTTCCGATGACATTGTTAATTCCACATTTAAGAGAGGGTAGAGCGAATTTGACTGTAGAATATGTGTATAGTGAAATTCCTATCGAGCTTGTGAATTTTATGTCCTCCGACCAAAGCGGTGACCTTTCTGAAATCGAACTCGAATTACCATTGAATGAAATTATGGCTCAAACTAATCCGAAAATTATTTTTAGTGGTAGCGCACCTCAGGAAGAATCTAAATGGGTTAAATCGAGTGAGGAAATGGATATCGATAAAGTATTTGAAAATATTCCGTCGACGGCATCTACCGACGATGAAGAAATTGTAGAGGAAGATGAGGGTAAAGTTCTCGATGTCGGTGATGTTTCCGATATTCCACTAATAGAAGTTTCACCGGATGAAATCGAGGAAAATTCGGGATTTCCCAAACCACTTCTCGAGTTTGCCTCACAAAATGGTGTTGCTCCTATGCTCGAGCAATCCGACAAAATAAGTATCGTGCTTTTATGCCCCATCGGAGGAACTTTGGGAACAATTGTCCCGCTTGCTGAATGGCTTGCAGAAACTAAAATTTCACCGAGATGGACAACCGCACCCAATTATATTTTCGTAGATTCTGAAATGGCATCGGCGGCGATGAGAATCGATAATGGAATGAAAACACAACGGGATGATTTCATTTTAGTTACTGCCCCACAAGATATACTTAAAATTCACGAACTTTTGAATAACGCTTATGAACTTGCAGGATATTCTAAAAACGAGCAAGTTCTCGAATTTTCCGATGTGAAACCATTGCCATTTGTCGCAGACAAACATATCGAGGAACCCGATGGCTATAAAGGCGCCTGGGCAAGATTACCGGGGAAAACAATTATCGTTACCTCTGCGATTTCCGATGATGAAGACCATTGGGCAGAAATTGCGGGTGTCGGCACGAAATTCGTCGAATTCATATCTGGAATGGGAAGAATGTTTGCTGTTTGGCAGAGAATTATTCTCTATTCAGATGGCTGGGCACTCGGAATATTACCTATGCCGGGGGGAATTATGATTATCGAAATACCTGAAGGTAAACAAATTCAAGAGGTCGATAAGGAACTTCAAGATGTATCTCATTCACTTATAGGTGTCGCAAAATAATGGAGGGTTAATATAATGACATTAACAATAATTGTTATAATATTGCTGCTTGCCGTGCTTTTTTTGGCGGTTATGATTATACTGCTTTGGTTAAAATTGAATAAAAAACAAAATAAGAAAACAGCGATTCCCGGAAAAGAAAAAATATCGACCGAGACACTGCCACAAAAAGCTCAACAAAATATCGTTCCACCGAAACCGAAAGCCGAGGTGAGACAGACAAAAATTCCCAAGCCGAATATTTCTCCAAATGCACGAATAGAAACATTGACCGAAGCGTATACAAATCTTGCTGGAGTTATTGGAGCATTGATTTCAGATAGATTTGGACAAACTATCGCTGTCGATACTAATCTTTTCATCGATAAAAATACTGTTTCCGCACAATTTGTCGAAATACTGGCGATGGCGAAATCGGATAAATTGTCCCTCGGTAAATCGAGAAATATTTTAATGATGGGCGAGGGTTCATATTGGATATTCAGCGATATTGCTACTCTTCCAATCGGGATTTGGATTGAAAGAGATGTATCGCTCAACGATGGTATCGAACTTTTCGAGAATTATAAAATAGATGTAATAAATGCTCTGAAAAAATATTATACGCAAATCTGGTAATTTCATATTTAATAAGGAGTTATAATGTCGAGTGTAAAAGAAGTAGTCGAGCGATTGGCTCAGGTTAAGGGAGTTATGGGAAGTATTCTTGTCGCCAAGGATGGACTCGTTGTTGCGAGTAACCTTTCTGTTCAAGTTAATGATGAAATCGTAGCCGCTATGATTTCTGCTGTCGGCGGAACTGCGGTTAAAGCATCCGAAATGATGGGTGAAGGAAAATTGAAAAATATTGTGCTCGAGGGTGAAAAAGGGAAGGTTTTTCTGACCGATTCAGGTATCGGCTACCTTGGAGTATTAACTACTCCCGATGCAAATATGGGACTTATACGAATCGAACTGATGGAAACATCGGGAACACTGAAAAAAATTACTGCAGGAGCGGTATAAATAATATGTCGACTGTAAATTTTGCAACAAGAGAAATAACCTGTAAGATTGTCTATTATGGTCCGGGACTTTCTGGCAAGACCACGAATCTTTTATTCATCCACAAGAAAATCCCGGCGAAACACCGTTCGGATATGGTATCGCTTGCCACCGATGGCGATAGAACATTATTTTTCGATTTTTTACCTCTTGTTACTCATGCGGTTAAGGGTTTTACAACAAAATTTCAGCTTTACACCGTGCCCGGACAGGTTTTTTATAATGCGACACGGAAACTGGTTCTTCAGGGTGTCGATGGTATCGTGTTTGTCGCAGATTCAGCATGGAACAGAATGAATGATAATCACGAAAGCTTTATAAATATGAAGGAAAATCTCGAGGATTATGAGGTTACACTCGAGGAAATTCCCTATGTATTGCAATTTAACAAACGGGATTTACCCGATGCGGCACCTGTAGATTATATGAATAATCTGCTCAATCGGGAAAAACAAAGAGTTCCTGGTTTCGAATCGATTGCAGTAAGAGGAACAGGAGTTTTTGAGACTTTGAATGCAATATCCAGAATGGTTCTGGTTAAATTAATAAATGAACTTTCGGCAAACAAGGAGAATTGATATGCCAAGACATAGATTTATAACATTGGAGGAGCAAAAGCAAATCGATGAGCTTTTGCGTGAATTGTTAAAAAATTCGGATGCTAAAACCGCACTTCTTTTAGACCAAGGTGGATTCTTAATGTCGGTGCAGGGTTTTACCGAGCATCTCGACCCACAGACGATTGCGGTTCTTGCTGCCGGTTCTTTCGCTACGACTCGAGAATTGGCAAAACTTATCGGCGAAGAAGGTTTTACTGTTATGTTTCATCAGGGCAGACGAGATAATATTCATATATCGGCTGTCGGCAAGGATGCTTTAATGGTGATTATTTTCGAGAATACTACGACAATCGGTATGGTGCGTCTTTTCGCAAGAGATACCGCAAAAAAATTGGATGCTATTCTCGATGTCATAAATAATCGTAAAGCTCAATCCCCTATGGGAAATATCCCTGTCCAACAATAATTGAAATTCGATTTGAAAAGTGATGAGTAAATATTGAAAATTTTGATAGTTTTGAAATAACTTTCCCGAAAATCCCTTCTTAAACGATATAATTCGATTAAAAATTTTACAATTCATCTAAATTTCTTGATTTTGCAGAAAATCTATATAATTTAATTGAAATCGAATTATTCCAACAGCAAGTAGAGGACAAAATGAAAAAAATATTAATGGAAAATTTTAATGAATCGGCGGAATTGCATCGGGAAATTCTACGGGATGAAAGCTTAATCGGAAATATCTATCTATCAGTGCAAAAAATCATCGAGGCAATCGAATCGGGCAATAAAATAATTATAGCGGGCAATGGCGGCAGCGCTGCCGATGCTCAGCATTTTGTCGCCGAACTTATCGGAAGATTTCAGCTCGAACGCAATGGTTTCCCCGCAATCGCATTGACAACCAATACATCGCTGATTACCGCACTCGCAAACGATTATTCATTCGATACGATTTTCGCCCGACAACTCGAAACATTAGCACGAAAAGGTGATATTTTCATAGCGATAACAACCAGTGGAAATTCATCGAATATAATTTCAGCATTGCAAAGTGCGAAAAAACTCGGTATCGAAACAATCGCATTTTTAGGCAATTATGGTGGCAAAGCAAAAGACCTATCCACTATCCCGATAATTGTTCCGCATAATATCACAGCGAGAATTCAGGAAATTCATATTTTAATCATCCATTCTATATGCGACATTGTAGAAAAAACTCTGACAGGCAATTGAAAATCGAAATCATTCAGCAAAATATCGATTGACATCGCAGTTCGATACACTTTTTTAGATATATAAGCGGGTGTAACTCAGGTGGTAGAGTGCCAGCTTCCCAAGCTGGTTGTCGCGGGTTCGAATCCCGTCGCCCGCTACCCTTCGGCTTTTTCTGGAGGAACTTCTTTTGGAAAAGAAGTTCCCCCAGACCCCTTCAAGAAAACTTTAGTATTTCTAACGAACAAGGTTCGTTAGAAAATATTCAAACTTTTCTGAAAAAGGTTTTGAAAACTTTAATAACGCTGGTGCAACAATGAATTGCCGATTCTATCGGCAAGGGAAACAACGCACAAAAAACAGGCGAATGCCTGCCCGAGGGGGTGAAAAAGAAATTTTCCCAGACCCCTTCAAGAAGAGCTTTCAGCTCTTTTTAATTGGTTTGGAAACTTTAATAACGCGGCGTTGTAAGGAATGATTGCTTTGCAATCAGGGAAACAACGCACAAAAGACAGGCGAATGCCTGCTAGAAAAGTAGGCGGACTCGTGCTTCCGCGGTGTGTTTTGTATCGGTGTCGGCTTTATTTTCGCCGTGATAAATCAGCGAAAGTTCGGTTTTTTGACCCGCTCGATAACTGACTGTTATGTCCCAGACGAAATTTTTGCCGATATACCATCCCTGCGAAAGTTCATAAGGCAGCGATAGCGCATCGGATGACAGTAGAATATATTGTGCCGAACTTTTCACTGTGAATTTTCCGAATAATCCTGTTTGCGTAAGCATCGATGACCATTGATTTGCATTCGTTTCGGGAGTCGTGCCTCTATCGACAATCGAACCGTATTCGCTTTCGAGACGCAATCTCGTCGATTTGATTATTTTGCGCGAAAAGGAAATTTTCGAGAACAATTTTTTCGCATCGACCCAGTTCGAGAGAGTAGGACGAAGACTTTTCGTGAATTCGACACCGCCATCGAGTTCGGAACTTATATCTAATGGCAAATTAGCAGAAATCGTCGATGTATGATTGCTTTTCATCGAAAATTCGGCGCCTGATGAATATATTCGATAGGCACTTTTATTATATGAACTCGACCAAATCAAATTTATCGGTGCGCTCTGAAAAAAATCGGCTCTTCCCGATACCGAGAAATTGCCCGATGTCAACGAATCATCGGTAAAAATTCGCGATGGCGAAAGATAGTATGATTTAAAATTATCTCGCTGGTTTTCCGAATGGAATGAAAGGTTGCCTGAAATCGATGCTGAATATGGAATGAAATTCATCGGTGTGGATGTCGAAAATGAACAATCGCTGCGAAGAACGGGTTGAAATTCGCCTGTGGGCTGGTATTCGAGAATGTAGTCGCCATTGGAATCATATACATATTCAGCGAGTTCGGAATCCCATCGGTAATTTCCACTGCCCACACCGACATAGGTATAGACTTTGTCGA
Organism: bacterium; assembly: GCA_021162205.1. Classification (GTDB taxonomy): domain Bacteria; phylum UBP14; class UBA6098; order B30-G16; family B30-G16; genus JAGGZE01. Next base: position 6,682 of record JAGGZE010000171.1, read on the forward strand.
GAATTTCACTTTGGCTTCTCGAAAGTTGGTAATTTCCAGATATATTTACGCCGATTATTTTCCCTGCGGATTGTGCGGAAATGAGGTCGCTATTGAGATTATTACCCGCATCGGAATCGAGTGCCTTGAAAATTCGCCGTGTATATTTAATCGAGCCGAGTTTCCCGGAAAATCCGCCGCCGAGTTCGACTGTTCGCGAGAAATTGCCCCATCGGTTTGCTTTGCGAATTTCATATCCAAGAAATTTGCCGGAAATTTGCAAATCAGTGATTTTCGCATCGAAATTGAAATCCTGTCCAAAAGCACTCGAAAGCGTATCTGCAAGTGTATCGCCATCGAACAAATCCATTTCGATAGAACTTTTAGCCGATTTCAATCGCTCTCCCGAAATTGAAAAATTCAAATTATTGGTTAATCGCGTGCTGCTTCCCGAATTTGCATAATTCGATATCAGCGATGAATTCGATTTGCCCGAGGCAAACGAACTCGTAAGATTTATTCTCTTTGCTTTTTGGTCGCCCAAAATTCTTTGCCCGAGCCAAGATGAAATTTTCAATTTGTCGCCAAAGATATCGAAACCACCCTGAATGATTTTATCATCGTCCTCGGACTGCGAAATATTCCAATTTCGGTTGAAATCCGCGGGGTCGATTCTGCCGAGTGATTCAAATTTTTTGGATATAATTCTTGTCGCTGAAAATAATTTCATCCAATCGCATACCGCCAATGTTCCTGCCGCAGAAACAGCATCGCCGAAATTATCGCCATCGTCGATGGATGAAAATTTATTTTTGTCGAAATCGCTGAAAGCATATTCTCCATCGAGTGAAACAATTCCCTTTCGGAAGCCGACATTTGTCGAAATAATTCCTATCGATTGCGGAGCGGATAGTGAATCGGGAACATTATCGCCGGATTGCACAAAAATATCGTGGATAGAATCCGATACTTCTGCAAGCGGGTTTTTGATATCATCGCTCTGGATTGCAGCGGATACCCCGAAATTCACTGCTGTCGATGGTTTTATATCGATTCCTGCACCGTAAAATGAACGGGCATAGTTCTGTGAAATATATTGGAAATCGACGACTATCCTATCGTTCGACCCCACAGGGCGACTGTTCGTGAATATGATTTGTGCGAGATTGTAATCCATAATATAGTCGTTGTTTTCACCTCGTTTGAGCAATTCGCCGTTAAGCCAGACTTTTTCCGAGCCAGCGAGAATAACTATATCGCGTTCGCCATTAGCTCCCAATAAAGCATAAGGACCTTGATTACCTTCCTGCGCTGTGAAATCGTTCGAGTTGTATTCTCCCCGCATAATCGAACCGAATGCCTGCGATTGAAATCCGTCGAACTGCGCCGTTCCCTGTATCCCCTGAATTCTTCGACTGAACGAGAGGAAATCTCCTCTATCGAAATTCAAATCTATATCGCCGAACGAAAGCCCGAAATGCGGTGAAGTAAGTTGGATTAAGACTTTATCGAGTTCGGATATTTCGAGTGTTCGTCCTTCGGGCTGAATCGGCGAACCCTCATCGGAAAGCAGAGCGCTGATATGAATATCTCCTGGTAAATCTCCTCGAGCCTGAAACTGCAATGATGATGTCGAATTGACCTCGCCGGTATTCGATATTCTCAAACCTCGCAGCAGACTACCATTTGTCTTAAATGAAATCTCGGGATTTGTAGTATCCGCAACTTGTCGAGTTTGAACCGATGTTCCTGTTCCCCACAATTTCCTATGTCGAGTTAATTTTGGAAGGACATTGTTCAATAGTTTATAATGAACGATTAGGGAATCGCATTTCAATTCGCAAAGAACTTCTATTGTCCCCGATGGCGAGACCGAAAATTTTGGAATTTTAATCGTATCTCTATCGCACACAAGAAATACCGAGCCGGGAATTATCGGTTCATCGATTACTATGACATTATCGGATTCGACTTTTATTTCATCGGCATGACAAAGTAAAATTAAAAATGCGATGACGAATATGATTTCGATTTTTTGCATATATTAAAATTATCATTTGAATACAAAAATAACAAATAGATTATAAGAAGAATGGAAAGATTATGAATCGATGCGGGAAAATTAGCTCGCAGATTGTTCAAGTGTATCTGTTCGCTTTTTCATTTCGAGAATTTTCCGCGATATATGTCTTTGAATGGTGCGATTTTCGAGAAGTCCCACGATAGTATTATCTTTGGAAACAATAGGCAGATATTCGAGATTATGCTGTTTCATAATTTCGAGCACATCGAGCATCGGTGTTCTTGGAGATGCCGATGCGATAGCAGGTTCCATCAAATCGTCTGCAAGCAGGAAATCGCTTAAATCGGATACCGAAAAGGCATCTTTCAAATTCTCGATTGTAATTATTCCAAGCAATTTTTTATCTTTATCGGTCACAGGATAATAAAGATTGTCGGTTTCGCCGAAGATAGTTAGAATTTTAGCAAGGTGCATATTTTCATAAATCACTGGGATATTTTTATCCATAATATCTTCCGCCTTGCTTTGTATGAGAATATCTTCTTCGGTAATATTTAATCCAGCTTCGCCAGCTTTGACAACAGCGATTTTAACAAATGGTGGGCCGAGTATCTCGACTATAAATGTAGCGGCGGTAACGATTAAAATTATCGGATTTCCAATCGATTCATCGAATTTTTGACCGGCGAGTATCGAAAGTCCAATAGCCACACCTGCTTGACTAAAAAGGCATAATGGTAAATATTTTTGAACAGATTTTGGCGCACCCGATATTTTCGCTCCCAAATATGCTCCAATCATTTTCCCGGCGGTTCTTCCGATAAGATATAATGCACCGACTAAAATTATCGTATAACTCAAATGAGCGATATTTAATTTTGCTCCCACAAGGACAAAAAATAGCACATAAATCGGTGGATTAAATTTTTCTACAAGATTGAATACCTGTTTGCTTTTTCGAGGAATATAATTTGTTATCGTAACACCGAGAACCATCGCTGCGATAAGCATATCGGCATCCATAGCCAATGAAAAACCGAGCACAAAAAGCACTGTGCCGATAGAGAATGCTAATATTTTTTCGGAGTCGTCGTATCTTTTGACGATAGTATTCAAGGTTATACCGGAAATAATACCGATAATTAATGCGAGTGTGATTTCATAAAATGGAGTTGCGATAGTGGAAAAGAGTCCCATGCTGCTTTCACCGAGAAGACTTTTAGCGACAGCCGCGGCAATCGAGAATAATAAAAGTGCGAGACCGTCATCCATAGCAACGATACCGAGAATAATTCTTGTAAGCGGTCCGCGGGCTTTATATTCCCACAGAACACCTGCGGTAGCGGCTGGCGCTGTCGCCGATGCAATCGCTCCGAGTAACATACCCAAAGCCCATCCATATATAGGATTTTCGAAAATAAATGACCCGATAATACCGATGAATAAAGTAACAGCAACAAATGCTCCAATGCCCTCGGACAAAAGGATTATTATAAATTGTTTGCCATATTTTGCGATTACTTCTTTTTTGAGTTCACCGCCAATCATAAAGCCGATAAGTCCGAGTGCGAAATAATTGAACGGTTTTAATGAATGGATTGTGTCGATTGTAATTAATTTCAGCCCCGATTGTCCGATTAAAATGCCGATTGCGATATAACCGACGACTTTGGGAATGTGCAATTTCTGGAAAATCCGTCCGCCGATAGTGCCGCCGAATAGTGCTATCCCGAGAATAAATAAAATATTAAGATGATGAATCGAGATATTTCTTGAAACCGAATTTATAATTTCATACATTGCGTTTTCC
>JAGGZE010000178.1 GCA_021162205.1 bacterium
GTTATATGAATGACATGAACTCTTGATTGTGTAAGGTTTTATGGGAACAGAAAATAAAAATTTACCTGTGGTTGCAATCGTCGGAAGACCAAATGTTGGCAAATCTTCTTTATTCAATCGAATATTACATAAAAATATCGCAGTCATCCACGATACACCGGGAGTTACTCGGGATAAACATTATGCTCCATTCGAGTGGAACGGGAAAAATTTTCTTCTAATAGATACGGGAGGTATTTTATCTAATCCTTTGAACGAATTGGAGTTGGGTGTGCTTAGGCAGATAGAAGCTGCAATCGAGGAATCCGATTTAATACTTTTTTTAATCGAACCCGAACTTCATCCCGACGATTATCAGGTTGCGGATACATTGAGGAAAACCGATAAACCTGTTATTATTGCGGTAAATAAAGTCGATAGACCCGATGACAGTTGGTCCGGTGCGGAAGCTGAAAAATTAGGACTCGGCGAACTTATTAGAATATCGGCTCAGTTCGGATATGGCACAGGCGACCTTTTGGATAAAATAGTTTCAAAAATACCTAAAAATTCGGTTCAAACTTATGATGAAAATCTTGTCCATCTTGCGATTGTCGGTCGTCCGAATGTGGGGAAATCATCGTTTTTAAATCGGCTTATGGGAAAAGAAATCGCACTCGTTCACTCCGAACCTGGAACTACCCGCGATCCTGTTAATGCTCGACTGAAATTTTTCGATTTAACCTATGAAATCGTAGACACCGCGGGACTTTTCAGAAAACAGCGGGATATCGAATATTTCTCGGCGTTGCGAACAATCAGAGTTATCGAGCAAAGCGATGTCGTTCTTCTCGTTCTCGATTCAAAAGATGGTATCACACGGCAGGATAAAAAAATATCGGCGATGGCGACAGAAAAATTGCGCGGGTTAGTTATTGCTGTGAACAAATGGGACCTTATCGAAAATAAAACGAACAAAACATTAAATGAATACGAGGAAAAAATCCGTTTTAATGCTCCATTTTTGGCTTTCGTGCCGATTGTTTTTACATCGGCATTAACGGGGTCGAGAGTTCGCAATGCTATGGAAACGATTCATCAAGTAGCTCTCAGACGAATGGAAAGAATTACAACATCGCAGCTGAATGAACTCGTTCAATATCTTCAAATTCAAAAGCCGCCGCCGGTCTATCATGGGAGACGACCTAAAATTCTTTATGCCGCACAGGTCGATATATCGCCGCCGCAATTTATTTTTTTCACAAAAATGCCGAATGCTATTTCGCCATCGTATAAAAGATACATTGTAAATCAAATAAGAAAAAGATTTGGATTTAACGGCGTTTCATTTAAACTAACATTCAAAAATAAAAAGAGTTAATTTGATTCGCTTAATATTATGTGTAATATATTAGACATAGTTGGTTCATTTGCAGGTGGTTATCTAATCGGTTCTATTCCATTCGGATATATTCTCGTGCATTCTAAAACCGGAAACGATATCCGTAATTTCGGCAGTGGTGCAATCGGAGCCACAAATGTTTCGCGCGTATTGGGTAAAAAAGTTGCTGTGCTTGTCGCTATTTTCGATGTTCTCAAAGGAATTATCGCATTTTTTATCGCACAATGGCTGCTTAAAAACACGGTTGCATCTGAAATAGCTGTTATCGGAGCTGTTATCGGACATTGCTTCCCCGTATGGATAGGTTTCCGCGGCGGCAAAGGAGTCAGCACCGCATTCGGAGCTACTCTCGTGCTGTCTACTCTTCCTGCTGTTATAGCTTTCGTTATGTTCTCGATTTCACTCGTTATCGTGCGAAAGGTCTCCGCCGCATCACTTTCAGCGATTTGGGTATTTTCGGGACTTTGTTTTTTGCTAAATGAACCGATACAAATTAAGATTTTATCACTGTTCCTGGCACTTTTCATAACATTTACACATAGAAAAAATATAACGAGATTAATCACTGGCGAAGAAAAAATTATTTTTAAGAAAGAGTAAAAATGGTAATCAAAAAAACAAAAAAACGCAAATCCTATGAAAAGCTATATTACTCGATAACCGAGGTCGGTGAGCTGACAGCATTAAAATCTCACATTTTGCGTTATTGGGAAACAGAATTTCCGTTTTTGCGTCCGAAAAGAAACCGGGCTGGAAACCGTGCATATCGCCGTAAAGACATCGATATGATTATTCTTATTAAAAAACTTCTTTACGATGAGGGTTATACTATCGAGGGCGCCAAACATAGAATTCGTCAAATACGCAAAAGTGCCAGAGTAGCTAAACAAAAGGAAAGTAGGCAAAATATCCCGGAAGAATGCCGAAAACTAATGGAAGATATTTTAAATGATTTAACTGAAATTAGCGAGCTACTCGGGTAATATATGTTTCAATTTTTGGAAAAAATTCCTTGCACGATAATAGTGTAAAATATAAATTATGTAAGAATCGGGGCGTGGCGCAGTCTGGAAGCGCACTGGCATGGGGGGCCAGGGGTCCCCAGTTCAAATCTGGGCGCCCCGATTTATAATTTTTAAGTGGATATTAAATTATTAAAACTACTTGACCAACTCGGTTGAAAAGTATTTAATTATGAATATAAAAGATAAAACGGGGAGAAAAATATGAAAAAGACAATGTGGTTTTTAATAACCTTAATTTTTATCACTTTGTTATTTGCAAAGGATTTGCGGTTTGTCGGCAAAGTTCAATCGGCTATGAAAGGAGATAGATTCGGTGCGAATATTGTCTCCGCTGGCGATGTCGATAACGATGGTTTCACCGATATTCTCATTTGCTCCGAGGGAAGTTATACCACTCAAAACTATCAAGGGAAAGTCTATTTATATCTCGGTGGAAATAAAACACCTAAAGACCCTGCGGTAATTTTCATCGGTGAAAAACCTGGAGACCATTTCGGTGTCAGTGCAACCGCTCTCGGCGATATTAACGGCGATGGTTTCGACGATATCGCAATCGGGGCGGATAAAAACGACGAGAACGGCACCGATGCTGGAAAAGTTTATATTTTCTTCGGTGGAAAAAAGATGGACAATAAACCGGATGCCACGATTTCGGGCGAACGCGCTAACGATTGGTTTGGAACATCTATAGCGGGCGGATACGATTTCAATAGCGATGGCAAAAACGATATTCTTATCGGAGCACCTTACGCGGGTAGAAAATATAGCGGAACCGTTTATCTTTATCTCGGTGGCGAGGATTTTTCAAAATCTGCATTCACTCTTAAGGGCGAACATTCCGGCGATTCCTATGGCACAGAGGTCGCAGCGTTGGAAGATGTCAATGGCGATGGCATTCCAGATTTCGCTGTTAGCGCGGTCTATGCCGATATAAATAATATCAACGATGCAGGAGTCGTCTATGTTTACGCTGGTGGCAATGTAATTAGCAAAAATCCGCTGGCAATATTTTCCGGCTCTGTAGCTCGTGAACAAATGGGCTATCGAATATGTAGTCCAGGCGACCTCACCGGCGATGGCATCTACGATATTCTTGTGGGTGCTCCAGGAGGCGGACCGGGCGGAATGGGTGTCGCCTATATATTCGCAGGTGGAACATTGGTTCATAATGAATCTATCAGAACTTATCTCGGCTCACATAAAAATTCTCTATTTGGCAATTCTATTTCATCAGCCGGTGATTTCAATGGCGACGGTATCACAGACATTATGGTCGGTGCTCCATATACCGATGCGGGACATTATCACGCAGGCAGAGTCGAATTTTATGCTCAAGGCAAAAATCCCCCTGTGGAAAATATCTACCAGTTGAATGGCGCATCCGAGGAAAGCCAATGCGGATACTGTGTCGCATACATCCCGAATTTCTTCGGAAAAAACGACCCACTTTACGCAATCACATGGGCTGGTCCCGGCAGCGGAAATATCGACATTAGCGAAGTTCATTTCTACAGAAAATGATTTTGGATTATATTAGATTATCAAATTAAATGAATTAAAATTTGACATTTATGTATATTTTCTTATATTTCAGAAAATTTAGAGGAAATCAGGAGGTTAATAATGGCTCGTAAAATGTCTTGGATGTTTTTGATTCTTATCCCGTTGGTTATCTTCGGGCTTTCCTGGCGAGTGAATCTCGACATTACCGATGGAACATGGAATCGAACACTCACATGGGGAATCGACCCCGAAGCTACCGATAATTTCGATTTCGGTATCGATGAAAATTTCCCGCTTATTCCACCATCGGGATTATACACATTTTTCCCCATAGACGACCCGTATAATCCTTATGTAACAATGCTTTCATCGGATATCCGCAAGGATACAATCGCTGAACACAGTTGGAAAGCCACTGTCGGTGGGACATTCGACCCTATCACAATGACATGGAATTCTGCTGGAATACCACTCGGGAGCGCTTTCATCGGTATCGGAACATTCGGTGTCGAACCTACCGAATGGTTCGATATGACGACAATAAATTCGCTCTATTTCAATGCAGGGGATTATTTCTGGATTAGTTTCACACCATCATCCTCCGGCGATACCGATAATCCACCATTTATTGTTTCGACATATCCTTCCGATGGAGCGATTTCGGTTCCAACAACCGCAACAGTGCAAATCACACTCGGCGATAACGAAACAGGTATCGACCCGACATCTATTCTTTTAACGGTCGATGATGTCGATGTAAGTTCATTAAGTTCTATAAATCGAGATGGCACGAACTGGGTGGTTTCATACACACCAGTTGGCGGTTTTGCTGCATCTGCGGATATAGATATTTATATTCTCGCTTGTGATATTGGTGTTTTACCAAATTCTGTTGAATATTCATTTTCATTCAGCACCGCTGGAGCTCCCGCACCGGTATTATGGGAAGTGCCTTTTGTTCTTCACAATGTGAGCGGCAGCGATACGATAGAATTCCCGCTTTCATTCGGTGCAGCGGATAGTGCATCGGAATTATTCGACCCCGAGTATGATATTCCATATCCAGGACCGACTCCCGGCGTGTTCTATGCTTATTTTCCACTTGTCGATACCGCTTATGAATTTACGATGCTTACGAGAGATATTAGAAATCCCGATATCGAGAATCTCTGGAAAATTCGCATAGGCAATCCCGGCTCGGCATTATGGGCAACCTGGGATATAACCGATATTCCCGATGATTATGATTATAAAATCGCTGCAGCATTTCCGCCGACCGAACCTACCGAATGGTATTCGATGACTGATATGGATAATCTTTCGCTTTCGGTCGGTCAATGGTTATGGATAAAACAAACGATACCTTTTCCACCCGATTCCGAACCACCATATCTTGTAAGTAGCAATCCTGTAATCGGTGCGACAGGTGTGCCGACCGAAACAGGTATCACAGTCGTAATTGCCGATAATGGAGCAGGTGTGGATATTTCATCGATTATATTCACTGTCGAGGGCGAGGATGTTACAGCATTATCCACAATCGATGAAACAGGAGGATATGTATATATTGTCTATTCGCCTGAAACCTCGTTTCCATCGTCCGAGCGAATCGATTGGAATGTATCGGTTTCCGACCTTGCAGTGCCACCGAATTCAGCATCTATCGATGGACATTTCAACACGGGGTTCTATCCTACGCCAGAATGGACTGCGGATTTGACTTTATTTATTTCACCGTTCGGCGATGATGAATATACATCGATACTTACATTTGGAACGGATGAAATCGGCACAGACCATTTCGATTTGGGATTGGATTATCTTTATGCTCCACCTCCTCCGGGAGCATCGGCATTCTACTTCTATATCGAAGATACAATTTGGACTCAATTGCAAAGAGATATTCGCAGTTCTTATGCCGACTCGGTTCTATGGGTTGTGTATTATATGAATATAGATACTGGGAGTGCGACATATCGAATCGGATGGAATTCATCCGAATTACCATCCACGGGAACTTATATGTATTCCGCAACCGACCTTTATTCCGAACCTACCGAATGGTATTCTATGCGCGATACATCTGAAATTCCAATCGATAGCAATGGTAAATTCTATATCTTCTACCGAAGTGAACTTCCTCGTTACTGCCTTTCGGGAACTATAGCATTAGAGGACGGTGGCGACCTATCGGGAAGTATCGTTGAAATCGAGGAACTTGGAATTTCCGATACCACCGATACCGATGGCAGTTATGAAATCTGCAATATCCCCGCCGGGACATTTACTATTCTTATTTCTCACGATGGCTACGCAGATTATAGCGATACTTTTACAATTGTAAGCGATACAAATTTCGATGCGATGCTTAATCTTCTTCGATACACTATTTCTGGAACAGTGATACCTGAGGATTTACCTGTGGGTTCACGGGACAGTATTACTGTTGTTCTCGGTATGGACATCACCTATACCGACTCCGCAGGAAATTTTGAATTCGACAATGTTTTGGGTGGCACATATATAGTTCATATCGAATATGACGGATATAGTCCATTAGATACTGTAATCGAGGTCGATTCGAATTTGAATCTCGAATTTTATATCGAACTTCTTCGTTATACAGTTTCGGGCTGGGTCGAACTCGAGGGTGTAGCATCGGGCGATTGGGATAGCACAACTGTTACGCTCGAAGATTGGACTGCATTAACTAATGAATCGGGGTATTTTGAATTCACCGATATTCTACCGGGTGAATACGATTTCAATGCCGACCACGATACAAATTACATCCCATTCGATACGACCTTGAATATAGATAGTAGTGTTAGTTTGGAAATAACTTTACATAGAACCGAACCTCTTTTAGGAACTATTTTAGTGTTTGTATCTCTCGAGGGAAGTTCCGTTCTTAATGGCACGAGAGTTATTTTGCAGGAGAATAATGACACATCGTTCACAAATGCTATGGGAAGAGTGAGATTCCGCAATGTCGAGTATGGCGACTACACTATCGATGTGAGTCGGGATAATTACGAAACTGTTATAGAAACTCTCACGCTCGATTCGCCTATCGAAACTCTCAATGTTATGCTAAATCTCAAATGCGGCGTAATCGATGGATTTGTCTATCTTTCAGATAGCCCGATAGACCTTTCTGGAAGCAATGTTATACTCGATGGCACAGATACTGTGATAACCGATGTTACAGGATATTATTCCTTCGATAATGTTATTTATGGCGACTATAATCTTCATTTTGAACACGGAACCGATTACACAACCGCCGATACCACCGTAACTCTTACAGACCCAGGAACCGCTTATATGGAGGTTACACTCGATTATATTGCTTTTGCGCTCAATCCACCTCGAAACCTCGATGTAATTTCTGGTTATCACAATAGGGTCGCAATACGATGGGACCCGCCAGAGCCATCTGCTGCCACACTTGTCGGCTATGGTGTAATCCGTTCATCGCTCGGCGGTGTCGATACGATTGCTTATGTTCCAGCTTGGTGCACCGGAGACATCGATTACGATGGTGTTACAGGATTATATAATGTGTTCGCAATATATAATGAAGGAAACAGCAGTTCAATCGGTCCTATTCTCGGATATCCCGGCGATAATCCATCCAATCCGGATATTCTGATTTTAGATTTCGATAATGGTGCATTGCTTGCGAATAACTCGACAACCGACGAAGCTGTGGACTTGCAGCAACTTCTTTGGGCAGGTAATGTTTCCTGTCAGTTAACCGGGCAGGATGAACAATTGGATTCCTATGAATTGCTCTATTTTAAAGCGGTATTCGTTGTTACCGGGATACGAGACGATAATAATACTCTTTTATCGGACTATTCTCTAATTAAAATAATCGATTTTCTTGCCGCAGGTGGCAAAGTATTCTGGGAAGGTGCTGACCTTGCCGCAGATTACGATTCTGTTTTCGATGGCTTTATGACCTGGGCATTCGGTGTCGAACTTGCATCTGATGGCAGACCATCGGGAGGCAATGGAAATGTCAATACATTATTCGGTCAATCGCCCTATTTCGATGGGAATCAATCGTTTAATTACGATGCTCATTCTAATGCCGACCAATACAATGATGAATTCAATCTCGGTGAAAATGCCGATGATATGATGCTTTCGCAGAGTAGCTCTCCCCCACCGATTTCATCGAATATCAGAGTGGTGGCGAGTGAAATCGATTTATACGATTATGGTTATACATCCGATTGGCTAACAGTGGCTTCATCGATTTATCTCGGCGGTATTCAATACGAAGACCAAAATTCCAACAGATACGAGGTTCTGCGAGCGATATGGTATTATTTATTCGATGAAGAACTACCGGAGGGTATCGATGAACCGCAATCATCCAAAGTTCCTAATAGCATCGATTTGACCATTGCGCCGACACCGTTCAACAGCTCATTGGACATCACTGTGAATTCACAATTCGAGCAGGATGCCCGACTCGAAATTCGAGATATATCTGGAAGAACTATCGCCGAACTTTACGATGGCAAAATCGGTTGTGGCTCGATGAAATTCCATTGGAATTCATCTGAGAATATTCCATCTGGCACTTATCTAATTATTCTCGATACCGATAATGGAAAAATTGTGCGTAAAGCTGTGCTTATAAGATAATGTAGTAGAAATACGGCAATTGGAACGAATTGGAAAATAACAAAATGGGGAAGTTCTACTAAATTGGTGAACTTCCCCTTATATAAATTGGTTTTGGACTCCAAATAAATTGGAAATATCTTCTAAAAAATCTAATTTTGCGAAACAGAGTTTTATCAGGAAAAATCTCTGGCAACTAATTATATTGTTTATTATCGCCTCGATTTTTTCGCTTCCTGTTATTGTCGATTATGCAGGTAATCCAGCGATACCTCAGATTGGGGAAATTGCTCAGGAAGATATAATCGCACCGAACGAGTTCGATGTGAAAAAACCCGATAGTGTCCTCGAAGCTGAAAAGCGAACTGTTTTGCGTTCTGTCCCTGTTATATTAAACTTAGACCACAAAATTCAGGACTCGATGTTGACTCGATTTGAAAATGAATGGGTAATAATTGGAAAAATAATTAAAACACAAAACATGACTGCCAAATCGAAAACGGACACGCTGTTAAAATTATTGCCTAATCTCACACCACAACAAATAGAACAATTAATGCTCGTCAAAGACACCGGTGATTTCGGAAGAATTCTAAAAGCGGCATTGAGAATTGCCTATTCCAAAGGTTTTGTTAGTATGAATCCTATATCTGATGAAGAGCCACCTACACTTTTTAATATTAAAAGAGATGGAGCTGAGAAAACTTATCCCAATTCGATGGTTTCAAACGAAAATACCATTTTAATCGATATTGGAAAATATCTCGAAAGGCAATATAGCAATTTACCCGATAGAGTGAATATCGGTTTAGCTGTGGCGAAAAACTTTCTCGTTCCGAATTTAATATTCGATATGGAACTAACTCGAACAAAACGAGCGAAAGCACTCGCGCAAATTAAACCGACAAAATTCCATGTTAGCAAGGGCGAAAAAATTGTCGGGAAACACGAAAAAATAAATCCTGAAATTCATCAAAAACTTGTTTCACTTTATGAAACTCTTCGAGAAAAATCAGCAAGCTTGAATATATTATCGAAAATATCGGCTGCATTTGGCACATTTGCTCTTTCGCTATTGATTGTCACACTTTTCGCAATTTTTATAAACACACGCTATACAAAAGTATGGAATAATTTGCGATTTTTTACGACTATTGGAATATCTATTATTTTTGTCGGTATCTCCGCACATATTTTAAGATTGATAGGATTAACAAACTATGCCATACCTATACTTTTTGTTTCTGCTATAATCGTATCGCTCGGCGACGATTGGCTTGCTTTCATTTGTGCTATAACAACTATTCTTCTTTTGACTGTCGGATTCAGAGGAAATGCTACGGTAATAACATCATACATTTTCGTATCGGCAATCGTTTCGTTTAAGGCACGAAATATTCATCTCCGAAATCTATTTTATCGTCCTGTTATTTATGCAACACTTTCTGGAATTTCAGTGGTGCTTGTTCTGAATGTATTCACTCTAACATCGTGGGCGGAAATTCTTCGGTTCTGCGCAGAATTTGGAATTTCAAACATTATATCGCCATTCCTTGCACTTTCATTATTGCCATTGGTCGAGAAATTTTCCGGACAAGTTTCCGATTTCTCATTGATGGACCTTTCGGATATCAACTCGATTCTTCTTCGCAAACTTGCAGTCGAGGCACCTGGAACATTTAACCATTCCATACTTGTCGGCAATACCGCTGCTGCTGCTGCCGAGGTAATCGGTGCGAGCACGATTATTGCAAAAACAGGTGGATATTATCATGACATCGGCAAATTGATTCATCCGCAATATTTCGATGAAAATCAGACAGGGCGAAATCCTCACGATGCGCTTTCACCTTTCGAAAGTTATCGAATTCTTTCCGCTCATCCCAGAGAGGGAGTCGAATTGGGGACATTGCATAATCTGCCGAAAGTGATTCTCGATATAATCGAACAACATCATGGGACATCTGTTATCGAATTTTTCTATCGCAAAGCACGAGAATTAAATCCTGCGGTTGTTATGGATGAATTTCGCTATCCCGGACCGAAACCGAATACTGTAGAATCGGCACTCATTATGATTTGCGATACCGCCGAGGCTGCAATTCGAAGTAGAAAGGACGAATTACCTGAAAGCGAAAAGGAAATTAGAAAAATAATCGAAAATTTAATAATCGAAAAAATCGAGGATGGTCAATTCGATAATGCCCCGATAAGTATCGCAGATATTCAAACAACTATCGAGACAATAATCCCTATTTTGCGTGGAGTTCATCACACTCGTATTGCACGAGAATTTCATTAGAAATATTATTAAGCATTTTGATTGAAAAATTATTTATTAATCTGGCGTTGCAAAGGAATAATTGTGTTGTAATCGGGTAAAAACATTTGAATTGGTTGAAATTTTTTGTTATGCTGGTGCAACAATGAATCCCGGCTAATCGGGGGAAAAGTTGCACAATAAAAACACCCGAATGGGTGTGCAACAAAGAAAACACCTTAAAGATGAGGAGAGTATGGAAACTGTTATATTAGCATTTCTGGGGACATTTATTTTCGCTGCTCTATTATATTTTGTCTCTGGAATGGAAATCGCTATTTTTTCACTTACGGAAATATCCGAACAAAATTTAACTAAAACAAGAAAATGGTTAATTAAATCTTCAGAAAATCCCGAGGATATAGAAACCTTTTTCATTGTTGCTAAGGCATCGTTTCTGACGCTTATAGCTATTTGCAATCATTTTTTCTTCGAGTATTTAATATTAACCGACAATTCGCTATTGCGGTATATTATCGAAGGCTCGGTTTTTGGAACAATCGTCATTTTCACACTGACTGTATTGCCTGTTTCCGCTGTTTTATGGAATGAGAACAAAACACTCAGACATTCATCGTTATTGTTCATTTTATATGTGATTTTTTATCCAATCAAATTTATTTTAAAGGATATTCTTAATTTTATTTTGCTCAAAATCGGTGTGAATGGTATCGAAAGTCTTGCCACACAAAGGCAACTTGCATACATCGCCGATGAGTCTGGAGCTCATATCGAGGATGAAGAAAGAATGATGATTAAGCACATAATAGATTTCGTAGAAACGACTGTTAGAGAGGTTATGGTGCCGAGAATCGATATTATTTCTTCGGAAATGGATTCATCTGCATCTGAGCTAATCGAGTTAATCGATGAATATGGGCATTCTAGAATTCCGCTTTATCAGGATACAATCGATAATGTCGTCGGAATAGTTTATGCAAAGGATTTATTACTCGAAATAGGCAAAAATAGTGAAAAAATCGATTTATCAAAAATATGCAGGAAACCATATTTTGTTCCCGAATCTAAACTTATCGATGAACTTCTCGGGGAATTTAGGAAGGAAAAACTTCATATTGCAATCGTTGTCGATGAATTCGGTGGAGTCGCTGGACTTGTTACTATGGAGGATTTACTCGAGGAAATAGTCGGTGAAATTCAAGACGAATATGACGAGGAAGAAATCGATATTATGCAGCTCGATGAAAATGTTTGGCAAATATCGGGGAAAACTTCCATAGATGAAGTTTCAGAATTACTCGATGTCGAACTTCCCGACCAGGAATCCGACACAATCGGCGGTTTAATTTATGAACTCGCCGGCGCTATCCCTAAACCCGGATTCGAAGCTGAATTGGATAGCGGCATCACTTTGATTGTAACCGAATTGGATGGTCAGCGAATAAAAACTGTGAAAATCATCAAAAAAGAGAAATAGGCACAGTTATTGCGACAAAGATAATGGAGTCGAATTATGAATAAATCGAACAAAATATCGATTATAATAATATTTCTCTGCACAATATTTGTTCAAATTGCTGCGGGGAAACTTCAATCCTCCGAGGATAGAGAAAAAGCATTAAAAGCTCTTGAGGGCATCGAAATCCCGAGACCTGCCAATCTCGATGCATTCGGTGTCGGCGAATATCTCGATTTTGGCGTATATGTCGCTCTTCCTGGAATCGGTAAAATTCCCCTTAAGGGCGGACACGGAATTTTAAGTGTTCCCACCATTGTCGAACGCGATGGTCATTTATGCTATTGGATACGCTCACTCGCATTCTCTACTGGAATCGTCGGGCAAGTTTATCCTGTCAGCGATACAATCGAAAGTTTTATGGATGTCGATAGTCTGTTCCCTTGGTATTTCCGCAAAAGAGTTCGCGAGGGAAATTTCAGGGATAGATACGAAATAAAGTTCGACCAGACTCATCACAGAGCTATCCGCAACGATGTATTCGATGTCGAAACATTCCCGCGAGTTCAGGATATTTTGTCGGCATTCTATTATGTGCGAACATTGAATCTCGAACCCGGCGATACTATACCTCTCCCCTATCACGAACACGGTGGGAACTATCCGATAAATGTTATCGTTCATTCACGGGAAAGAATTAAAGTCCCCGCTGGAAAGTTTGATTGTCTGAAAATAGAACCGATAATCGCTACCGATGGTTTATTCAAAAAGGAAGGGACAATGTATCTTTGGATAACCGACGATAAATGCAAAATGCCTGTGAAAATGGTTTCAAAAATCCCCGTCGGCTCTATGCAGGCTATTCTATTGGAATATATTCCCGGTGATACCGACTGGCGATAATGTCAAATTTCTTAATGCTTCGAGCACTGTTTATAATCTTGTGAGATTGATGAGAACTAATTATCGATTTTACCTGTCCCTCATAGCCAAGTTGAAACAGAATAATATTGCTGTCCTGTTATGCTTGCCGAATTTATGTAATCGATTAAATTATCGAGGTCGTCTGCTTTATCGAAATCTACCGATGCCATATCCACAACTAACAGTGGGGTTTTTGTCCAATCGAAGAAAAATTTAGTGTATTCTTTCGTCAATATCGATATGAATTCCTCGGTTATCAATTTTCGCTCGAATTGACGACCTTTGCGTGAGACATTTCTCACAATCATCTCGATAGGTGCCTGCAAAAAAATGACGAGGTCTGGATGAGGCACATCTTTGCGGAGATGGTTTTCCACCTGATGATATAGGCGAAGTTCGCTTTCGTTCAGAAAAAGACTTGCGAAAAAATTATCGCGCTCGAAAACGAAATCTGAAACCACAGTTTGATGAAACAGGTCGAGTTCGAACAGCGAAAGCAAAAGCCGATACCGCGAAAGTAAAAAGAAAATCTGCGCTGGAAAAGCATAATGAATCGGGTCGCGATAGAAATTTTCGATAAATTGGTTATCAGCGACAGGTGTTTCGATTTTTTCCGCATCGAATCTTCGAACTAACTTATCTACAAGAATCGTTTTGCCAACACCTATCGGTCCTTCGACAGCGATGTAATTGTATTTTGCCAAATCGATACCTCTTTTTTGCCTATGATAGTTTTCAATTGGTCGGGAATGCGTTCGACATATTCGGATATTTTTCTTCCATCGACGGGATTCACAGTTTCAGGTTCGATTTCGAGCAATGGAATAAGAAAAAAATCTCTGAAAATCAGATATTTGTGCGGTATTGTCAAATCCATTTCACCGATTACACGATTCCCAAAAAGAATTATATCCAAATCGATTTTTCGCTGTCCCCATTTATCCGATTTCCCGCGACCGATTTCGCTCTCGATTTTCTGCGTGATACTCAAAAGTTCATCGGGTTCGCCATCGAAATTCGCAGATACCACAGCATTGAGGAAATTCTTTTGATTTTGTATCCCCCACGGTTTTGTTTCATAAATCGACGAAACCGAAATTATATCGCAATATACGGCGATTTCCAGGAGCGCTTTGCAAAAATTTTGCGCAACCCCCTGTGTATTCGGGATATTTCCACCGAGAGCTATGAAAATTTTCTCTTTCATCTTTCTCTAACAACCTCGACTTCGACCCATTCCATAAATCCAGGAAATGGCGGATGATTTTTTCTGACTTTAATTGTAAGCTTATTCGCCATCTTGTGATTATCGAATAGAAGGTCTGCAAGTCTTTCAGCCACAGTCTCGGTCAATTGAAATTTATTATTCAGAAAGAAATTGCTTATTTCACGATAGACGAGTTCATAGTTGACAACATTTTCATCGAGTTTATCGAATTTAGCAACCCGCTCCGTATTATATTCCATTTCGACATCTACAGAATATCGTTTTGCCAGTTGCTTTTCTGCCGCTGTTATGCCATGATAGCCGAAAAAGTCCATATTGTGCATTTTTATAATACCCATAATTTTCTCCTCGTTTTAACTTCCCCAAAAATATTATCTATACCATCATTAAAATACTCTTTTTTTCATAACGATAATGTAATGAGTAAAAATGATTATGCAAGGGAAAATTTGAACCCTTCGGTTCTTTTTGAGCTTTCAGCTCTTTTTAGTGGCGACTTTTTTCTTAATCCCGATGTAATCGGGACCTTTCACCAGAGCGAAATTTCCTGTTGCACCAGAAATTTTGATATGGTTATTTTGATTGAGCAGGCGTTGCAAGAACCCTTCGGTTCTTTTTAGTGGCGACTTTTTTTTCACAAGAGCGAAATTCATTGTCGCCGAGAAATTTTAAAAGTTATTTTGCTCGAGCGGATTTCACGGAAACCCCCTGAAACCTTGCTGACACTCGGTTTCTGTCCCCCTTAATAA
>JAGGZE010000044.1 GCA_021162205.1 bacterium
AGAGTCACGGCGACAATGAATCCCGTCCCGACGGGAGAAAAGTCGCCCCTAAAAAGAACCGAAGGTTCAAAAGAAGCACCCCCAGAAAGAGCCGAAGTGCTCTTTTATTCGTTCCGACAAAATATAATTAAAAAATAAATCGAGCAAGATAAAAAGTTATTTTCAAAAAAAAATAATTTGCATTATGTTTAAAGATATGCAAGTTTTGTCTTGACAAGAAATTATAATTATCTTAATTTTTAATTATCAAACCTTAAAGGAGGCATTCTTTATAGATTAAGCGTTCGATTTTAAGTGATTTTCGCGTAGGGGGAATTTTGAGGTTATTATCGAGCGCAATCGAATGGGATTGTCTCCGTTCCATTATAATCGTTTCGATTCTTGTGGGCGGCATATCCATCGGCAGTGCGAAAAGTGATATTTGCACTGCGAGGGATGGACTTTATTCCATCGACCCTTCTATTTTATGGGCTCAGGTCGAAGGATTGCTGGAACTTATGCCTGTTCGAAATGAGAATGCAAATATTATGGGAATATTTGTTCCCGGTGAAAATTATCTCATTTCCGGTGGATTACTCGGCACAGCATATAGTTCGATTTCGGGAAAAACTTACGATATAGTCATTATTTTAACTGGGACACAATCCGCACAGCCAGGTGTTTTTATTTCGAGTTCTACTGGATTTATCACTCCACTCGGAGTTTTGTATTCCGATAAAAGACTTGTCGATGAAATCGTAAAATCCTGTCCATCGATTCGGCCTGTGAAAAGACTTTCATCCGATGATTTCTGGTATCAACTTCCATTTTTGCAATATGTTTTGGGTTCATCGAAAATTATAAATATTCAAATCGGTGAGTCGTCATTTTCAAACTTGAAATCGTTAGCCGATAAGTTCGGTAGAATATTTTCGGGCAAAAGAGTTTTGATAGTCGGTGTCGGTGAACTCGCCGAAAATGAAAATTCTCTTATTGTCAATAAATTAGATAAAGTGGGAATCGGTGAACTCGAAGCGATGGATGCAAAATCGTTATTCCTATCCTGCGAAAATGGCGATGCTCGATTTACGAGCAAGGAAGTTGCCGCTTTTACTGTATTGCTTGTCGCTAAGCTCGAAGCTAAACGAGGTAAAGTTCTCAAACATATAATAGCGACAGGATTTTCACAGGAAATTTACAAAGGAATGACCGCTATCGTTTGGTCGGGTAAAAAACGCATCGAGAGGAAGATGATAGAGCTCACTCCAGCCGAGGGAATGAAACTTTGGGACCTTTCTGCAGCTATAATTTCTTCAGGGAAAGTTGTCCGCGATATTCCGAGAAATCTTTATAGTTATAAGGCAGGTGTATTTATATCATTGATTTCCGGGAATAAATTGGTCGCTCAAACCGGTGATTTTTTTACAAATATGAATATTGTCGAAGCTGTAGCTAAATTCTCTAAAATTCTCGTATCGCCGAGTAGAATCCCGAGAATTGAACAATCGATGCTCAAAAATGCTGTATTGACCGTTAGTATCGCAAATTCTGTAGAGGGAATTTCGATGCCGAAAATCGATATGGGAATATATATTCGACGGGGTGAGAAAGTTGTCGTATCTATGCCGGGAGAATTCGCAGACTATTCACCGAAAGAACGGCTCGAGAAAACTTGTCTTAAAGCCGGGTTACCATCTAAAAGTTGGTGCAATCCCGAATGCGATGTCCAATTTTTTACAGTGCAATCTTTCTCGGGGAATTTGAAGGAGTTCGATGAACAAAGTATCAAAAAATAATGTAATTTTACTTCTATTTATTCTTTCGATATTTATCGCTGGATGCGGTTCTGTTCCCAAAGCCGATATCGTGCAGAATACAGTTGCAAACGATAATATAGATTGTATCTGCTGCGGGGAAATCGTTCCCGACCAGGCATTATTCTGGGCATTGGTGAATAAGGGTGTTTCACCTAAACTCGTGGAATCTTTCAAAAATCCATTATCGAAAGTTTTGGATATGCGCAAGATTTATCCCGGCGATAAATATAAACTCGTATATGGTCGATATGAAAATATTAAATCTTTCGAGCTTATTCGTTCACCATGGGAAAAATATGTGGTTTATTCGACAGATAGCGGATTGGTTGCAGAAAAGGACACTATCGCACTTACGAGAACGATTTTTTCTGCCGAGGGTATCGTGCATAATACATTATGGGGTTCGATGCGCAAAGAGGGAATCGAACCTGCGGCTATCGTGAATTTCACCGATGTTCTCGAATACGATTTCGATTTTGTAACCGATACTCGCGAGGGACATAAATTTAGAATTATGTATGAAAAAATCTCATTTGGCGATTCTGTAATAAGTGTCGGTAAAATATTATTGGCGGAATATGGAACTTCCGATACTGTTCACACTGCGGTCTGGTATGTGGACCCCGATGGAAGAGATGGATATTTCGATTTGAAAGGCAATTCTATGCGGAAATCGATGCTGAAAACTCCACTGACATATCGTCGAATAAGTTCTCATTTCACATATCATAGATTTCATCCGATATTGAAAATTTATCGTCCGCATCTCGGCGTCGACTATGCTGCACCGAGTGGCACACCGATTGTTGCATCTGGCAGTGGCACTATAATTTTTGCGGGCAAAAAAGGTGGATACGGAAATTTCATTCATATCAAGCATTCGAATGGAATCGAGACTATGTATGGTCATCTTTCGAGATTTGCCAAAGGAATTAAAAAAGGTGTTAAAGTTAAGCGGGGCAGGTTAATCGGTTATGTGGGTTCGACAGGTCTTTCTACCGGTCCGCATCTCGATTATCGAATTAAAGTTCATGGGAAATTTGTCAATCCTGAAAAATATGCATTTCCCGCTGAACCACCGATTAAGAAAAAATATCGCAGTTCATATATCGAATATGCGAAATCTGTTATAAATGGTGCTGAAATGCTTGCCAATGCCGATTCTGAGTATGTCGATAATAACGAAAATAATGGGGAAAATAAATAAAATAATTTAACAAATGACAAAATTTCTTGTGCATATATGAAAATGTTTTTTATTCTTAACAAAATTTTAATATTTTAGGAATAAGGGGGATTTTAAAATGAGGAAAATTTTTATTTCGATGTTAATTTTTATCGGTGTAATTGCAATATTTGCGGATGACCCGCCGACACCGCTTTCTGCTGCATTGGTGAATCCAGGATATAGATATGCACCATCGGGAGCGATAGCATTACAGGTTTCACCCGCTTGCACACTGAGTAATCCAGCGGGGACTCATTATCAATTCAGACGGGCATCTATTCTGTCAGCGAGTATGGATACGATAACAACATCGCCGCTCGCACTGACGAGTTATACATTTTACGATGCCGCCGATGGCGAAATTTATGAATATTATGTCCGAGCTATTTATGAGGATGATACATCGTTCTGGTCGGATTCACTTATTCTAACTCACGACCTCGAGCCGCCGGAACATATATCCTATCTCGTCGCTCAACATTGTTGTTCGGAAACAGATTGTGCAATCTATCTTACCTGGCAGAAAGTCGATGATTTCGCATCATCCATAAATGGCTCCGAGGTTCGCGGTTATGGTATTTATCGTTCTCCGACAACAGGCGGTATCGATATTAGTTTAGGATATATTACTGCTACTACACCCGGGATTGCATTTATTTCATCGGATGGCAGCGAGATTTACAATTTTATCGATACAACGATTACTCCCGGCGAAACATATAGATATACTGTTGTTGCGTTCGATAGTGCAGGTTATCCTGTCGCTGGACTCGGTCATTTTCAGCATTATGATAATCCGATTGTTTTTGCGAGTGCTGTCGGACCTGGTGTATGCAGTTTTCCATTAAATGCGGTTTTAGAAGCTGTTCCAAGAGTTATCGATGCTACGAGTCAACTCGTGCAAATCGATGCCAGGGCTGTTTGGTTGAAATGGTCGAGACTTTACCAGTTTATTCGTGAGGACATCGCCTGTGGAACTATGGATACCACAAATTGGACAAATGTCCCATATTATACATGGTCGATTCGCGATTGCCATCGATATAATTTTTATGCGAGAATTCGCGACGATGAAACAGCGGACACATCGGATTGGTTTATGCGTGGACCGATGCTTACCGACCGCTCTGGTCCGCAGGCAATAGATTCCACTGTTTCACACCCCGAGGGCAGTGAAATTCGCACTCATTTCTATATTCACGATGAATCCATTCTCGATTGCTTGACCGACGAATGTGGAACTCATTGCGGTATCGGTGTGATGCAATACAAACTTTATCGTGTCGATTTCGACAATCTCGATTCTTTCTTCCCTTATGACCCATCGGATACCGACCATCTTTTGTATGTGTATAATGTAAATGATACTTTCCAAACCGATGTTGACCTTCTATTCCGCGACGATGGCACGATTCTTCCGATGGAGGACAACGAAACATATATGTATATTCTCGTGGCTTTCGACAGTCTCGGACATTATAATTATTTCTCGAACAATATGGATACGGCGACATCCGATTTGGGAATAGTGGACCCGGAAATTTTGCCACTCGGCACCTGGTCATCGGGAGATTGCGTTACATTGCAAATTTTGGATACGAGTTATTGCGATTTCGATTCGATTTATATCGAACAATCGATAAGTGCCGATTTCACTGCGGGTGCTGTCAGTTATGGACCATATCAAGTTCACGATGCTGTGTTCTCGAACCCCGATGATGGCGATTGCAACGATTTGGATACTTTGACTTTCCAGATATGCGGTCTCGAGGAAGCGCAATATTATTTCAGAATTTATGCCACAGACCGCAATGGTAATGTATCGGAATATTCTAATATTGTGAATACGAGATTCGATAATACTCCGCCGACACCAGTTTCGATAGATTCGTTATATTCGCGGGCAGTTTGCACAGATGAGATGAAAATCACGATTTGGTGGTCCCCAGCAGACGATGCAGGTGTCGGTGTTCAAAAATATAATATCTATCGTTCGGATACGCCCGGTGTATTGGGTTCGCTCGTTGCCACTATCGACCATAATCCGTTTTTTACATATTATAGTTGGACAGACGATTTGCCCAATTCTACGAACAATTTTAGGGATAATTACTATACTGTCGCATCTGTCGATAATTTCGATTTGGAAAATATTAGTGGAATTCAAAATACATTTGGCAGCGGAACTCCACCTTATTCCGCAAGAATAGATACTGTGTATCCCGAATTTATTTCTGGTGAAATGTATGTCGTTATCGAATGGAGCGACACTACGCCTTACGATTACGGCACGGGCGGAATCGGCAATGCCTATCGTGTAGAACATAGTGCCGATGAAAGTTGGCTTTGTATCGGCGACCCCGATATTATCGATATCGAAGACCCTACCTACGAACATCGGTTAGTTCTTCCACGCTCGATTATAGTCGGTTCACCACATAGATTTTTCCATATTGCGACTATCGACCCGTGGGGCAATGAAAGCGCATATTCTGTTCCTTACGAATATACCGATTCGAGTTGGGCAGCGGATTCTATGGTCGTTCATCTTTATTACGGATGGAATATGGTTGCCTTGCCTGTTCTGCCGAGAAGTCTAAACTATCGCGATATATTCCCATCGGCACTTTCTGCTCCTCTAAGTTATAGTGCCGATTCGGGTATAGGATATTTCTCCGCCGATACTATGCAAATCGGATACGGATATTGGATTTATAGCCCGGGCGATATGGATATCGAGATTCTCGGCTATCATATTCCATATATAACTCGTGACCTCACAAATCCAGGATATTATCTTGTCGGTGGAATTAGCGATACGACAGGATTTTCGGTAACTCCACATGGTTCTTTGTTGACGAGCGATTTACTTTGGCACAATCCTGCGATTGGAACTTATGAAATGGCATCGGAATTGATTCCTGGAAGAGGTTATTGGCTTTTTGTGAATGGCGCTTGCGAATACGATGTTCCTGGCGGTATGTTGAAAATTTATTCGGATATAGAACCTGAATGGGTCGGCAATATTACCGCTGGAAATCAAACTTTGATTTTCGGTATCGGCTCGGATAAACTCGATTTAATAATGCCACCGGCGCCACCCGAAAACGAAATTCCATCGTTGATTTCTGATGATAAAAGTTTCATTCGCGATATTTCTGAAAATAACGAATGGACAGTGAAATTGCCCGAAAAGATGGAATTAAATTGGATTTCCAATGATATGCCAAAAGGTTTAATTCTTATCGCCGATAATCGCACAATCGATATGAATTCGGTCGATAAAATCGAATTGCCCGCTGGCGAATATAAAATTGTGCTGAAAAATTCGGTTCCCGATAAATTTGAGGTTTCGGCTCATCCAAATCCATTTAATTTTAGCACATCGATTAAAATTTCCGCGCCTACCGACAACGATGCATCGATTGAGATTTATTCTATGGATGGCAAACAAGTAAAGACATTGTGGCATGGAAAATTAAATTCTGGCGAGCATACTTATATTTGGAATGGCGTGAACAATAATGGTGTGCAGATGCCTGCTGGAATTTATTTTGTGAAAACTGTTTTTGGAAATAATGTATCGAATTTGAGGATTTTATTCATTAAATAGCAAAAAATGAAATTTATATAATAGAAAATATAAAAAGGAGTTAAAATATGAAGCGACTTGGAATTATAACAATAATGGCATTTTGGGTGATTTTGGTTTTCGCTCAGGGCGCACCGACATTGGAACCGCTCAATGAATTCACAGGAGGACATACCTGCCAGTTGAACTGGACATTGCCGGGTGGGACAGAACCTTATGTCTACCACATTCAGGTTTTTCGAGTCGATTCCGGTGAAACCGAATTTCCAGATTCTCTCGACGATATGTATTCTGATTCTATTTTCTCTATTTTTCCGATACCATTGACATCTGTTCCTGAAAATAGTTTCACCGTCGGATTGGATTCCACAAGCACTCTCGCCGATGACCCTCTTGTCGATGGAGCGAGATATTGCTATCGAATTCGATACAAGTATGAACCTACTCCTGGCGATTATCTTTTCTCCGATTGGTCGAATGTGGTCTGTTCGACTCAGGATAATTCTCCACCCGTAGTCGGTGTGGATTCGCTTTGGATTTGGACGAATACGCCGACAGTTGCAGTGAATTGCTCATTATACGATGATATTTCAAATCGAATAGTCGGGGCGAAACTCTATGTAAGAACTGATTCGATATCGCCATGGGAATTCTATTCGGAGCGAGATGTCTCTGGAACAGATACTGTGGATATAGATTTCACATTTGCTCCCGACAGCGATGGCTATTATGAATTTTATATCGTAGGTATCGATGGTTTCGGCAATGAAACATCGCTATTCGATGGAATGACTCCTGTTCCCTGTCATACCTGGACAAGATTCGATACGCAGCAACCCGAGGCATCTGTTGAGCCCGATGATTTCGACGAGTATTATACAACTCGTTCGATAGAAATGCCGTTCATCGCATCGGATACTTACAGCGGAGTAAAAGAAGTGCAGATATATTATAGGCGAGATTCGGGTTCAGCAACACTTTACGATACTCGAATTTTCGAAGGCGAAATAGATATTTCAGAATTGGATACTTTTAATGTCGCAAACGATGGAGATTACGAAATTTATCTTATGGCGGTGGATTCTGCGGACAATATCGAATTATCGACAATAACAGAAGTTCAATTCTATATCGACACGAATTCTCCCGAATTCGCTGCAACCGATGCAGTCGATACCACGACAATTTCACATCGTTACGATGTTCCAGCGGAATCGGGTTATAGCAACGATACGACAATTTTCGTAACTCCGACCGATGCTGTGGATTTACCTCCCGATGGCGATGTCTATGTATCGACTATCGAAAGCGTGTATGTCGCTGAAAGTGAAGCATTCGGTGTCAATCTTCAGGTATTTCCATATTTTGATGGAGCACATTACGAATATTCTATGACCGATGGCGATAGCGCGAGGAATATATATGTTAAGCTCGAGGATGTTGCAGGCAATTTTTCGATTGTTAATTCGCAGTCGATTTATCTCGATACCGATGCACCGACTATACGCAGTATCGAAATTTACGATATCGATGCCTCAATTTCCACCGATACCACTGATAATGTGCAGGTTAAGGTTCATATCGACCCAGACCCCGATAGTTCGCCATTCTATAAAGTTTTTCTAACACAGGACTCCACAGAATTGAATAATATTCCAGCCGATGGATGGCGGGATATCGCCGATACGTTGCTTTTTACATTCGATGGTCTTGTCGAAAGCGGATGGGTATACACTTATGCAGTGCTTAAAGATTCCGCTGGAAATGTATCCAATGCTGTCTATGATTCGATTTACTACAATGCAAGTCCATTAAAATACATTCATTTAATTTCACTGCGAGATTTCGATGGTCCCGATACGACTGGAACATATACCGATACGATTGCTATCGAGGTAACTCTTACTTATGGAAGGGACATCGATTCGATATCGATTTGGGATGATGGCGCAGGTCCGTCGTTTTATGCAGTAATTACACCTACTGGAGCGGAAACAACTGTTACTATCGACCACGAATTTTCATCTGGCGATGGTGTTCGATGGATTTATATTCAGGGTAAAAGCATTGTCGATGCTATTCCGACAGATGAGGAATCTTTAAGTATTATACTCGATACGAGAAAACCGATTTTGCCATCCATCGTTGTCGGGGATGCATCGACAGGATTCGATTTAACTGATACATCGGAGATTTCCGATTCGGCATATACGAACAATCCTCTTGTCGATGTTGATTTCAATAGTTCTTATGACCCGACCTCTCCTATCGGTTCGGGAATATATCATTTGAAACTAATTTCATCGGGAAGCGAAGTGGATACCGAATATACATCGACGATAACATTCGCACTTCCAGATACCGATGCTGTTCGTTTTGTGAATGGATATGTTCAGGATTCGGCAGGAAACTGGTCCGACCCGTTTATTCATCAGATTACACTCGATAGATATCGTCCGACGATAATATCGGTGGTTCTTCAGGATAGTGCTGCCGGTGATGAGGATTATACGAGTGGTTTGAAAGTTCGAGTTGTTACTGTCGCAGATGATGGTTCTATGGGCAATCCCGCATATATCGCATTTTTCGAGGACCCTGACCTATGGGCTCAAAATCTCTACG
Source organism: bacterium (assembly GCA_021162205.1). Taxonomy (GTDB): domain Bacteria; phylum UBP14; class UBA6098; order B30-G16; family B30-G16; genus JAGGZE01. The sequence continues at coordinate 9,239 of JAGGZE010000044.1, forward strand.
ACCTATGGCAACCGTATAATAGCGAACTTTACTATACATTCGATAATCCCGATACGGGAACGAAAATTCTTTATATCGCTGTTAAGGACCGAGCGGGAAATATCAGTCTTATGACAAGCGACGATATTTTCTATCGGACATCGATTGTATGCAATTTTGCCCTTTACAATGTCATTCGCGGCACAAGCCATACGGTTTATACAAATTCACCCACAGTAGGTGTTCAGTTTAGTCCACTCGGGACACCGCCCGCTTATTATTTCTTGAACGAGGATTCGACTGCCGATTTCGATTGGATAACTTATCCATCGACAGGGATGACTACATTTACGATTTCCGCCGATGAGGGTCAAAAAGTCGTCTATGGATGGCTTCGCTCGGTTTCGGATATTATTTCAGCGAGAGCATCCGCAACGATTATTCTCGATGAAACTCAACCAGATTTGCCATACAGTTTCTCGATTTGGGATACGACAAGTAGCGAGACCTGGCCCACTACATTTAAGGCACATATGGGCTGGTCGAATGAATTGTATGTATATGGTTCTATCCCCGAGGCAGACGATACACTTTCGGGTGTCGAATCGCTGCATTTTCTTGGACCTTTCGAGGATGACCTTTGGGCATCGAGACCGCATACCGCTGTCGATGGCGGAATTATGGTGACTTATCCTAATGATAGCGTCGAACTTATAATCGATGGCACCGATGGCAGTTTCGATATCACAGGTGGAGCGATGGATGGTGCTGGAAACTGGAACGATGTAACAGTTAATGCCGGATACGATACTATTGCGCCGACTTTGGCTATGATTCCATTTACTCACGACGACCCGACTACATTGCCATCTATTATTCCGTTGTCTATTACCGATAATCATCTTTGGAAAGTATGTTTCAAAATAAACAGTCCCGATACGATTTTCTGTGCGGAATATCGTGAGGAATGGGGAACTTATCCCGATTTCGATGTCGATTTCCCGATTGCGGATTCACTTTCACCCGATACGCTTTATTTCATCGAAATTGTAGCGGTCGATTCCGCTGGAAATCCGAGTAATGTGATTACATGGGTTCCTGGAAAATTGGAATATTTTGTTGTGGACCCGCTGGATACTTTTGATAGCGAATTCACGGGGACCGATACTGTGATTACGATTGTCGATGCCGATATTGCACCCAATTTTATGCGGTTTGCCGAGGATTCATCCAATCTTATGGATATGGACTGGATACCGTTCGAGCGAACTCATACTTTCCCTTTGAGCAATGCTAGAAATGAAATGAAATATGTATATGCTCAGTTCAAATTGGATGAATATGAAACACCCGTGTTGGTCGATACGATTTTCTTGGATACAATTCCACCGACAGTGGTTCGTGTCGATGCTTTCGATCCGGAAACTAACGACCCGAACTGGTCGAGTTCACAGGATGTAAAAATTGTGGCAACGAGTCCAGACGATACTCCACCCGGTGTGGTTTATGCGTTTAAAATTTCCGAGTCTCCGAATTTCGATTATCACACTACGATTGTTCTGATGGATGAATATTTTTCTGGAATATACACGGTCGCCGATGTTCCATATCAACCGACAACCGACGACCCACAGGAACTTTGGGATGTTTTAATGGCTGGTGCAAGAATGCTCTATGTTCAGGTGCTCGATAGAGCGGAGAATCCAACTCCGACTAAAACTACATCGATTGTCGTAGATTGGGATCCAGCCGAGGTTATCAATTTCCCGAACCCGTTCAATCCCGATGAGCGTGAGACATATATCAGAATTAAGGCGAAAAACACAGGTGTATCTGTGGATATAAATATTTACGATATGTTCGGAAATCCCGTGTGGAATACAAGTTATACATTGAAAGCGGATTCCCGTGAAGCCGATATCGCATGGGATGGCACAAATTCCAATGGCGATATAGTCGGCAATGGCGGATATATTTGTGTAGTCGATTTCGGTGATAGATTAATCAAGCGAAAAATTGCCGTATGGAAAGGCAGTGATTAGTTATTAGTATCGAGTGTTAAGTGTTGAGTTATAAAAATCGAGCAGCAGAATATTCGTGTGTTTTTGGGTATGCGAAGTGTTAATTTTGCATTTTGACTTGATAATTGATAGTTTTGAATTGAATATCAAATAAAAGGGGGCATCACCTATGAGGTGGATTCGAGTATTAACTACGATAGTAATTTTAGTGGGATTTTCAGCGTTATTCGCACAATTCGGACAGGCGGGAGATTTTCTTCGGTTCGGCTCTAATGCACGCTCACTCGGTATGGGTGGAGCATATACTATGCTGGTCAGAAATGCCGATGCACTTTTGTATAATCCCGCAGGATTAGCGAATACCGAACGATGGGAACTTTCGTTGACTCACGCTCAACTGTTTATGGATTCTCGATATGAATTTCTTTCATTTGCCTATCCAATCGATTTGCGAAGTGCTGCTGGAATCGCTATCGCCGATATCGGTGTTTCAAATTTCGATGGCAGAGACCAGTTTGGAACATCCACAAACACTTTTGCTATGCACAATCTCGGTGTTATTGCAGGTTATGGAAGATGGATAATGCAGAGGAAATTTCGAGTCGGCGGTTCTGCAAAATTTATAATGACATCGATGGACGATAATTCCGCTATGGGTTTCGGTGGTGTCGATATCGGTGTTATAACAAAGGATGTATTCAGAAAATTCAGATTCGGTCTCGCAGTTCAAAATCTTGCCGCACTCGATGTCGCCGGCGATAAACTTCCGATGACTATTCGCGGCAGTGTCGGTTTTCGCGCGTTGCGGAATCTTTATCTGCTCGCCGATGTCGATATGGTCGGCAGCGCATTTAAGCCCAAAGTCGGTGCGGAATATAAATTGAATAGATATGTAACACTTCGCGCTGGATACAATATGACCGAAATCACCGCAGGTCTCGGATTGGCGATGGAGAGATTGATAAGTTCACTTCGAGGAATGGGACATCCGCTGTTAGATTACAGTGCTGGTATGATGAATCCGCTTGGCAACGATTTCGCTCGTGTTTCATTGACTTTGCGTGGAGAGGAGAAAACTCCTCCGCCACCACCACCGAAAGTCTCTATCTGCGACCATCTCAGTGAATATGAAGGTTCGTTAGAAAAGGATGGACTCATCGGCGCGAGAGCTAATGTGCTTTTCGGATATTGCAATTTCATATATGAGAGTGTCGATGCGGATTTGAAAACCGAGCCGAATCTAAAATCCGCTTACGATTATTTCCACGAAGCTTATGCCGGAAAATTCGGAAGCAATTGGACACAATCTATTATGACTCTCGAGGGCGCAAGCGAGGTATTTAACCAGCGTATTCATTATATGTTCGCAGAATCGAAGATGAACAAAGAGCCGATTTCCGAGGAGACTAAGAAACTCGTTCAGGATTTGATTTTCGTCGGCGGTGATAGCACGCGATACGACCCCAGACTTCAATACGATTTGGCTTATACTTATGAGATGCTCGGATACCTCGATAGTGCGAAAGGATTATATGGCAAGCTTGCAAATAGAGATGAACTCAAAGACCCGGTTCATCCGCTTTCGATGTTCAGACTCGCTTATCTTTTACGGGAATCCGACCCCGATAGTGCGATAGCATTATTGGATAAATTAACGAGGATTTTCCCATGGGGTTTTTACGATGAACAGGGTGAGCGGATTTCCTATCCTATGTTCCCGAAATATAAGGATAATATGCTTGCCGATGATGCACTACTTCTGATGGGTGATATTTATGCCAACAAGGGTGGGCCGGAAAATAATCGGAAGGCATTGATGGCATATTTGGATGTATTATATTTCTATTCCGATGCGGAAAATAGTGTTTTGAGAAATGCAGCAGAAAGAGCCGCAAATGCTTATGAAACACTTGGAATGACAGATGAAGCTCAACTTATGCGTCAACGCGGTGGGAATCTTTAACTTTGGAGTTTATTGTGCATAAACTCATTTTAATGGTATGTATCTTGTTCTTTGTAATATTTGTTCGTGGCATTGAAAATGAAGATTCATTGTGGATTCATATCGAGAATGTTAAACCCGATATCAATAAAGCTGATAAGGTGGAATTTTTGATTCAATGGTCGATATACGATAGTCCATTCGAGGATAGCGCTTATGGCGATTGGTATCTTGTCGAAAATGAGAATCATATGTTTTTGATTCAATGTTCTGCCGACAGCGAATTTGAAAAATTAATTTATTCCGATAGCACCGATGCAAATAATATCGTATTCGATGGACTCGATATCGATAGAGAATATTTTTTAAGAGTGAAAATACTAAATTCGAAAAATCCGATGAAATCTGATGTAGCATCGGGCGGATATTTTACGAGGTATGCACGGGCAAGGCAGACAAGAAGAGATGCGGAAACTGATAAATTTTATATCGTAGTTGGGATTTCTACTATTTTAATAATTTTAGGATTTGGGATAATGATATTTTATTTGATTAGACAAAAGTCGAAAACCTAAACAAAGGAGGAACGATGCGCAGGGGTTGGTACATGCTGGTATTTCTGATGATTTTTTTGGTGCCGATGTGTATTAGAGCAGAGGCAACGAAAATCGCGGATATGGATTCTGTATGGGTAAATATTGTATCTGCTGATGAAGCTAAGGATGAACAGGGTAATTTGCAGGTAACAATCGCTTGGAAAGTATTTACACGAAAATACAACAAGCGCAAGGGAAGTTATTCTGAGTGGCAGGAGATAAAAGCACCCGAGGGATTCACATTTGGTTCTGAAGTAACTACTGATTCAGCATTTTCTAATGTTATCGAATCACATGAACTTCAAGAAATGAACTATACTTTCCATAATCTTAATTTTGCTCAGCAATATTGGTGGAGAGTTAGATTGATTTCGCCTGAATGTCAATCTAAATGGGATTTCGCCGAAGGAATACAATATAAACACGAGGTTCAAATTACGAAAAAAAGAGGATTAATCTCAGGTTATTTCCACTTTGTCAAAAGTGGCGGTCTTGTTTTTATGATTCCAATGCATATCTTGCTTTTATTTGGAATTATCACATGGATTTTAATTTGGCGAAGATTGTGGTTTGCAAATATTTTCCCACCGAATAAGCCATCGTTTGGGTATCGTATTCTTCCTGTGGACCGCACCGGTAAAACCGAGATTCACAGTGATAAAGGGAATATTTTCTTGAGAGAGGTTGCTAAATATTGGTCGAAGGCTATGGAAGCTATGTCGGTCGGTCCCGAACATTTTGATAACCCCGATGAATATATTAAAGCAGATAGGCAAACGCAGGAAGAAATAGAGAAGAAACTCTGGCTCGAAATGGGATTGCCAAATGTGGAAAAAGCGATAGAAATTTGCCGAAATGGTGTTCCAGGAGTCAAACTTCCCAAAAAACCACTCGAATATTCTACTGTTAGAGTTTTACTAGCAGCACTTGAAAATCATAGGTCTAATAGAAACAATTTCTGGGCATCACAAGAAATGGACAGAGCAGCAGAAAATACAGTGCTTAAAGAAATCGATGGTCTTAAAGGCTGGGAAACAACAGGACTTTGGGCAGTCGGTTCTATCGAGCCGATGATGGGGCTATTTGGAACTGTTGTTGGTATTCGAGGTTCATTCGGTAAAATTCAGGAAACTATCGCTATGAATCCTAATGCCAAAATCGCACAAATTGTCCCAGCACTCGCAGGTGGTATCTATGTTGCACTTATTACAACAATCGTCGGTTTGACATTCGGTATCCCAATGATGCTTACGCATTATTATTATCGTGGCAAGGTCGATTGGATTTTTGGGAAATGGGAAGAAATTATGACAGATATATTAAATGAAGCATAAAGGAGGTGAACCTCGATGAAACATAGAGCAGAGGAACTTCCAAAGGCCGCATGGACATCGTTGATAGATATTATCTTTCAACTATTGATATTTTTTATGGTTACTATGGCAGTTGGAACGATGCAACAACAAGCGAATGCTGCGGTTGCAGGCGCAGAAAAGAAAAATTTACCCAAACTTCCTCCTGTAGAGAAACTGGCAACTCCTCAAGAATTTAGTTCGGGATTTCTTCTGCACATCAATAAAATCAATGAGAAACCATTTAATGGCGAACTTGGAGCTTATATACTCGATTCTGATGTCGCAACTGTGGATGATGCTAAGAAGGATTCTACAGGAAAGCACGGTCCATATACTCTGAAAAAGGCGAAAGGTATTCTTGAAAAGAGAATCGAGAATATATTTTTTACAACTGGTGAACCTCCACGACTTGAAATTCGTGCTCATAAAGACACACCTTTCGGTTATATTCTCGGTATTATGGAGTTTTGCGACCAAGATTCGATAGAAGTTGTAGGTTTCAGGTTCGCGAATGTTGTTAAACAATCATAAGGGAGGTAAAATATGAGATTACGAGCAGAACCCCTCCCTGAAACAGAATTAACATCGATGGTGGACATAATATTCCAGTTGATGATATTTTTTCTCGTTACTATGTCCGTTATGCCATCGGTTAAATCTGCACCTCAGGTCGAGGGAATGATGAACTTGCCAACACCCAAAAAAGGTGATTCGGAAGCATCTGTTCTTGTTCAGTTCCATAGAACACCCGCGGGCGGTATCGACTATTATGTTTTTCAGGGAAACGATAAGTCCGCTGAATTTTATCAGTGGTTCAAGGACAAGCGAAGTGTGATTAAATCTTCTGGTGCATATCCTGCATTTAGAAATATTTCTTCCAATAAATATCAGCTTGTTTATAATGAAAAGACCTTGAAAGGTTTTTTGATGGAGATTCGAGATAATGACCCAGCAGTAATATTGCGGGCTCCAAGTAATCTTCCTTATGGTGATGTTGTCAAAGTAACGGGATTTATGCATACTTTAGGAATAAGCAAAATTGCTTGGGTTAAAGGAACACTGGCGAATTTGAATATCGAAATTAAAAAGGGCAGAGCAAGGAGGCGGGGAGCATGAGATATAAAAAACTAATATTCGCATTTCTCTTGCTCGCTGGGATAATTTCTATTATCGGATGTGGCGATAAAAGTGGTGAATCGTATATTAACTTACCGGAAGGTCCCAAAATACTTTTCAGAGGTGGAATCGGTAAAATTACTATTCGATATGTGCCTCCACCGGATCCGATATTTAGAATTTCAAATGCAATGGAATATGTCGAATTTCCTTACATTAAGGATAATTATGGTATTCCTGATAAACCGCTGATTATCGATTATACGGTTGAAAATTCTGTTATTGCTCCGGTCGTTATTCAAAGAACGAGTATCCCGCAGTTTAATGATTATATTTTAAGAATTCTTCAGAGCTGGACTTATACCCGTTTTGGCAAAGGACCGATGCGAATTTCCGTGGATGTCGCAAAAAAGAGAATTTCCGTGGATGTATCGAATATTCGTCTTGCAGAACAAGAACCTGGACGACCTATGCCAAAGATGGGAAATATGAGAGAATTGGTAAAGCAAATGGGCTTTACTGTTGTTACTGGGAATTTGTATTAGTTTTTGTTTTATGGGGAGTCGCTTTCATTTGAAATTTGCGGCTCCCCCCTGAAAATTTGTTTAAATTTGGAAATAATGTAAATTAACATAATTTTGGAGGATTAGAATGAAGAAAGTAATAATAATGCTGGGACTTCTGGGGCTTATTTTTGCTCAGGAGGTCGACCTCGCTTCGATTACCGCAAAACTCGACAAAGGCACTAAATTGTATCAAGAGAATAAGTTAGAGGATGCACTCGTTCCATTTCAGGAGGCGGCAAATGGTTTCGAGCAGATGCTACAGGGTGTTCTTTCTCCCGAGGATGAAGCTTATGCTACATATTTTTTATCGACAACGAAATATTATATCGCTCGTATCCAGAAGGATGTTTCGGGATTCGAGGCTACATCGAAATTATTCAATGAATCCGCCGCTGCATTCAAAAGTCTCGACATTGTTGGTGAGGAGTATGTTCGCTCGAAGTATATGAAAGCTCTTTGTTCATTTAGACTTTATCAATTGGCTAATACCGAACGAGCACAAATTAAAAATCTCGACCCGGCTATCGGTGATTTCGACAATTTTATCAATGATGAAGATGTTATGAAACACGCCGACGATTTTCAAGATTTAATCGACAATGCTCAGTATTTTCTTGGATACTGTCAATATCGGCTTGCTTTTCTGAAAAGTTTCGATATGGGACAATTGTCCAATGCTAAACAGAATTTTGAAAAAGCTATTACATCTTTCCAATCCGCTAAGAAATCTCCCGATGAAAAAATTTCTCTTGCCGCATCGCTGATGGAAACTAACTGCCATTATATGATTGCGAGATTATTTTTCCGTGTTAGCGATGATGATTGGAGTAAATATAAGTTATCGAGCAAAGGAAGATTGTTTGCCAGCGAGGATGAAATAAATAATTCGATAAGTCTTTTGGATAAAATGATTTCTGCTGCTGGCACGCAAAAGGAGCTTCAGATGTTCGGTAAAGTAGGTAAAGTTATAGATAATGTAGCATTAGGTTCTGTCGGTGTTAAGGAAAAATTGAACGATGCAATGAACACTATGACGACTCTTAAAGATAACAAAATCTGGGGAAAAGACATTCTTAGCAGACTCGCGTATGGTTCACTTTTGAATTACTTGATATACAGTGGTCCACCTAAAGCGGCAATAACAGGATTTAATAGAATTTCGGGTTCGGAACCCGAAGGACTTTATTGGATAGGTATGGTTCACTTTATTCAGGGAACTTATGACAAAGCTAATGCTAAATTGACTGCGTTTTCAGGGCAAATCGGTTCGAATCGTTCGACTCGAGCAAGAGAGCTTGTTGCCGATGCTAAATATCGTCAGGCAGAATGCCTTTTCTGGATGGGAGTTAAACAGGAGAATATTGCATTCCTTTCACAAGCCGATGCGATTTATAAAGCATTGGAAAATCCTAAAGGTGAATACTACGATTTTCTCACGAAGGATATTCGGGATGTTGTTACTATCCGAAGATTTCTTATTGGAATCGAGAATAGTCTTGGGAAACAACAGGATATAGGCACTTTCGATGCTGCGATGTCGCTTGCGGGACTTCAACTTCCCAAAGATGCCGATAAATATCTTAGTGCGGGGAAATATTTTCTTCAGAAAGCTATCGAGGTCGCTGCGGATAAGAGAAAAGTATCGCTTAAATTCGCTATTCACGCATTCGATAAAGTTATCAATGCTAATGTATCGTCGGGTATTAAAAATAAATCGAGATTTATGAAAGGTGTCGCGCTTGTCAAGCGTGCGACTATCGAGGAAGATAATGTCGCTAAAAGCACGGTCGATGAGGCGAAAAATGTGCTCGATGCTTGCACTTCGCCCTATAATAATGAAGCAAAATATGTTATTGGAATCGGATATTTTAATAATAATGATTATGGGAAAGCCCTGCCGATTCTTCAACAATTGAAAGCTAAAGGACATATTCGTGCTGCATTTACTTATGCTCTTGTTCAAATCGAGAAAAATAATTGTTCGAGCGCCGCTAAAGCACTCGGTTCTGTTAAGATTACAATTAAAGACCGCACGGACCCGATTTATCAAAAAGCCGACCTCGAACTTTCAAAACTTTCCTGTCGAGGCGAGGCAAAGGGTGCAAGTTCACTCGCGCATTTGTCTGAAGCGCCTATGACTTATGAAAATCTTGTCGATGAGGAAGCTGAAAGAGCACGCAAAAAATCGGAAGCTTTGTTTATATGGCAACGTTCATCTAAATTTATCGAAACACCCGATATCGATGAACTTGTTCCCGATAGACCACCCGAGACAAATGTAAAAATCGAAATTGCTATCGAACCCGCCGGCGGTGAAGAAAATATTATTATCGATGGTGATGAAAAATCTGCTCAACTTGTTGAAAATTCTGTATATAAGGTTATTCTAAATCGTGGAACACATAGGATTCAAATTAAGAAAAAGGGTTTTTATCTTTTAGATGACAAATTGAAAGTTACCAAATCCGAACGAATTAGTTTTAAACTTTCTAAAGCTGTTCGTTATACTTCTGCAGGAGAAATCGCTGGGACTGCGAATGCTCTCGCCGTTGCTGCGAATGAAAACGAAATTTTCGTTGCACCGATAGGGAAAAAGTCCATTGTGAAAATGAATAAAGATGGCAAGAAAATTAGCGAATATTCATATTCGGCTCTCGGTATCGGTGGAGTCAGTGGACTCGCTCTCGATGGCGAAATGCTTATTATCGTGGACCCCAAGCAAAATCAAGTGGTTGCACTTTCGCTTGGAGGCGAGGAAAATAATATGGAACCGACCGAAATCGATACGAGTGAATCTGTCGAAAAACCTACCGATGAAAACGATACATCGGATACAGTAGAGAAAATTGTTCCCATTGCCAATGCAAAAAAATCCAATGTTTCTGTTATCGCATACAGCGGCGAAACTTATGGTTCTATTCCACTTTCGAGACCTGCTGGAATTTATGCTGATGATGGAGTTTATTATATCACAGATGCTGGGAATCATCGAGTTTTAGTTTTCGATGGCAATTCGTTCAGGAAGGAAATTGGCGTCGATACACTCGTTCATCCAATAGATGTCGCTGCTAAAGGTGATATGCTTTATATTGCCGATATTGGTAATGGCAAAATCGTTCGATTTTCCACTGCTGGTGAGTTTATAGATAAAGTCGAATTGAAAAACCAAACTCAACCATCGGGGATTTTTGTTAGCCCTGAAGGATTCGTTTTCGTAAGCGATTTCGTTAAAAACAGTATTGTCAAATACACTGAGGATTTGGAACCTCTTTCGGTTGCTGGTGAAAACATTGTTGCACCTCGAGGTATCGCGCAAATTGGCAACGGTCCCGAATCTGTCGTTTATGTATCCGATTTATCGGGTTTGACAATTCTCAAAGGCGGATGGGACAATACATATATGCCTAAATAAAAAATATGGGGAAAATGATGTCCCAAAAATGCCGATTAGAGATTAGATGTTTATATCTTTTAAGAGGACTCCTGTTTTTTTCGGGAGTCCTTTTGGTTTTTGTATCGAGTCTCGGTGCATCACAACTCGATTCTCTCGAAAACTGGACGAATAAAACTTTCTGGGGACATTACATTTCACCGGATAGCTTAAAAATGGATTACTATATCGCATCGTCATCGAATGATTTTCCACTTATGGTGAGACTTGCCGCTGGAATTTCATATCTTAATTATAATACAATCGATTCTGCGATGTATGATATCGCATATTGTTTCATTCGTAGCGGAGATTTTTCATCGGCGGGCGATGCAATCGATAGAGCGGAAAATATTTGGGGTGAAAATGCACAGTTGGTTTATTTGAAAGCACTCGCAGAACTTTATTCGGGTAATTCAGGGAAAGCTCGAAAGATTTTGAAAAAGAAATCGAAAGATGTATCGACCGACGATGATAAAAAGTTTATATCGATTGCATTGGGGATGGTCGAAATTCTCGATGGAAAAACTCGTAAAGGATTCACTCATTTGCAAAGGGCTGAAAATCTCACGCCGATTGGATTCGACTCGCCATTATATGAGATAAGATTGTTCGGGCAGACAGCCAATTACAATGCAATCGTTGGAACTTTATGGATAAGACAATATTATGGTTTTCCGTCGATTATTATAAGAATGCGTCCTATTTTTCAGATGATGGACGGTTCGATATATAATGGTGCTATTTTGGGAATCGAACAGGTTGCATCGCTTTTCGGAAGTCCATATTTTCAAGCCGATGTTCATCGAAGTTCGCAGATAGTTATTCCTCGATGGAGTGGAATACCTACAAGTGCCAAAATGTCGATGTGGATTGTTTATATCGATTCGCGAAATGAATTCGATTCATTATTAGTGAAAGTAATCGGCAAGGTCGAGGGTTTTCCTCCTGCGGATAATTTCACTGCGGCTATCGAGGATTTGCGAAAGGATGCGATAAAAATGTGGTTCGATTCACTTGCGAAACCGACTAATGAAATCGGTGAGCCATTTTGGCGGTTGGTTCTTTCCGCTAAAGTCGCATCTGCGCTGGCGGATTCGACACAATGGGAATATGGCGAGGCAATGGTGGATAGTTTTATAGATGTCGCCCCATATATTACCGAACTTTATCTGTGGCGAGGCGCTTTTTCGCTATTTTTAGAAAATTATGACGACGCATTCAAATATTTCTCGAAACCATTGGAGAAAAACCCCCATAATATCGATGCTCTTTACGATGCCGGTATCGCCTGTTATTTTCTCGATGATTATGAAACAGCCGAATCCCTTTTTATAGCGGTAATAGAATGTCAGAAAGATTTTGCGCCGCCTTATTTTGCACTCGGAGTATTAAATCAGGATGTGTTCGAGGATTATAAAAAAGCGACCGATTACTATGAAAAATATTTGAAATTGACTCCATACTTAAAAATCGAGGTCGAAAAGTGGATAGACGAAATGAAACAATAAAATTTGTTCATACAGCGGATTGGCATCTCGGGCTTGCAAATTTATCGAAAAAGGATGACAGCGGAATCCCTATTCAATATATCTGCGTCGAGAAATCCGCCGGGGAAATTGTCGATTTCGTCCATTCGAACGATATCGATTTAGTTCTTATGTGCGGCGATATTTTGCATACGAGAAATCCAAGCCCGACAGTCGAAAATATTTTAGCGAAAATTCTCCATAAATTAACATCCGATGGTGCAATTGTGATATATCTCATCGGGAATCACGAAATTCCAGGTTGGGGAGACAATCCTGTAAAAATATACGATACATTGGATATTCCTGGAGTAATCGTTGCAGATAAAGTAGAATTGCATAAAATCGAACTTAAAAATGGACAAAAAATCCAAATCGGGACAATTCCGTATCCTGTCGATTTCGATTTAAGCGATGCTATTTCGTCGTTTGCTGGAAAAGTCGAACGGGGGATACCATCGTTGCTTATGCTCCACAGTTTCGTGAACGGTGCAGGACTTTCGGGCAGCGATTTGAAACTTCTACCCGATGAACCGAATCTTAATCCCGATGAGTTCGATGAATTGCCATTCGATTATATCGCTCTCGGGCATATTCATCGCTACCAGCAAATCTGGGGGAAACCGCCGGCGGTTTATTCGGGAAGTATTCAAAAAGTAACATTCGCAGAGGAGAAGGAGCGAAAAGGTTTTGTCGCTGGAACGATTTCAAATCCGCAATCGTTCAAAAATGAATTCAATAAAAACAGGCGAATGTCTGAGTGGCATTTTGTTCCGGTTGAAAGTTTGAATTATATCACATTGAATATCGATGTTTCGGGTGAGAATAATCCGACAGAAATTATATTGCAAAAATTGAGAAATCGTCCGGTTGCGAATTCGGTGGTGAAACTCAAAATCACTATTCGCCCCGACGACCCTAAAATTTCGCTCGTTCAAATCAAAAAGTTGGCGCAGGAATTAGGAATTTTTGTTATCACGAACGACCGGAATATCGTGGATACGATTCGAGGGAAAATCGAGTCGGCAATCCCTACTGGAAATATGTCTGCGGATATCGAAAAATATATTATAGAAAAAATGCCCGAACATAAAGAAAAAATCCCGGAAATTTTAAATATTATAGAGTTGTTGCAGAAAAATGAAAAATAGTTATATTATAAAAATGTTCGATTATATATATTATTAAATAATTCGATTGGGAGATAATTATGAACGGAATTAAAATATTTGTGAGCGTTCTTTTGATTGTCCTTTTTGTTGTCGGCTGTTCAAAAAAGGACGATAGCAACGGTGACAATGCACCTGTTGTGGAAATCACCGAACCTGCCGATGGCGATACGATTTCGTTCCCACAGATTATAACTGCAAATGCCACGGGCGATGAAATCGAGCAGGTTATATTTCTCGTTTCCGATGATACTATCGATACCGATACAGCAAGTCCATATTCGGTTTATTGGTCGTTTTATATGGGGACGGGAGATGTTGTCTTAAAAGCTTTTGCTATGAATAGTCGGGGACAAACAGGCGCCGATTCTATCACTGTTTTCGTCCCGCAGCAGGAATACGATTTTCCGCTGACATATATCGATAAAAGTTCTCACAATGTTTATTTATCCTGGTGGCAGTTCGACGAGCTTTTTTTCAATCGATACGATGTTTATATGTCGGATGGCTCGAGTGTCGATTCCACCGATGAACTCGTAGCGAGTATTGTAGGCAGAGTCGGCGATACCTGCGCTTTTATCGATGAGCTCATTCCCGAAAGCGATTATATGTTTATTGTCTATGCTTATTCTCAAATTGGAAGTTGTTTTGTATCCAATATATTGTTTGTCCAGACGAACAGTGTGCCATCGGCGAACGATGATGGCGCCGAGTTAATCTCGCTTTCCACCGATACTTTCACGATGGGATACAGTTGGACAGAAGGCGGTGGCGAAAGCGAGGAATATCCTGCTCATCCTGTTCGTTTGAATTCTTACAGCATATATAAAAACGAGGTTACCTGCGAGCAATTTAAGCAGTTTATCGATGCCGACGGATACAGTAATCCAGAATGGTGGGACAGCTCGGGATGGATGTGGAAAGAAAGTAATGAAATTACACAACCGCAACAATGGAATAGTGCCGATTTTCCCTGCGGAGACGATTATCCCGCTTATCCTGTCGTCGGCATATCGTGGTTCGAGGCAATGGCGTATGCGAGATTTGTCGGTAGGGATTTGCCCACCGAAGCACAATGGGAATATGCGGCACGAGGAACACTCGGGAGCGATGAAAATGGCGATGGTTACCTGGAGGGTGAAAGATTCCCCTGGGGAAACGATTTTCACGCAGGCGATGCTGTTCATTGCAATTACCTTTCAGGCGAGCAGGGCGATACATACGATGATGGCTACGAGCAGACCGCTCCTGTCGGTTCATATCCCAATGGGGCATCGGTTTTCGGTGTCGAGGATATGAGCGGCAATGTCGAGGAATGGTGCAGCGATTGGTTCGAAAATACTTATTATTGGGATAATCCATTCGATAATCCGACAGGTCCCCATACAGGAACCGAGAAGGTTACGCGCGGCGGTTCATTTATTCTGTATTCGACAGCGAGTTTGCCGGGATATTTCCACAGAACTACAATCAGAAGTGGTCTTCAACCGGGTAATCGAAGATATTTTGTCGGATTTCGGCTTGTGCAGAATTAGATTTTACAAAAATATATAACGAAAAAAATAATGATAGAATGAAAAAAGCTCAAACTTGAATTGAACCCACGACTTCAGTCGTGGGCAACGAGAAACATAAAATTTAAGGAGGCATTGTGAAAAAGTTAATCGTTGTTTGTCTGCTCGTTTTGATGGCATTTGCCATCGTTTCAGCGAAACAGTATAAGCCCATGTTCGGGGGAGGACTCGGATTCGGCTTGGTAAATACGAGTTCGGGTGATTATAGTAATTCCGATTTCGGTTTCCAGATGACCGCCGAGGGAATGGCTCCCGTCTATCGAGCGCTTTATGTTCGAGCGAGTTTGCTTGCTCTTCGAGCGGGAGATGCTACCACATTTTCGCTCGGCACAGGTTCCGCATTCGATTTGGTGTATTTCCTCAATCCAATGAGCAATGGTATCGAGCCATATGGTGTCGGTGGATTGAGATTATCCAATCAATCGACCGGTGGATACAGCTCGACTACATTCGGTTTCGCATTAGGCGGCGGCGCTCAAATGTCGCTCAAAACCGCGTCTGTCAAACCTTACGGTGAAATTCAAATCGGTATCGGGACAACTTCATATACAGGTTCGAGTTTGACCGAATTCGATTTCTCGATGATGTTCGGTATAAGATTTGGAGGTAAATAATTTAGCGAGGTGTTTTAATGAAATATTTCTGGGTAGCAGTCGCAATTTTTATTGCAGCCGCGGTATTTGCGCAGCCATCGGATATCGACCCACGCTATCGGACTATCGATGAAGTTTTCACCGAAGTTTCCGCACTTGCGGACACATATAGCACGATTTGCTATGTGGAAACACTCGGTTTTTCAGCGGTCGATTCTATCCCGATTATCGGTGTAAAACTTTCACATAACGCTTTTCTCGATGAGGATGAAAGCGTCGTTCTAATTGTCGGTGGACAACATGCAAACGAACCTTCGGGGACCGAAACTGTTATGTGGCTGCTTCACTATTTGACATCTCATTATGGAAGCGTTCCCGATGTTACCCGATGGCTCGATTCATTGCAATTATGGTTCATCCCTATCGTAAATGTAGATGGTCGACAGATTGTTATGAACGAAAGTTCTCCACATTCTCTAATGTGGCGAAAAACAAATCGTGATAATAATGAAAACGGCGAGTTCGATTTCGGGATAGATGGTGTGGACCCGAACAGAAACTATGAATATAAATGGGATGAATACAACGATACGCTGTGGTCATCGCCAAACTATAAAGGTCCTTATGTCTGGTCGGAAAATTGTGTGGTTACTGTCCGCGATTTTATCGAACTTTATCGTCCCACAGCGTTATTGGATTTGCATTCGCCGGATAGCACAGGCGGGAATAAACTTTGGTTCTGCTGGTTCGATACATCGCTTGGAGCTTACCATAGTGGCGGTTTTCCGCATTATCTCAATGTTGCTATGGAACTTGCGGCGAATACAGAAACCGAAATCGATGGTCAGTATTATGAATATACCGCCGCGTATAATATCAAGCCGAAATTGCAGCTATGGTCTTATTGGTTCACAGGAACTTGCTCGATAATTATGGAAATCACAAACCAATGTTTTTGGACTGGCGATACTGTAGATACAGTCGCTGCGAGAGTTGGCAGAGGACTTTTCTATATATTCGATAGAATGTTCTATGCTGGGCTTGTGGTTAAGGCGTTCGATAGCGAGAACTCGTTACCATTGTGTGCAGAGATTATTATCGATGGTGTAACCGATACGACTTTCCCTGCACGGCTTTGCGACTATCATGGCAGATTTCATAGGTTTTTGTATCCTGGAACTTATACGGTTCATATTAAATACGATACATTGGAGCAGGTTTTTGAAAATATTTCGATTAACAACGATAGCAATACATATATCGAAGCGGATTTCCCCGGTGCAAATGTAAAAGAAATAGTGCAGAATAGCGATTGCGATATAAAATTATTTGCGGATAAAGTATTTTTCACTGCTTTTCGCGGGACTGTCGAGATATTCGATGTTATCGGTCATAAGGTTTTCGAGAAAAAATTTGATAGAAGTTTAGAAATACTTCGCAATCGATTTCCCGAAGGAGTTTATTTTGCAAGATTAACCACGAATTCCAAAACGATAAAGAAAAAATTTATCGCGATAAAGTAAAAATCAGGTTTTAAATTCTGTGAACAAATTTTGATAGATTATTTTAAACAATAGATGATATTATAATTATTCTATAAATTTTACCTCGCTTCTGCGAGGTTTTTTTTATAAATTTTGTTTGCAATTTTGGTTGTTGGAAATATAATTTAACAATCGAGAATCTTTTTAGTAGAAAGGATAAAAATGAAAATTTCCGCTCTCGCTCGTTCGCTCCATTCGAGCCCTACTCTATCGCTTTCTGCGAAAGCACGAGCAATGAAAGCTCGTGGAATCGATGTTATCGCTTTATCCGCAGGGGAACTCGATTTTTCTCCGCCCGATGTCGTTGTCGAGGCTGCTGAAAAATCTATCGAAGCGGGCAATATCAAATATACCGCCGCAATCGGTATGCCGAAATTGCGTGAATCTGTCGCAAAACGATATTCGCAAAAATATAGTGCATCGATAGACGCACAAAATATCGCTATAACTGTCGGCGCAAAACAGGCATTAGCGAATACTTTGCTGGCGCTTATCGAACCGGGCGACGAGGTTATAATCCCTGCGCCATATTGGGTCAGCTATCCAGAGATGGTAGAATTAGCTCGTGGGAAAGCCGTATTTGTCGAAACTACTGCCGGGAAAAATTTCCATCTCGAACCAGAAAAGTTTGAAAATGCGATATCTGAAAAGACGAGGATTTTAATGTTGAATTCTCCATCTAATCCGACCGGTGCTGTCTATTCCGAATCCGAATTGACCGAAATTTTCGAGATAGCGAAACGACATAATATCATAATTCTCGCCGATGAAATCTATGAGGATTTAATTCTCGATGGCGAATTCTTTTCGTTTCTTCAATTCCATGAGAATATATTCGATAATGTCGTTGTTATAAGTGGAATATCCAAAACATTTGCAATGACGGGCTGGCGAATCGGCTGGGCGATTGCCGCTCCCGAACTTATATCGGCACTCGGCAGAATTCAGGGACACCAGACATCGAATTCCTGCACGATTTCGCAATATGCGGCGATTGCTGCACTCGAGAAAGCGAATGATTTTGCTCCTAAAATCGTAAGGGAAATTAGAAAAAGGCGAGATGTCGCAATCGAAATGCTCTCTCAAATACCCGGTTTTAAACCTGTCAAACCCGCCGGTGCATTCTATATTTTCTGCGATGTTAAAGATGCTCTCGGCAAAAAATTTTCATCGTCGGCAAAATTATCTGAATTTCTGTTGGAAAATGCTCATGTCGCCGCTGTTCCTGGTGAAGCTTTCGGTATCGAGGGTTATTTGAGAATTTCGATTGCAGCGAGTATGAAGAATATAGCAGAAGCTATCACTCGAATAAAAAATACTATTTGAAATATTTGAGGGCAACCTCTTTTCCAAAAGAGGTTACTCCCTGAAAATTCATCAATTTAAATCGAGGTAAAATTATGGCTATTTATAAACGAGTATTATTAAAACTTTCGGGCGAGATTCTCGGCGGTGGTAAGGGTCATGGAATCGACCCGAATTCTATTCTGCGAATCGTAAAAGAAATATCGGAGGTTAAAAATTCCGGTGTCGATGTCGCTATCGTTGTCGGTGGAGGAAATATTTTTCGTGGACTTTCGGGAACCGAACTCGGTTTCGATAGGGTCGCTGGCGATTATATGGGTATGCTCGCTACTGTGATAAATGCTTTATCGCTGCAGGTTGTTTTAGAGGGAATCGGTGTTCATACGAGAGTATTATCGGCGATTATTGTCGAGCAAGTTTGTGAACCATTCATCCGAAGGCGAGCTATTCGTCATCTGGAAAAGGGAAGAGTTATCGTGCTTGCTGGCGGAACTGGAAATCCATATTTCACAACCGACACTGCGGCGGCTCTTCGCGCTGTCGAAATCGGTGCCGATGTCATTCTAAAAGGAACGAAAGTCGATGGCGTATATTCCGCAGACCCTGTTGTTCAACCCGATGCCCAAAGATTCGATTTCATCACTTATGAAGATGTTCTGACGAAAAACCTTAAAGTTATGGATGCTACTGCAATAGCTATGGCTCGCGAGAATAATATCCCGATTATGATTTTCGATATAACAAAACCCGGGAATCTTATGCATGTGATAGATGGCGAAAATATTGGAACTCAAGTCAGCGAAAAAAACGAGGTATAAATTATGCGGTGTTTTAATAGAAATGCAATTATAAAAATCTTGCTATTACTTATTTCGATTGGTGTTTCTTCGATATCGGCGCAATCGAATTATTCGAAAATTCCATTTGCGAGTTATCTGATGTTGCCTGTTTCTGCCGAGGATGAGGCATTAGGCGGCGTTAAACCATCGTTCTGGAATAGTCCCGCAATCGATGCCGATGTGAACGATTATGTTCGCGGTGGATACCGCAATCGTTTCGGTATTTTCAACGATGAATATATTACAGGAGAATTGTTATTCGGCAAATTTTCGACTTTTTCGCAATTAGGAATTACATCTGTGTCTGATATCGAAGGGAGAGAATTTGCGACATCCGACCCCGATTATCTGTTTTCTGCGAATCGAGCAAATTTATTGCTCGGTGGAAATTTTAGATGGAAATATTTTGCGATAGGACTTGCATACAGACATATATATGAAAATATCGAACTGCGAAAATTCGATGCGAACACATTTTCGGGCGGTTTCGGTTTCTCATACAAAAGTCTTATCGTTAGTGTTTCCGCCGTGGATTGCGGTGCAATGCAACCATATTTTGATTATGAATATCCTGCACCAACTATATATCGAGCGCAAACTTGGTATTCGTATAGGTTTCTATCCGCTGGTGCTGGATTTTTCAAGCCCGATATGACAAAACTCTATGGAGCGGCTGCTATCGAGGCATCCCCGACCGATTGGCTGAAACTGCAAAGTTCGTATACATTTTTGCACGATAGTCGTTCGTTCGCATTTGGAACAGAATTCGACTGGAACGATATAGAATTGAATTATGCACTGACTTTTATGGGCGACCTCGGCGATGTCCATTCTGTTTCGTTCGGGTATAAATTTTGATAATCGATAATTCATTTAAATTTAAAAGATTATTATGAAAATTTTATTCATTTTTTTAACTTTATTTTCCACATTATTTGCCCAATACAAATGGGTGCTGCCATCGTCACATATGATGACATCGAGTTTCGCCGAGTTTCGAGTCGGGCATTTTCATGCAGGGATAGATTTACACGCTCCTGTCGGGATGCCGATTGTCGCTCCCGCCGATGGATGGGTGCAAAGAGTTTCGATTTCACCATGGGGGTATGGAAAAGCGCTATATTTCGTATTCGATGATAGTCTAACAGCGGTTTTCGGACATCTTTCGCGTTATGCTAAAAAGGTTCAAAATCGAGTCGTATCCGAGCAATACAAGAAAAAAAGTTCGATTGTGAATCTATATTTCAAAAAAAATGAAAATAGTTTCAAAGCTGGCGATGTCATAGCATATACTGGAAAAACAGGTGTCGGTCTGCCGCATCTTCATTTTGAAACAAGGCGAGGGCTGAAAACTCTTGTTTCACCATTTCACTATGGGTTTACTTCACCCGATACATTTGCTCCTACGATTGTGAGAATAGCGGTAGTTCCACTTTCGCAGGATGCCTGGGTCGAAGAAAGTCTTTTACCATTGATTATTAAATCGGGAGATGATTATTATTCGCGGAAAAAGCCTGTTAGGTTCTGGGGTAAAATTGGATTCGCATTGGATTTTTTTGACAAAACAAGTTCTGAAAATTCAAATCGTCTTGGAGTTAGATTTCTCGAACTGTTTCTCGATGGCGAAAAGATATTTTCCTGCGATTACGATTCATTTAAAATAAGTGAAACGAGAAATATCGGTTTTCTATATGATGGTGGACTCGAGTATCTTTATCATTCTCGATTTCATAGATTATTCGTGAAGGATTCATTGAAAATAACGCAATTTGCGGGTAATAAACCCAATGCTGGAATTTTAGATGGCTCGATTCTTACATCGAGAATTCATAGTTTGCGTATAAGACTCGAGGATTTTACTGGCAATGTTACGGAGGAAACGCTTTCGATTATACCATCGCCTGTGGAGGATGTGTCGTTGCAGTTTATATATAACGATTCTGGGGAAGCGATGGTAACTGTGCTCGGCGATACGGATGACCTCGCTATTCAGTTTTGCAAAAAGGGTGAAAATAAATTTCATACTATCGCTCAAAATAAGAAATCGATTCCATTGAATAATAGAAATGGTTTTTTCCGCCCTATCGGTTTGGGTTCGCGACAGATTTATTCATTCATTTTGGGAACGATGGAGGAACAGAAATATCGTTCTGAGCAGTGTTCGCTTTTTGTAATGGAGGATTTTCTATATTATCTCGATAAACTCGATATCCCGCCTGTTTGCGTTCCCGAATTCGCAATTTCGGGTATTTCGATAGAATATCAAATGCTAACGCCGACAAAATGGCTGTTGAGGCATAATTCGGCAGAATTGGAGCAAAATATTTTACCCGCTGTGGAGGTTTTTCTCGGAGACCCCGAATTTCCGTATGCAAAACTCGGTGAATTCAGTCCTGTTCTTTGTCTAATGGGATTCTGGACTGAAAGTAAAGAATCGAGCAAATTGTGGAAAACCGCTCTCCGAATTCCCGGTGATGCTCTATATAGTTCTACTGCGATATATAATTGGTTCGAACCTGTGCGAGGCGAAAATATAGCGAGTTCGCTGTTTCATTATCTTCCAGATTGGCTTTATTTCAAAGAACCTGCCAGCATTGTCTTTGAACCGACTGCTAAAAATTCTTTGCCCGATGATAGTTTGAAAAAATTGTGCATCGTGAGATGGTGGAACAATAATTGGTATTATGTGCCATCGAAATTAAAGGGTAGACAAATTATCGCAAAAGTTCGTGCATTGGGAAGTTTCGCATTGCAGTGGGATTTTGAACCGCCGATAGCGAAATTGCTTTCCGCCGATGCCGATACGATTGTGCTTTCTGTGAACGATAATCTTTCAGGTTTCGGTGCGGGAAATTTACCGACAGCATATATCGATTCCGTATGGACACTCGCCGAATACGACCCCGAAGGCAAAACTATTACTATCCTTCCGCATAATCCATTAGACAAGGGAAAACATAGTCTAAAAATTCTCGCTATAGATAGAGCCGAAAACAAATTCGAGAATGATTGGGAGATAAAAATCCCATAAATAATATATCACGGGATGGTTTTACATCCTCGAATTGTGAATATTGAATCTAATGTTACTATCACCGAATCTCCCTCGCTCCATATTGGATTGACTGTTATGTATAAGGAATCGGTTGTGCCGGAAATATCCAGAACCGGCGGCGATGTTACAGTCGTGTCCAAACCATTTACTTCGATGGTGAAATAGAGTTCCGATGGGTCGGGTGAATCGATGTGAGTAGTATCGACCACGATGAACGAAACGGGAAACGGCTCGCACGATACGAAACTCATGAGTGGAACGGGGCACCAGAGTTTTGTTTTAAGTCCATAGCAGCAGGGGATTCGGAAAGATACTGCGAGTCCTTCGATGGATAAGTTGTGGGATTAGCATTGTTGACCCAACTCCTTGCAAATAACCTCGACGATGATATTCTCGATTTCGCTATGTTTGGGGACTGCAGCGCCGCGCTCCGTTTTAGAATTCCAGAAAATCGTGTGTTGTTTCCCCTCACGAGATATTTTGCAGCCATGACTGTGCAAATATTTAA
This sequence comes from bacterium, assembly GCA_021162205.1. GTDB lineage: Bacteria > UBP14 > UBA6098 > B30-G16 > B30-G16 > JAGGZE01. The sequence continues at coordinate 32,360 of JAGGZE010000044.1, forward strand.
GCAATTGAATACGCTTCATACTGCAACTTGCATAGGTTCAGTTTGCTCCATAGAATAGTTACTTTTCTCATCCTATATTCATCGACAAGCTCCTCGACAGCTTCGCGAATTTCCTCGATTGTCTTGCCCTGTCCAGTTGCGCCGGGAAGTTCGGCGGCAAATCCTGCATAACCGCTATCAACCGAATATATGACAGGAGTTATTTCTCCTATTTTTATTCCTCCTCGTTTTTGTTTCCACTTAATTTATTGTTTTATACTGAATAGTCAACCAAAATATTATCACTGCTGTGTGTAAGGGCTTATCGAATACGCCAAATATAAAAATTAGAATCGTAAAAACATAAAATAATATACTCGATATAATTCTTCTCATAATATCCTTTTCTTCTTTCACTAAAATACAATAAATTTTTACAAATGTCAAATAGAATAAATTTTTACAAATGTCAAATAGAAATCGTGTCAGAATTCCCATAGAGTGAGTAATACTCGAATAAAAAATATCCTCGCACAAACTTCAAATCGGTAGCATATTTCATAAAATTCTGAAGGAGAATATTTTTATGGAAAAAGTTCTAATTGCAAATAGAGGCGAAATTGCCTTGCGGGTGATTCGCGCCTGTATCGAACTCGGGATTAAGACAGTTGCGGTATATTCCGAAGCCGACCGCGATAGTCTTCACACCTGGCTTGCCGATGAGGATATTTGTATCGGGAAAGCTCGTGCAACCGAATCGTATCTCGACCCGAGAAGAATAATTTCTGCGGCGGTTGTTACCGGTGCCGATGCTATACATCCCGGTTATGGTTTTCTCGCCGAGAATGCAGATTTCGCCGAGATGTGCGAGGAACACGGTATAACATTTATCGGACCAACTGCCGAACAAATCCGTTCGATGGGCGATAAGGCACAGGCGAAAAAATTGATGCGGGAAGCCGATGTTCCGACAACTCCTGGCAGCGAAGGTCTTGTCGAGGAACTCGACGATGCGATTCAGATTACGAAGGAAATCGGCTATCCTGTGATAATCAAAGCCACAGCGGGCGGTGGCGGCAAGGGAATGCGTATCGCAAACGATGAAAACGAGTTGATTAAAAATTTCGAGATGGCTCGTGTCGAAGCCGGTGCGGCATTTGGAAATTCGGGTGTGTATATCGAAAAATTCATCGTGAATCCACATCATATCGAGGTGCAGCTGCTCGGCGATGGACAGGGCAATGTAATTCATCTCGGTGAGCGCGATTGCTCCATTCAGCGAAGACATCAGAAGTTAATCGAGGAATCGCCATCTCCGATTGTAGATGATGAGTTGCGAGCGAAGCTCGGTAATGCTGCGGTTTTGGGAGCAAAGAAAATAAATTACCGCGGTGCAGGCACAATCGAGTTTCTTGTCGATGATGATAAAAATTTCTACTTTATGGAGATGAATACGAGAATTCAAGTCGAACATCCTGTCAGCGAGATGATTAGCGAAATCGACCTTGTGAAAGAGCAGTTGCGAGTGGCGAGCGGTCAGAAATTGCGGTTCACTCAAAATGATATTCATTTCCGTGGGCACGCTATCGAGACCAGAATCAATGCGGAAAACCCATTTGATAATTTTATGCCATCTCCTGGTAAAATCACGAGTTTCCATATCCCCGGCGGACTCGGTGTCCGTGTCGATACTCATGCCTATGCCGGGTATATTATTCCACCGTATTACGATTCGATGATTGCGAAACTTATAGTCTGGGGCGAAGACCGAGCCGAGGCAATCGCTCGAATGCAAAGAGCATTGCAGGAATTCATTGTCGAGGGAATAAAAACCACTATTCCATTCCATCAAAAAGTTATGCAGGACAAAAGATTTAGAGATGGCAAATTCGACACGGGATTTTTAGACGATTTTGAACTATAATTGCTTATACTAAAAAATATTATGGCAGATTGGCATAGTAAAATTTCTAAATTATTCACGGCGGACCTTCACTGCGATGCGTTGTCATCGGTTAAAAATGGTGCCGTTTTAGCTGGACGACGCACAAAAGGTCATTTCGATTTGGTCAGAATGGCCGAGGGTGGAATATGGGCTGAAATCCTGTCGATTTTCGTTCATCCCAAATGGATACCCAAAATATTCTGGTGGCGAGCCGTTCTCAAACAAATTGTTCGGCTGGAACAATTTATCGAAGCGGGTGATGGCAAAGTTAAATTGGCTCGTTCTCCCGCAGATTTAATCGATAATTTTAATAATGACATTCGCTCGGTTATTCTTGAAATCGAGGGTTTGCATTCAATCGAACAAAATCCCGATAAATTGGTTGAATTATGGGATATGGGAGTTAGAATTTTCACTTTGACCTGGAATAATTCGAATCGATTTGCACATTCGGCGGTGGAAAATCAGGATGCTGGACTTACCGACGATGGCAGAGCGATTGCGAGAAAAATTACCGAACTCGGCGGGATAGTCGACCTGTCACATTCATCCGACCAGACATTTTACGATATACTAAATTTAGGAATTGTTCCGATGCTATCACATTCCTGTGTGCGTAAATTGAAAAATTCATCTCGCAATGCCACAGATGATATGATTCAAAAACTCGGCGAGGTCGGTGGAATTATCGGAATAAATTTTTTTGCTGGATTTCTTTCGACAAAGAGTTATTCTAATGTTTCGAGTGAGGATATTGTTCGGCATATAGTTGAGATTATCGATATTGCAGGGGAAAATGTTTCAGCGATGGGTTCAGATTTCGATGGTGTCAGTTATTTACCGAACGATATTGCCGATGCTGGTTCGTTCTATAAAATAGCTGAAACTATGGAACAGCATGATATTGAATTCGATACAATCGAGAAAGTAATGGGTAATAATTTTTTAAATTATTGGATAGCAAGGAGCAAATAATGAAAACATTCGCACTCGACAGAAAATATATTATCGCATATTGGGTTACACTTGCGACATATATCGTTGCGTTTACTATAATGATATTGACAATCGGGTATTCGTATAATCAGTCGTTTGAAAATCCGTGGATAAGAAGAATCGGCTTGTTAATTTTTCTATTCGGATGGCTTGTCTGGTATCTCGGCAGGAAAAAACTCGGTCCCGATAGCGTGGATATCGACCCACTCGGCAGTATTTCACGGAAGATGCTTTATCCATCGCATAAAAATATTCATATAAAACCACCGAAAGTTATAAATAATGGAATTTATAGTATAACCCGTCATCCACAGTATTGGGGCACGGTTCTTTTCTATATCGGTCTGTCGATTGCGCTTGCCTCGATACCAGCGCTGGTATTTTCGGTATTATTTGTTCTTCCAGCACATATCTGGCGTGCAGCGGTCGAGGAAAAAATGCTTATGGATTTATTTGGCGAAAAATATATAGATTACAAAGAAAAAGTTAAGCATTAATTTAAATTATATACTATTATACTATAACTGAAAAAGAGAGAACATAAAGCCGATGTCGGATTTGAAATTACGGCAGATATACTAAAATATTGTTATTAGAAATCAGAATGGGGATGCTCAATAAATTATATTTATCTCGCTATAGTAATTGTTCCTTCACATACGATTTCCCCATCGACTTCGATTACATATATATATAATCCTTGTGGCAAACTTCGCTTATTTTCATCCAATCCGTCCCAGCGTGATAATTCCTTGGCTCGAGCACCTGTCTGCACTACAATTTTACGAACACAGATTCCAAAAATATCGTAAATATATATATGTCCAACTTCATATACTAATCCAGGGAATGTGAATCGACAACAATCGTTTTGTTCGTCATTGTTCGGTGTAAACGGATTGGGCATTCTATAACAACCCGAACCTGGAATTAAAAAGAATCGCCAGAAATATGTTGCACAGTTCGGGGAACATATATCGGGTGAATCGCATACGGTTAATATAACATATATAGTATCGCCGGGATAGTATTTTATACCAATATCATCGGGTGATAAAGTCAGTATATTGCCCGTTATGTCGAAATCTGAAAAGGGATAGTATGTCCCTTTAATATAATTACAGTAGATTCTGGCAGAACCCCTGCAATATTATCATCCAGTCCAATCGAAATAGGATGTTCGAGGTCGTAAATATAAACAGGCACATAAGTATTGATAATAGATGTATCCATCGGCTCGCCTATAGGTGGGTCGAACATATATGCCGTAGGAGGGTCTATATCGAATATCGCAGAATATATAGAATCGAATGTATTGCCACAATCATCCTGCAAATGCAGTTGAAAAAAATGCCATCCGCTATGCCAATATCCCGAATCGGGTTGAAATTGGAGCAGCGATTCGGCGGGGTCGAAATATAGTTCTGTCGAATCGAGTGTATATGTATCGACACT
>JAGGZE010000007.1 GCA_021162205.1 bacterium
CAGGAGACAGAATCCCGGAATCGAAAGGATTTTTTAGGATTTCACGGAAACCGTTGGTTAAAACCAACGGCAATGAAGGTGAAGCCGAAAGTTCATTTGGTTCGGCATAAAGGAGAAACAAGATGAATTTAGTTAATGACCTTTGGTTCAATCAACCATCACTGGAGAAATCTGAAGTTATCGCACTGGCATATCCAGCTAATCATACACAAAATGAATGGCGAGCGGTTGGTGGAAAATTATTCATTACAAATTTTCGCGTCATATTTGTGCCAAATGTAATCGATGACAAATTGGGTGGTCAATCACTTGATTTTAGACATGAACAGATTGAATCCTTGTTTGTTAAGGAGAGAAGCATCAGTCTGAAGGAACTTTTTAGTGGATGCTTGGCTAAAAGACTTGGCATTCGTTTAAATGACGGAACAGAACACCTATTTGTGTTGGATAGAATCGAAGATAAAAAAGATAAGATACAATCAGTTTTAGCTAATAAAAGTGCCGAACAAGGCGGTGCACTGGAAGCATAAATGTGCCAGTGAAATAAATTACAAGGTAGATTAGGAAATAAATGCGGTGCGCAGGTCATTTTCGCATTCGAGTGGAAAGGAAGAATAGAACCGATTAAATAGGAAAAGGGAGACAGGAGACAGAATGAAAAAATATCTGAACCGGTGATGAAAATGATTTAATGATGAAACATGTTCACCCCCTAAATTCGCTCCGCTGCGCTGCACGAATTTTGTCCCCCTTGTCAAGGGGGACAGACCGAATGCGCAGCATGAGGTCAGGGGGTTGAAATCATGCAAAAATCATTTCATTCCCGACCTGCGGTGCGGGATCCAGAGACATTCGTATCAATGGTTCAGAAATTATCCCTTGCGGAAATTGATTAGAAAGATTAATTGGAAGTGGAAAAAAATGAAACATTCTGAACCACGGATTAAACGGATTACATAGACACCGTCCCGACTGGTCGGGACGGCAATGAAGGAGATGCAGTTCATTCATTGCCGTCTGCGGCGGTTCTTTTTAATTGGTTGAAATGTTATTTTATTAATCAGGCGTTGCAGGGAATGTCCCGACTTGTCGGGGCAGGAACGCAACGCACTAAAAACAAGCGAACGCTTGCCCGAATGGGTGGGTGAGGATATGAATAGATTACGAATCGAAAAAATTGTTCAAGGTGGAATGGGACTGGCGAGAGATGATGGAAAGCATTTTTTCATTTATGGATGCTTGCCTAATGAAACAGTCGATGCGAGAATATATTCCAAGCGAAAGGGTGTATATTTCGGTGAAGCGATAGATATAATCGAGCCATCGCCTATTCGTATCGAGCCGAAATGTCCATATTTTGGTGAATGTGGCGGATGCACTTTTCAGCATATTCCTTATTTGAATCAACTCGAATTCAAAAGTGCGATTGTAGGCGAAACACTTCAACGGATTGGGAAATTCGATGATGTCGAAATCGATGAGATTGTTAGTTCGCCGTTGCAATGGGGTTATCGGAACAAGATGGAGTTCGCATTCGGGAAAAACGACGATGGTGTATTTCTCGGATTGCACCGTCGCGGAAGATTCGACCAACTTCTTCCTGTTGCGAAAGACTGTCTTTTGATATCCGATGAAATGCGCAAGGTTGTTTTGGCAATCGAGGAAATGGCTCAGGGTGAAGTGCCTTACGACCCGAAAACTGGAACCGGCTACCTCAGATTTTTTACGATTCGAGAAAGTTTTGCATCGAAAAAACTGCTTGTCGGTATAACTGTTACGCAAAATAGCGAGCCGGAAATATTCAAATTTTGGTTCGAGGAACTCGATAGAAAATTCCCCGAACTTATCGCAGGTGGATTTATGACTGTCAATTTTGCTGGAAGCAGTTCACAGGGCAAAATTATCGAACTGTTCGGGCAGAGTGAATTCATCGAGAAAATCGGCGATAAAAAATTTATCGTTTCAGCGGATTCGTTTTTTCAGACCAATCCACTCGGTGCGGAAAAATTGTATTCGGTTGTGAAAGATTATGCCGAACTCGACGGTTCTGAAAAACTTTGGGATTTATACTGCGGAACTGGAACGATTGGAATATTTTTGTGGGATAATATCGCATCGCTTCTCGGAATCGAATCGCATCGGAAATCGATAGACGATGCTGAGCGAAATGCCCAATTGAATGGTATAGAACTCGATTTGGATGGAAACGAAATCGGGCTGCCATCGCCGAATACAGCTCATTTTATCGAGGGCGATACTCGAAAAATACTGTGGGAGTTCGGCAATATCGATGTCGAATCGCCTGATATTGTTACAATCGACCCGCCGCGAGCTGGGCTATCGAAAAAAGCGGTGATGAGAATCGCAGGTTTCAATCCAGAACGAATCGTGTATGTATCCTGCAATCCGGCGACACTCGCGAGAGATGGTGCGCTTTTTGGCGATAATGGATATAAACTCGTGCGGGTTCGCCCTGTGGATATGTTCCCGCAGACATATCATATCGAAAGTGTTGCTCTTTTTGAACAGGCTTAGCCTGTTTTTTGTGTGCAACTTTTCTTTTATTAGAGTGAAATTCATTGTTGCATTAGATTAATAAATCGATTAGTTATTTAAATTAAAAAGAGCCGAAGGGCTCAAAAAGAACCGAAGGGCTCAAAAATAGTATGAACAATAAAAATTATGGGAAATTATCTGTCGGTGGGCAAGCGGTAATCGAGGGTGTTATGATGCGTTCGCCGAATCGGATTTCGGTTGCGGTTCGTAATCCTGAAAATGAAATCGAGATAGTCGGTTGGAAATTCGAGGCGATTTCAAAACGGTTTAAAATACTCGGACTTCCAATTGTAAGAGGAATAGTAAATATGGGTGAAATGCTCTATTGGGGAGTGAAAACACTTCAGATTTCTGCGCAAATCGCATCGGGAGAACATGCAAAACAACCATCTGTTTGGTCGAAATTATGGAGTGCGATTTCGCTGGTGTTCGGATTGGCTATCGGTGTCGCACTGTTCGCATATCTTCCGCTATACATATCGGGATTATTGAACTTGAAAAATCAACCGTTTATGTTCAATCTTCTTGCGGGACTGATTAGAGTAGTTCTATTTTTGGGCTATCTAATCGCCATTTCGATGATGAAAGATGTGAAACGGCTTTTTCGCTATCATGGTGCTGAACACAAGACTATATTTGCATTCGAGAATGGCGAGCCGCTTATTCCCGAACGAATTCAAAAATATTCTACATTCCATCCGAGATGCGGGACAAGTTTTCTATTGATAGTTGCTTTCGCTGCGATATTTTTCTTCGCATTGGTCGATGGAATTTTCTATTCTGTATGGGGATTTGCACCGAAACCGATTATCAGATTGCCGATTCATCTTGCATTTATGCCTATATTAGCTGGAATTTCGTATGAATTTTTGAAACTTTCAGCCAAACTTTCGAATGATAACCGATTCGGTAAAATTATTGTCGCTCCCGGACTATGGCTTCAAAAAATAACGACTCAACCACCGGATAACGATATGCTCGAGGTTGCGGTAGCATCGTTGATGGATTCGATTAAAGATATTTCTCTGGGACATAATATGAAAAGTAAAAATAATGAAAGTGTGAACAACGATGTCGAATAAACCTATATATGTATCGTTTCTCTGGCATATGCACCAACCTTGGTATATCTGGGATGAAGAAGGCGAATCTGCACTTCCATGGGTGAGACTTCACGCCATTAAGGATTATTACGATATGCCGAAATTGCTCGATGAAACAGGTTTCCCAGCGACTATCAATTATGTGCCATCGCTTTTGAAACAAATCGAACTTATTTCGAGTGGAAAAACTCACGATAGTTTCTGGGAATCTATTTTGCCCGAAATGGATGAGATGGATGAATCGAGAATGAATATGGCGGTAACGCATCTGTTCGATGTGAATTTCGATAGATTTATTAAAAATTCTCCACGATATCTGGAACTTTACGCAAAGCGCGGGAAATCGAACGACTGGCGACTGTTTTCAGTTCGGGATATGCGAGATTTACAGGTTCATTTTATTCTTGCGTGGATGGGGCAAAGTTTGCGAGAACTCGAAAAAGTTAAAAAGCTTATTATCAAAGACAGCGATTATACAATAAACGATAAAAAACTTCTGCTCGATTTGGTTCATAAACGAATATCCGAAATTATTCCATATATTAAGAAACTTTGGAACGATGACAAAATCGCGCTGACTTATTCACCGTATTATCATCCGATACTTCCACTTTTATGCGATTTAACTATCGCTCAACGGGCAAATCCCATTATGAATTTACCGAACGAATCCTATTTATATCCATCCGATGCGGTGCGACAAATCGAAATGGGCGGGAAATATTTCAAGAAACTTTTCGGTAAAATCCCTGCCGGGCTATGGCCCTCCGAGGGCAGTGTCGCCGATGAAATTTTGAGTATCCTTATCGAGTCCGACACCGAGTATTTTTTTACCGATGAGGATATTCTGCGAAAATCACTCGAAATTTCGCTCGGTGAACAGATAAACCTCACTCCAACTAAACTTTATACACCGTATCAGATATTTAGAGGGAAAAGAAAAATTTCGGTATTTTTCAGGGATAAAAAACTTTCGGATAAAATCGGGTTCGTCTATCATAGCTGGAATCCAGATGATGCTGCAAATGATTTTGTGAACTCTCTTATGCGTATCCGAGATGCTCTTCCAAACAATAAAAAAGATTATATCGTATCGATTATGCTCGATGGCGAAAATGCCTGGGAATATTATAAGAACAATGGAAAACCGTTTATCGAAGCCCTCTACAAAAAGCTCATAGAACATCCAGATATCGTTCCGATAACATTCGAGAAATATCTTTCTTCGCACGATGATTTACCGATTCTCGATAGACTCGCAGCTGGTTCCTGGATAAATGGCGATTTCTCTACATGGTGCGGTTGTCCTGAAAAAAATCGTGCATGGGAACTTCTATCGAATACAAGAAATAATTTTCAATTAAATGCCGATAGATTATCACCTGCTATCGTAGAAAAAATTATGCACTATATTTCTGTTGCCGAGGGCTCCGATTGGTTCTGGTGGTTTGGCGAGACAAATTACACCCCATATCTTGAAATTTTCGATTCACTGTTCAGACATCAACTGAAACAGGTCTATAAACTTATGGATGAAACCGTTCCCGAACAACTCGAGGAACCTGTTCATATTATCAAGCATTCAATCGAACCTGTGCGGGAACCGATACAGTTTATGACACCATCGCTCGAGGGTAAAGCTACCACATATTTTGAATGGTCATCCGCTGGATTTTTTAAGGCTGCAGGTTTCCGCGGAACTATGTATAGCTCGAAAAGTTATATTATTTACCGCCTGTTTTTCGGTTTCAATCTAAAGAATCTCTATCTGCGATTCGATTCTAAACAAAATCTAAATGATTTTTTCAAAGATGGCGGGAACATTTCCATCGAAATCCTTAAACCCAACCGTATGGAACTTAATCTATTCCATAAAAATGACATATTGAAATGGGAACTTTATAAAATCGATGATAACGATAAACGATTACTGAATAATTCAAATATAGAAGCCGTCTGCGAGCAGATTGTCGAAATGAAAATACCATTCGATATTCTCGGAGCAAACCACGATAACAGTATCCAATTTATTGTCTATGTCAAAGAGGATTCGCTTCTCGAACAACGATTTCCACCCGGCGGACAATATATGGAAATAATTCCGCCCGATGAAGATTTCGAAGACAGTATGTGGTATGTCTAACACCCTGCGGGTGTTTTTATTGTGCAACTTCCCTGATTGCAAAGCAATCATTCCTTGTTGCACCTGATTAATCAAATAACATCTCAACCAATTAGAAAGAGCCGGAGGGCTCCCGATGAAGTCGGGACCTGATTGCAAAGCAACCATTCCTTGTTGCACCCTTCGGGTGTTTTCTTTGTGCAACTTTTTTCTGAATCCCGATGAAGTCGGGACCTTTCACCAGAGTGAAATTCATTGTTGCACCAGCTCAATCAAAATTTCTGGGCGACAATGAATTGCTGATTCCATCAGCAAGAAAATTCGCCATTAAAAAGAGCCGAAGGGCTCCCGACTTGTCGGGGAGAAAACGATTCGAATAAGCACGGGTTTATTGCTCATTTGTCAATTTAAACTGTAAAGCTATAATCGGACAAAACAGTGCTGTTGGGTTCATTTTGCATTTACATCGATTTCCAACTAAAAATTTCCACATCTAAAGATTTCGATATTTTTGAAATCAATCCCTGCAAAACCTTGCCGGGTCCGATTTCGACAAAACTGTTGAAATCATCGTCGAGCATGGAATTCACAATATCCATCCATTTCACCGGATTGGTTAATTGCAGCACAAGATTTTTGCGGATTTGCTCGGTATCGGCGACTTTATCGCCAGTAACATTGGCATAAAAATCCACATTCGGTGTCGAGAAATCGATTTTCGCTAATATTTTTTCCATTTTATTTTGGGCTTCCGCCATAAGCGGTGAATGAAACGCTCCAGAAACAGTTAGCGGAATTATCCTGCGGGCGCCTCGCTGTTTCAGCATCTCACCGGCTTTATAGAGCAAATCCTTTTCTCCGCTGATTATAAACTGCACAGGAGAATTATAATTCGCTATTTCTATAATGCCATCCGATTTCAGCTCGTTCACAACCGATTCGACATCTTCGAGTTTCGCTCCGAGTGGAGCGAGCATAGTGCCTTCTTTTGCTTCGGACATAAGTTCTCCGCGTCGAGTTACTGCAAATAAGCCATCCTCGAATGAAAATACTTTCGCAGCGGTCAATGCTGAATATTCGCCAAGCGAATGACCTGCGACACCATCGAATTTTGCATTAGAACCGAGCGAAATCATAACCGCATACGAATGCGTGAAAATGCACGGTTGAGTGAACTGCGTTTGCGACAAAGTTTTTTTATCGGCATCGAATGAAATCTCGGCGATATCGAATCCCGCTATATTTTTTGCTTTATGATAAATCTCGCGGACTTCGGAGTAATTATCGTATAAATCTTTTCCCATTCCTGGAAATTGCGACCCCTGACCGGGAAATACATAAGCTATTCGTGCCATTTTGCCCCCTTAAAATTTCGATTGTGAAAATATTTTAACCTGTCTATTATTGAATATTATTTAATTTGTTATGGCTGCCAAAGCTTGTCCACAAGATAATGCTCCGAATCTTCGGGATAGTATTTTTGAGCGAATGGATTGCATCGCTGAAGTCTATCCGATGTCATAAGTGTTGCAAGAAATGGATTTCGTGTCGCATAGGATATTCGTGAAAAATCAGAACATCCCGGATGAAATTGACATTCCTGAGCATCCTGAGTTGTGATATAATTTTGATAAAATAACAATGTCCATTCTGCGCAAACAGAGAACCCATTGAAATATTTTCTATCGTGAACGAGCGATGTGTCGATTTTATTTACGGTTACGATAGTGCTACCACCGATATATGTATCGATTAGAGTGAGAATAGCGGTATCGATTTGCGCTTTGTTGAAATCATTCACCATATTCGCCGCTTGAATCATTCCACCGAAATAATATCTATTCCACAGTGTTGTGAAAATCGTTGCACCTTGTAAATAATTTTTAGCTAACAATTCCTTAATTGTTAAATAGCCCATCGAACCATTGAGCAAAAACGAATTTATTCCCCGACCGGGTTTCCCCGCATAGGTTTGACCCGCTCCAGGTAAAAGTCCCGAAAGCCAACGAACGAGATATTCGGAATGCTGCGGTATATCGTCGATATTGATATCGAGCCATCGCTTTATTCCATAAGCGCGTGGAAAATAAAATGTGTTTCGCGGATTATCATTGCACACTTTATCGAAATCATCGGTAGCATCATCGATATCGTATTGTATAAGTCTGAGCCATCCTCGCCAGAAATATATTTCCGATGAATATTCGGGCATATCGCGGAGAATATCCGACAGTAAAAATTCGCCTCGTCTCGGCATATCGAGTGCAGATTCGGCGATTGCTCGCAGAAGTCTCGCTCGATACGATACATCCTTATCGAACGCATTATAGCCCAATCTATCGAGTATATCGATTGCCTGTTTGATTTTGCCCATTTTGATAAGGCAGATACCGCGCTGGTATGCAGCATAATCGTAAGCCGATGTCATCTGGTCGAGTTGGGCTACTCGTTCATATTCGTTTTCGGCATCGGAGTAAAGTCCTTTATCGAATAGAAAATCTGCGAATGCGGCATCGGGTGAATATGTAGCAGGATTCGAGAATGCAGGCAGTTCCACAGAATGAGTAAAAAATTCCAGGCAGATATTATTTTCACCGATAGCCAATCCGACAAATAAGAAAATTATTATATATTCGATAAAATATTTCATTTTTTTAATTACCGCTTTATTTGGTTTTTATTTTCTCTGCGATTTTCTCGCCAAAGTCTATATAATTTAATTTTTGGAAGTTTCCAAATTAAAATAATCGAACTCCATACAATCCTGAAAAATTTTGTATCGAATCGAATTTCTCCAAAGATTTCAGCATCGTCATCGAAAGTGTCGAAATCTGGAATAAAATTTATCCAGCCGAGATTTGGAACAGAATAAATTATAGGATAGATGACACCGCAAATTATGCCGAGATAATAAGGTTCTTCGAATGATAATCGTATCGAAAGCGAATTTGAATTATCAAATTTAAATGAAAGCATCAATCTTTTCAGAAATATATATAATGCGTTAATGGTTTTTAGAAATGTTTTTTTCTGTGCGACAAATTTTTTTAATCGAGAAATATCAAATTTATTAGTTTTTTTACCAATCGATTTTTCGTCAGCTTTTTCAGGTTTATTATCATCGTCTATCGATTTATTATTATCGATAGCACCATTCGGTTCGATATGTTGCGATTTTACATTCGCTTTTCTATCTTTCCCTTGCCCGATAGTGAACCATAATATTTTTTTATCATCCGAACCGATTTTTGCAAAAGGACAATCGATTCGCCATATAGATTTTTTATATCGTTCTCTCGACCATCGAATATTTATCGGCATAACGAACAATATGACAATAATAACGATTAAAATTATTAATATTGCTATAAAAATTGAAAAAAGCATAGGCAGCTATCTATTTTTAGTGATTTTGACAATAAGATTTTTTGAAAAATATTCGAGTTCGGATACTAAGTCTTTCATCTGTGAGCGAAGCCAATGATAAGAAAGTGCAGCGGGAATAGCGACAAGTAATCCTACAATAGTTGTAATCAATGCTTCGGCAAGTCCTGGAGCTACGACTGCGATATTTGCGGTGCTTTGCTGACCGATTTCCCAGAAACTCGATGTTATACCGAGCACAGTTCCCAATAGACCGAGAAATGGAGCGATACTGGCGGTTGCTGCGAGGAAATCTATATTTCGTTCCTCGTGAGCCAATATAACATCGATTTCAGCATCGAGTCTGTCCCGAAATATTGCAGCATCGGGGAATACTCGCCGTATCAGTTTTTTCCCTTGTGAATCTGTGAATTGTTCGAGCGGCGATTCGTATTTTACAGTCTCGATTAACCGAACTAATGGATTATCATCGGGTTTTAGTGAAAGATTTAAAATATCGGTTATCTTTCTTCCTTCGACTATCGAGCGAATTTTTTTATTTGTAATTCTTATTTTTCTGAATTTACGCCATTTAATGTAGAGAATCGACCAGCAATAAGCCGACATCAGAACGAGTATCATCATTATCGATTTCGAAAGTAGACTCGATGTCATAAACATATCGAAAAAATTTTTCATTTATACTCCTAGAAAATATTGGATTAAAATTTTCACAATAAAAG
>JAGGZE010000096.1 GCA_021162205.1 bacterium
AGTTCTTCGATTAAACTATTTACTTTTTCACCTTTTTTCACTACGAACATACTAATAGAAATAGATTTATCGGCTTGTTGAATTATTTTTTTAGCAGTTGGAAAATATTCTCTGTCGGTAATCGGAATAATTCTCGATGATGTTTCGCCATCGTAAATATTTGCATTTGTTTGGGCTACGCAATTAAATGTGGAAAAGATGCAGTAAAATATGAATAATAATAATAAATATTTCATAATATTATTATCTCGATTTTCATTCATTTTTCCAACACAAATTTTTCTATAATTTCTCCGACACCATCCTGGTCGCAGGACAGTGGCGATACATAATCCGCAATATCGATAATATTCTGATGAGCATTAGAGACAGTTGCACACACACTCGCTTTCTCGAACATCGGCAAATCGTTCACATAATCGCCTATTACCAGCGTATTTTCAGGTGCAATACCGAGATATTTCTGCAATGCCTCGACACCGGCTCCTTTATCTGTGCCACTCGAGCGTATTTCCATATACCACATCGGATAATATCTTATCGATGGGAACAGGAAAAAATGAATGTCGTCTATACCGAGTTTGACAATTTTCTCGTAAGTTTGCCGCACAGGTTTTTCATCGCCTGCTACCATTGCGATTGTCGGTTCTGCGGGAGATTGCTCCGGTTCGATATCCTGTATCCCCACAATCCAGGAGGATAGTTTCGAGCGAATATTTTCATCGATATTCCAGCCGAAAGAACTGTCGCCTAATACAATTGTTATCGTGGCTTCACTTCGAGCAAGTTCTGGAAGAAGTTTTTTAAATATACTTTCTGCTATCGGTCTGTGAAATATCGGTTTGGCGCCATCGATGCCCTTTACCAATGTTCCATTAAGCGCAACCATCGGCAAATTTATATTTAGCATTTTAGCATATTTCTTCGATGCCGACACCATTCTGCCTGTGGCAAACGATACCGCAACACTTTGTCCCTTTGCTTTCCCGATTGCATCGATAGTTCTTTTACCGACAGTCGAATCCGACCGAAGCAATGTGCCATCGAGGTCGATTATGATTAATTCGACCGACATATTATTCCGCTCCCGCAGTAGAGAACATTGCACTCGAAAGCGACTGGTGAATTAAATTTGCCACTCTCTTGCCCGAAAGTAACATTCCACCGAAAATCGGTCCCATTCTTTGTCCGCCGTATGCAGCATTAGCCGCCATTCCTGTTACATAAATTCCGGAATATACCTCACGAGTATTCGCAACAACATCCAGTTCGCCCTGAATAGCATTCATCGAACATTCGCCTGCGACATCACCGGTCGGCGTATAAAGTTTGACACCGTTTTTTTTCACGAGTGTGCTTACAATTTCGCAAGGGTGTCCTGTAGCATCGATAGTATATGTAGATTTGATTGTCAATGGGTCGACAAAAAGTCCTGCAGCATCGACAACACTCCAATTTGCAACAACGCCGCTTACTCGTTTGCTATCCCATACGACATCCTCGATAGTTATTCCATTGAAAATCGTAGCACCCATTTCGGTTGCTTTCGCAGTGAGAGTCGCCATTGTTCGAACTGCACAAGCAGTATAATAGCCCTTTTCCTTATATGGTTCGGGTTCGATACCGAATTCTTTCAAAACTGGAAGAGCATCATCTTGAACGACGATGAAATTGAACATCATCCCACCAGCCCACATTCCGCCGCCGATAGAGAGTTTGCGCTCGAACATAGCTACTTTATGCCCAAATTTTGAAAGATAATAAGCGGCTACCATCCCAGCAGGTCCACCGCCGACAATAGCAACATCGATTCTAAGATTATTCTTTAATCGCTCGAAATATTTCTCGATTATCGCCTGAGAAACGATTGTATCATCCATTTTAGCCATTTTTATCCCACCTTTCCACCCCTTCGGGTGTTTTTATTGTGCAACTTCCCTTCAGACAAAGTCTGAATTCCTTGTTGCACCCCTTCGGGTGTTCTCTTTGTGCAACTTTCCTTGCCGATGGAATCGGCAATTCATTGTTGCACCTGCTCAATTAAATAACTTTTAACCATAACCCTTTGTTCAGAAAAATTTAAATATTTTCTAACGATTTCCAATCGTTAGAAATACTAAAGTTTTCTTGAAGGGGTCTGGGGGAACTTCTTTTCTAAAAGAAGTTCCCCCAGAAAGAGCCGAAGGGCTCATTTTTTAATGTTGTCAAATAGAAATATCTGAATCACGGATTATGCTCTCGAATGAATCGGCATCGAGACTCGCTCCGCCGACAAATGCACCATCGATATCGAGTTGCGATAACAGTTCTTTCGCATTCGCGGGTTTCACACTGCCGCCGTATATTATCCGCAGATTTTTAGCGATATCTTCGCCGAACATTTCCGATATTACTTTCCTGACGAATTTATGTGCTTCCTGTGCCTGTTCGGGTGTGGCTGTTACTCCCGTTCCGATTGCCCATACAGGTTCGTAGGCGATTATAATATCGTCTGCCGAATTTAATTTAACATCTTTAAGACTGCCATTCAATTGTTTTGAAAGCACCTGTTCGGTTTTACCTGCATTGCGTTCATCTAAAAGTTCGCCGATACAGAGAAGTGGCAGAAGTCCAGAATCGAGTGCTTTTTTTACCTTGCGATTTATATATGAATCGGTTTCGAGAAATATATGCCTTCGTTCTGAATGCCCGAGGACAACCATTTTCGCACCTGTCGATAGAACCATATCGGCGGAGATTTCAGCGGTATATGCGCCGTTCGGTTCGGGATGCATATTTTGCGCACCGAGAATTATTTTAGACTCTTTCTCACGCAGAATTATATTCACAGGGTATAAGTCCACGAATGGCGGAAAGATAGCGATATCGGCAAAACCTACATCGGAAAGCCGGTCGGCAAGCCGACGAGCCAATGTTTGTGCTTCGACAACCGTCTTGTTCATTTTCCAGTTTCCACCGATGAATTTCTTTCGCACAATTTACCTCCTTTTGAGGTTGTTCGATTTTATCTTAACATTATCTTACGCGTTATTTGAGCGTTATTTACAGTTTGCAGTGGTCAAACCACTTTTGGAAACCCAAAATTAAATTCAACAAAAGGAAAATGCAATAAAAAATCCAAATGTCAAAGCTCAAATGTCAAATCAAATCCAAATGAATAAATGTCAAAGCTCGGCGTGCATCTGTTTTGGATTTTGGGCTTTGGGTTTCATTTGTCATTGGGATTTTGGAATTTGACATTTATAATTAAACATTAAATATTGAAACCGAACATAAATAGCAAATCGTTTTTGAACATCCTATCGAAATAATAATGAGTAATCGTTCCAAATGCAAAGTGAAAATTAAATTATAAAATATGAAAGCGATATTATCATTTTTTATTTAAAAAAACAACAGTATATTTCCCTATGATTTTATTTCGATTAGTGGTAAAAATGATAAAATATTTCAAAATATTGGCATTTGCATCGTTATTGTCGTTTATAGGTTGCGATAAAGCGATAATCGTTCCCCAGATGCCTGAAAATACAAAACCCGGCTGGGAATATCCAAGAAAAGATTGCCGAAATAGCGGATATATCGCGGGCAGATTGTCGAATAAACTCGAAGTGAAATGGCATATCGAATTGCCCGCATTAGACCCGACATCGCCTGTTGTGTTCGCAGATAAAGTAATTGTCGGTTTGCCGAACAAAAGAATTGTCGCTTACGATGCGAAAACCGGCAACAAAGTCGGCGATATCTGGGTCGATGTGCCACTTTGCGAACCGCCCGTTATTTTCGATGATAAAATGTGGTTTATCGGTTTTGGAGCATATAATCGTGTGGGAGTATATGATTTTACAAATGGTAAAACGAAATGGACGAAAAGCTGCGGAGATGCTCAAATATGGGGGATACCCACCGATTCTATTTTTATAATCGCGACACTTTCGGGCGGGATATATGGACTTTCCACTGTCGATGGCAAAAAGCGATGGTCGCAAAAGCGGAAACTCGCTATTAGAACTGCGATTGCATATCGAACTGGAGCTTTTTTCGCTGCATCGGGCGGTGAAATCTGTCGAATCGATAACGATGGCAAAATTGTCTATCGAAAAAAATTGGGAAATTCACTATCAGGCGCATCGATTATTTCGGATGATAAAATATTCGCTCACAGCGCCGATGGCAATATATATGCTTTATCGCTCGAAAATGGCGAAATAATCTGGCGAGATTCTATTCCCGACGAGTGCGGTCTTCCGATGGCGACCGATGGCAAAAATCTAATTGTCGCAGATAAAATGGGCAAAATTTTCGCATTCGATTGCGGAACAGGTGCGAAAAAATGGGTATCGAAACTCGGCGATGTGATAAATGCTCCGCCGATTATTGTCGGAAACGATGTGATAGCGGTGTCATACACGGGGAAATTATTCAAAATAGATGTCGAAACAGGTTCTATCGAATATTCACTATCGCTGAATAAATTTGTAAGTAAATCGCCGGTTTCCGATGGTGAAAAAATATTTATTGCAACCGCTAATGGAGAATTATTTTGCATTAGATAATTTTTTTATTATAATAATTGAATTATGATTATGTTCGGAAAAGATAAAAAATTGCGAGTCGCACTCGTTCACGATTATTTGAATCAAAGCGGTGGTGCGGAAGTTGTTCTGCGATGGCTTCACCATCTATTCCCCGATGCCCCGATTTATACTTTGATTTACGACCCCAAATTTGTGCCCGCCGATTTTCACGGCTGGGATATTCGCCCTGTGGGTTGGAGCCGATTTCTACCATTAAAGAGCAAAATCTATAAGTATTATCTATTGCTTTATCCATCGATGATAGAACAAATCGACCTGCGGAATTACGACCTCGTTATAAGCTCTTCATATCTCTGGGCAAAAGGTGTGCTGACGAGAAGCGATACACTTCATACCAGCTATTGCTATACACCGATGCGACAGGCGTGGGAACTTTATTTTGAATACAAGGAAAGTTATTCTAAATTCATCGGAAAATTTGTATATCCTTTTGTGTTTAACTATCTTCGGATGTGGGATAAGGTTTCTGCCGACCGTGTGGATAAATTTATTGCCATTTCAGAGAATGTCCAAAAACGAATATCGAAATTCTATAATCATAATTCTATAGTGATATATCCACCGGTGGAACTCGGGAATATCGTGCCATCGCCGGATGTCGGCGATTATTATCTTTGCCTTTCGAGACTCGTGCCATATAAGAAAATCGATATTGCAGTTAGGGCTTTCAACGAACTGGGAAGGAAACTTATTATCGCCGGCACAGGACCACAAATGAAGCATTTGCAAAAAATTGCTAAATCCAATATTCATTTCGAGGGTTTCGTCAACGATGAACGCAAACTCGAACTTCTGAAATATGCTCGAGCATTGATTTTCCCAGGTGAGGAAGATTTCGGTATCGTGCCTGTCGAGACTCAAGCTGCAGGTCGTCCCGTAATTGCTTATGGAAAAGGTGGAGTAGCTGAAACCGTTATCGATGGCACTACTGGAATTTTTTTCTATGAACTCGCATACGAGGCACTTATCGATGCTGTGGTGAAATTCGAGCAGATGCAGTTCGACCCGCAACTCGCCGTGCAAAATGCGCAAAGATTCGGGGTGCAAAATTTTCTCGATGAAATGAAACGAACTTTATCATTATTCGTTGCCGAATATTTTGGAGAAAATTATATTCCACGGCTTATGTCCGCTATGAATTCGAGTATTATTGAAAATTTTAATATGGATTGGAGGAACGATGTTTGACAAGTATCGCGAGGAAATCGAGAAGTTTTTCAAAAGCATTAACGGTTATGGCGAAGTCAGACTGGAGCGTAAAGAATGGCTTTCTATATCCGTGAAAAATGGCATCGTGGAAAGTTTCTCGAACAAAATCGATATGGGCGGTTTCGTCAGAGTTTTACTTAAAGGACATGGATGGGGTGTCGCAACATTCAATAATCTCGATGAATTGAACAAATCGTTTGCCGATGCCATCGATGCCTCACGCATTATTATTCCCGATGAAACCATTCGTATAGTCGAAAGTGAACCGGTTAACGCTTTAATCGAAAATGTTATGGAAGATTCGTTCGATTCCCATACGCAAAAGGAAAAAGTCGAGATGCTGCTGCGATATAACGACCTGATTCGTTCCGATAGCGATAAAATAATTCTCGCATCGAATATGTATTCCAACTGGCGGTTGAATAGACTGTATATGAATACTTTCGGCGCTTCTATCGAACATCGTATCGGCGATGGAATAGTCTATGCCACAGCCCGTTCTCGGAATGGGAACGATGTGCAGCAATATACATCTGGCTGGAGCAATAGGCAGAATTTTTCGGTGCTGAATTCGCTCGACAATAAGGTGAAAAATGTTAAAGATATCGCCGTTCGTCTTCTCGATGCCAAACCGATTAGGGGCGGGAATTACACTGTCATTCTCGACCCATTACTCGCGGGGGTATTTATTCACGAGGCTTTTGGGCACCTTTCCGAATCAGATTTCATACTCGATAATCCGCAGGCTCAAAAGATGATGACTCTCGGCAGAAGATTCGGTCCATCATTTTTGAACATTATCGACGATGGCACTGTGAAACCGGAACTTCACGGAACGATTATATACGATGATGAGGGTGTCCCTGCTCAAAAGAACTATCTTGTGGAAAATGGTGTTTTGGTTGGAAGATTACATAATCGAGAAACCGCATCGAAACTCGGTGAAAATCTTACCGGCAATGCTCGCGCTCAATCCTACCGCAATGTGCCATTGGTTAGAATGACAAATACCGCAATCGAGGCTGGTCCGCATTCTAAAAGCGAAACATTCGATGGTCTTAAAGAAGGTGTATATGCAATCGATGCCTATGGTGGACAGACTATGCTGGAAAATTTCTCATTCTCGGCATCCTACGGATTTATGATACGCGATGGTGAAATTGCAGAAATGGTGCGCGATGTAGTTTTGCAGGGGAATCTTTTCAATACACTGGCTCATATCGAGCGAGTAGCCGATGATTTCAGATGGGGAAAATGGGCTGGTAGCTGTGGTAAAGGCGGACAATCCGTCCCTGTCGATACGGGCGCACCGCATATTAGAATTAAGAATGTAACTATTGGAGGGGAAAAATGAATGTGATGGATAGACTTAACGATGCACTTAAACCGATAAAGGGATATGGTGAAATTCGCTTCGGGATTAATAAAAGCTTGATTCTTAAACTTCACAATGGCAAATCCGAAATGGTGAATAACAACGATTTAGTCGGTGGAAATGTCAGAATTCTTTTGCCCAATCGTGGATGGGGTTTCGCTGTGTTCAACAGAATCGAGGATATCGACAGGGCAATCAAGGATGCAACCGATGCCTCGCTGGCAATTATCCCCGATGAGAAAATAGAACTTGCGAAAATCGAACCTGTTGTCGCTGAAATTAAAATTAGTGCGGATGACGATGCGAGAAACCATTCATTACAAGAAAAATATGAACTGCTCAGAAAATATGATGAACTCACCGCCGATATCGATTCGAGAATAGGCGAAAAAATTTTTATGTTCACGCAGGAATTTATCGATAGGTATCTTCTAACGACCGAGGGAACTCGATTGATTCGCCATAGAGCCGATTGTGTTCTTCGTTCGACATTCAGGGCGAAAGATGCGAATTCGGTTCAAAATGCGTTCAAAAGTTTTGCTACACGAGGTTCATTCGATGAACTGACGAAAAAAGATGATGCGATAATCGATGTGGCTCGCAAATCGGCGGAGCTTCTCGATGCTCGAACTGTTAAAGGCAATGCTTATACAGTAGTGCTTAACCCGGGACTTGCGGGAGTTTTTATCCACGAAGCTTTTGGACATCTTTCCGAATCAGATTTTGTCGAAAGTAATCCGCAGGCGCAAAAGATGATGACACTCGGCAGAAAATTCGGTCCGGAATTTCTGAATGTTTTCGACGATGGCTCTGTTGTCCCAGAACTGCGAGGCACTATAAATTACGATGACGAGGGTGTTCCCGCCGAACGGACTTCTCTTATCCGCGATGGCGTGCTTGTTGGAAGACTTCACTCGCGACAGACCGCAGGGAAAATGGGCGAAAAACCCACAGGAAACGCGCGTGCTCAGGATTTCCGATATGCTCCTATTGTCAGGATGACCGGGACCGCTATCGAAAAGGGACCGCATCCCGCCGCACAGATTTTCGATGGCATTAAAGAGGGCATTTATGCTGTCGATGCCTACGGTGGAGAGACCGAACTCGAGAATTTCTCATTCTCTGCGGGATATGGGTATATGATTAGAAATGGTAAAATCGCCGAGATGGTAAAAGATGTGGTTTTGCAGGGGAATTTGTTCGAGACACTCGCGAATATCGAGCAAATCGGCGACGATTTCAAATGGGATAGCGGCGGTGGATATTGCGGTAAGGACGGTCAGCGCGCTAAAACATCCGAGGGCAGTCCTCATATCAGAATTAAAAATGTAATAATCGCAGGGAAATGATGCAGAAAGCACCAAGAAATAAAACGGTTTCGTTTTCCGATATGGAACGAGAATATTTACGCACTAATCTGTCTAAATTAGATAGACAGGCGAACATCGAGAATATTTTAAATAGTATGATAAACCAAAATATTTTCGATGTAATCGATTTTCTTCCATCGGATTTTGTGAACCTTTTGTTCATCGACCCGCCGTATAATATATCCAAAGATTTCAATGGATATTCATTTAAGCAAATATCGGTCGAACAATATGCAGAATGGATGGATACCTGGCTTTCGAGAATGGTCAGATTGCTTAAACCGACTGCATCGATATATGTCTGCGGCGATTGGCGGTCATCTGCGGCGATTCGTAGTGTATGCGAAAAATATTTCATCGTTAAGAATAGAATCACATTCGAGCGTGAAAAGGGAAGAGGTGCCACTAAAAACTGGAAAAATAATTCGGAGGATATTTGGTTTTGCACTGTTTCTAACGACTATACTTTCAATGTCGAGCAGGTCAAATTGAAACGAAAAGTTATTGCACCGTATCGAGTCGATGGTATCCCGAAAGATTGGCAGGAAAACGATGACGGCAATTTCCGACTGACTTATCCATCGAACATATGGACGGATATTACTATACCTTTCTGGTCGATGCCCGAAAATACTCCTCATCCGACACAGAAACCGGAAAAACTTTTAGCGAAAATTATTCTCGCGAGTTCTAACGAGGGCGATATCGTGTTCGACCCATTTGCAGGAGTCGGCACAACAGGTGTTGCCGCAAAAAAACTCAGCAGGAATTTCGTGATGGTCGAAATGGACGAGGAATATTGCCTTTATGCTATCAAACGATTGCAGATTGCAGACGACGACAGAAGTATTCAGGGATATTACGATGGCGTATTCTGGGAGAGAAATACCCGTGGAAATGTAAGGAGAAAATCCAAATTATAAAATGCTAATTGAATTTAATTATAAATTTTGCAGAGAATTATAAAATAACACAATAGGAGGCAAAGATGGAATTGTTGGGGAAATTACAGGGCAGAGTCGATTCCGGCGAGGTGATATATCTCGAAAAGAGCGCTCGCGGC